>NZ_VJNT01000010.1:0-229922 GCF_008633895.1 Campylobacter sp. LR264d
ATAATTATCTTTAAAATAAATTTAGACAAAAATATACAAAAAAAATAAATATGGACAATTAGTTTTACAAGATACTAAAATATATTTTTATCCTTTATTCCTTTTAAAGATAATTATGAGGCAAATAACTTAATAGCTCAAAAATTACAAATTACTACTAGGGATATAGAAAAAGGTTACATTGAAGTTGATTTTAGAGTTTTTATTATATCTTTAAGTGAGAGTAAAATGTTTAGGGAATAGGAAAAGGATAAGGAAACTTACAAAAGAAGAATTAATATCTTTAAAATTTAATGGTAAAAGTTTAGATATATTCATTAAAAATAAACTTCAACATTCTTTTCAAGCAGTAAGTGGCAAACCACAATTAGAAAATAATAAATATTATTTTACCTATAAACAAGAAAGACAAATGTTAAAAAACGAAGGTCCTATATCAGAAAGTATTTTATAGAAATTGATAAAATAAGCGATGTAGCATTTTATAGAACTAGTTGGGGTAATAAAAATGTCCCAATAAATTTAAATAATCAAGAAACTTACAATAGAACTGGATTTTATATTCATGGTGGTTGGAGTGCTGGAAGTGCTGGATGTATTCATTTATAGGATAATAATGATAAATTTTTTAAAATCTTATTAGAGCTAATTCAAATTTATAAAGATGAAATTTTAAAAAATAATGTTAAAATCCCTTTATTTGTAAAATATGAAAACTATACAAAGATAGAATGTTCTAGTAATTTATTTAATTTACTTAAAGAATGCAAAATTATACAATGATAATATATTTTTTTCTTGTTTTAAGTCCTATAGTTTTTATCTTTACGCAAAAATTAAGATTTTTTGCTGTTATTTTGTCGTTTTGTTATTTAGTATTTTTTTTACATGATACATATTTATTAATAAGTAGCAATGATTCATGGGGTTTATTTCAAACAGAATTGAAAGTAAGCAAAAACGTTTATTATATTAAAATTATTTGTTTTTTATTTGATTTTATTTTATTATTTTTAGCTTATAAATTTAAAAATTTAAGAATTGCTATTTTTATCTTTTTTACAATATGCAATTTATTATCACCATTTAATTTATTAGAAAGATTTTTCTTCGGTAGATGAATAAGTTTAAAAAATCCATATTGATATTTTGGCTGTCTTTATTGTTATTATTGCTTTATGGAATGTTTTTTGAGTCAAGTAGAGATTTTGAAGTTTTATTTTTTCAGGGCTTATGGAAGATTATTTTAATTTTCTTATTAGGAATTTTAAGTGTTTTTGCAGAACAATATAAAAATAATATTTCTGTTACTTATTTTTTATTATGGTATTTTGGTTTGCCATTTATATACGCTTTAGTTTTTAGTTATTTAGTATTTAATAATGAGTTAAGTTTTGTAGAAAGTATTATTTATTTATGCTTTTTATTATATGGTATTGTTGGTGCTACCGGTTTTATATCTTGGTTTTTCAATAAAAATAAAATATTTAAAATATGTGCTATGCTATCTTTATTATTTTATATACCTAGTACTTTGCTATTGTTTTTTAACGATAATATAAAATATTTTTACTACCTTAAAAGGTAGTAAAAATATTTAAAGGCTTAATTATTAATAACCCTTTCATAAGCCTTTATTTTTCTTTCAGTATATAAAACTACTTCCTTTATACTTTCTTTTTGAATAGCCCTTATAAATTTTTCTATAAAATCAAAGGCGATTTGCTTGTCTTTGTTTGTGGGGAAAGTTACAAACATTTCTTTTGCAATCTTACGATTAAATTTATTTGCATAATCAAATCTTGAAAAGGCTGCTTTTTTGAATGTAGTTAAAAAATATATATAACGCTTTTCATTCCATAAATTAGAATCGTAAGGATATAAGCCTTGAATATGAGAATAACCTATAAAGTTATTTGGTTGATAAAAATAGCATCTGACGTAGTTGTATCGCTATAAGTTATCATATTGCCTTTTTCTGTAGGTGGTAAATCAACATATCCACCGATTCCATTTGATAAACTTGAATTAACCACTACAGGCACTTTGCCTTTTGTTTTAAATAGTGTTGAATTTGTGTATCCATACGAACTTGTCGGGTGAATATTAAATAAATCCCCAATTTTAACTTTCTGCCATTGTAAATTTGAGTAATTAGAATCTAAGATACCCTTAGACCCCCCTATTAAGTGCGTTAAAGACGTTAAGTACTTGTTTTTCTTCTTCGTTTAATACATAATCTTTCAAGCCACTAACTGTAAGATAGGCATCAAGTTCGCGTACGTAGCTTTCCATATAATCAAAGGCGATTTGGTTGTTTTTAACGGGTAAGGTTATTTTATGTTTTATAAAACTATTTTGTCGATATTGTTTTCCATAACTCCATTTTTCTTTATCTTTGCCAATTGTCGTGCTAATATATTGCATACTAAATCTATTTATAGGAATTTTAGCTGTTAAAACTAAAATATTATCATCGCAACAAAAAGGCTAATATGAATAAAAGAATTACAAAACATATCAATAGTAATAGCGTTAGAAAAAATTTTTTGATTTTCATTGCCTATAAATTCTTTTACGCCTTGATTTTGTTCCCCTGCTGTTATTAAAGGAATTTCGCCCTTAATTCTATCATTTTTAACTAATCTCGTACCTCTTTCACAAAAAAATAAATCTTTTAACCTAAATTCCCTAAATTCGCCACCCTCTTGCTTGAATTTTTCTTCAAGCCTTAATAGAGTGGCTTAAAAAAAAGATTTTTCTTTGACCTCGTTTTTTAATATTTGAGAAATCTCAAAGGCTAGAAAATCACTTACATTTTTTTAAAGTCTACTAAACTAGGCTTAGAATCTATCTTTTTATGCTGGTCAAAATTCCAATCACAACCACTAGAATCGATAAAATCTTCTATATAAATTTTTATCAATATTCCATAAGTCCTTAGTTATTTTTGCGTTTTTACCTGCCTTGTAGATATTGATTATTTCTTTATACCTTAACTCAGGGTTTGAAATTTCTTGCAAGGTATTTTTTGTACGCTTATAGCCATCATTTCTAAAATCTATAAATTTTACAGGCTTTTCAAAATCGTGAGGAATTTTTGTCTCAAAGATATAAATATTAGTTTGAACTCCAGCCATAGGTTGAAATAAATCCATAGGCATTTTAATACTTGCCTTTAAAGTGTGATTTTTTAGAATTTTAGTATTGCTTTTTGTAGCCTTACCACTTCCTGCTAAATCTTGTATAATGATAGCTACAAGCCATCCTTTTTGCATATTTCTTAATCCAAATTCTATAAATGGCATACCATTTTCATCCCAAGTAAATGGAGAATTTAGTAAAATTCTAGTTGCCTTAAAATATTCATAAAGGCTTGGTGGCGTATCAAAGGTGTTTGCCTTTTGAATTTTTGAACTTCCATCGCCTCTTAAAATCATATTTGTAGTAGCAAGGGTAAACATTTCAGCGTTGTATTCTACGCCTAAGAGTTGATTTTGCTTTATGGTTTTGATTTTTTCATTTGTTTTAGTACTATCCTTACTAAATTTATTTTTTACCCTTTTTATCATAAGTTCCATAGCAGATATTAAAAATCCAGTTGAACCTGTAGCTAAGTCCATAACCTTACAATCTTCATCGATTTCTAAGATTTGGGCCATCATTTTGGTTATATAAGGAGAGGTTAAGACAATGCCAAGTTCTTTGCCATCACCTAGGGTATATTTTAAAAACTCACTATATATTTGCCCCATTATATCAGCGTGTCCTTTGATTTTGATTTGTTTAAAAATATAATGATAAATATAAGTAAAAATTTGTTTATTTGTGCTTGATTGAGTAGCTAGTAGATTAGCTACTAGCAATTTTTGAATCACTAGTCGTGCTTATAGTTTGAATTTTATCCCTATCTAAGTCCTTTGAAATTTCATTAAAAGAACTTAACATAAGATTTCTTTTTGTTTCATCTTTGATTTTATGTTTTAAAAATTCTTCTATTTGATTTATTATAAGCTTTCCATCTCTTTTATTTTCTAGTTGAGAACCTTGTAAATTTTCTATACTAAGACCTCTTTCATCCTCTATATCTTGCATAGATAAAAGCATACCTAATATGTAAAGTACTCTTTGAGGTGCTGTTATGTTGTGATTGTGCATAAGTTTATTAAGCTTTTTAGCGTTCTTGTAGATAGTTTTGAGTTTTAATAATGAGTTTATGTTTATCTTCTTTGGTTAAAATGGCTGATTTATAAAAGGTTGCAAAGGTCTTTTTATTTTCTAAAAAATCAAAAGTTTGATTATCTAAAAGCTTATGAGAAAAAAGGCTTGAGCCATAAACATAATACATTTGCATTTTAACATTATTTTTTATCATCTCCTGCTACGCCTATAGCAATAGCTTCTTTATATTTGCCACTTTCAATAATGCTTTTTGCATAATAAACGCTCCCATTAACTGCATAATCACCAATGGCCCTTTTTTAAGACTGATATTATTGTTTTTATTTAAAATTAGCTTTGAAAGGTGAAGTTTGCATTCAAAAAGAATAAGTATAGGCTGGTTTGCAGTATTTTTATAAATTTCAATGCTAAAATCTGGAATCTTAGTACCCATTTTTTAGCTGTCTTACTTGTACCTTGCAAAGCCTCTTTTAATAAAGCGAGTAAGCTCTTTTTTCATAAAAATCTCTACCCTTTACAAGTCCTAAATTTGATAAATTTGCTTTTACAAAATCATCAACATAATTTTCATGTGTCCAAGTTTGATTCATTTTTTTTCCTTTATAAATTCTTTAAACTTTCCTTGCAAAATTTCACAAGCTTTTTAGGATTTTTTTCGCACATTAGTGCTTCTCTCATGCAAACGCCACTTATGTTAATATCCTTTAAAAGATTGATATTATTAGCGTTTATCCCACCTATTGCAAAGAGTGGAATTTTACTAAATGAACAAAGTTCTTTTAAAAACTCAAGCCCCTTTGGTGCTAAATCTTTCTTACAAGAACTTTCAAAAATATGACCCACAAAGGCGTAATTTACCCTATAACTCATGGCCTCTAAAAGCTCTTCTTTTGAATGTATAGAAGTGCCTATTGAGTAAAAATAACGCACGATTTTACTATCTTGTCTTAAAAGTGGCAAGGTAGCATGAAATTGTCTATGTCCAAGCCTTAAACTTAATCTATCATAGGTATGCAAAATGCAAGTTATCTTAGCCTTATTGCAAATTTTCAATACCTCTTTTGCAAGGTCCATATATTCGAATTCGCTAAGCTTTTTTTCCCTTAAAACAAAGGCATCAACCTTAGCCCTTGCGAGTTTTTCAACCTGCTTTAAAAAATCGCCTTCAACTAGGTCCATATCGCTAATTGCGATGATTTTTTTATCCCACATAAATACTATCACTCATTACAGCTTGAAAATTGTTAGAATTTAGCATTTTTAAAATACTTTTTACATCTCTATTATCAGCTATTTCAAATTGATTATCGCCCTTTTTGTCGCCTCTGTGTTCGCCTATGCCAACGCTTACCCCAGCACTCATTTTAGTAGCCCCATATTTTATAACTTCATCTCTAAAACCAGCTCTTTCGCGACTTGATATAACTAAATTTGCAAAAGGCAAAAACAAACGATAAGCACATAAAACTTGTAATAATCTTTTTTCGCTAACATCCTTTGGGCGAATTTTGTTATTGTTTATTATAGGTCTTAACCTTGGTACAGATATTGAAATTTCAGCGTGAGGGTAAAGTTTTTGTAAATAAAAGGCGTGTAGTGCACAAGACAGGGCATCTTTTCTAAAATCATCAATGCCAAGTAATGCCCCAAAGGCAACCCCACGCATTCCAGCCCTTAGGGCCCTTTCCTGGCCATTAAATCTATAAGGCATAACGCGTTTTTCACCTGCTAGGTGCAATTTTTCGTATTTTTGTGGATTATAAGTTTCTTGAAAAATGGTTACATAATCACAGCCTGATTTATGTAAAATTTCGTACTCATCGACATTTAAAGGGTAAATTTCAACCCCAACTACCTTAAAATATTTTCTTGCCATTTTACAAGCTTTGCTAATATACTCAACGCTTGCAAATTCGCGTCCTTCGCCAGTTAAAAGTAAGAGCTCTTCTAAACCACTTTTTGCAATGATTTGTAATTCTTCTTCAATCTCTTCTTCGCTTAATTTTGCCCTGGCTATGTTATTGCCCTTTTGAAAGCCACAATACACGCATTTACTAGCACAAAAATTACTTAAATAAAGAGGGGTAAATAAAAAAATACAATTTCCAAAGTATTTTTTTTGTACCTTAGCTGCCTTTAAGACTATCTCATCTATGAAATTTTCAGCCTTACTTGAAAGTAGGGCTTTTAAATCATTTTCGTTTAAGTATTCAGCATTTAATGCCTTTTTAATATCAACTTCATTAAATTCGCTTTCTTCATAAGAATTTCTTTGGGTTAAAACTTTTTCAAAAATATCGCTTTTTATATCTTTCATAAATGGTTCATACTGCATACAATCTTGCATTATTTATCCTTAAATTTTTTAGGGATTTTAACAAAATCTTATTAATAATTTATAAAAAATGAAATTTTGATTAATATTTAAAAATTCTTTTAAAATTCTTTTCACTTAGTTGATAGGTGTCTATTAATTCAAGGGACTTTACCATGTGTAATGTTCCTTGTTTGTATTTTTGAAAATGTTTTGTTTTGATATGTTCTTCATAAGCAACTTGATTTTTGTAAATTTCTAAAATTTTAATTTGAGTATTATCTTTAATAACTATCATAGGATAAAGTGCGATAACGCCTTTTTCTTTTTCCATGGAAGTTTCTGCTACTTCTTTAGCATAAGTTAAATACTCGTTTAAATATTCAGGGTAAATTTTAATATCTGAAATTCTTACAATCATATTATCCATTGATAACTCGCTTGAAAATAAGGCTATAAATGATAAGATTAATATTAATATTTTTTTCATATTTTAAAAAAATAGGGCGAAGTCGCCCTAAAATTAAAACTCACCACCCTCAATAACTACATCATCAGCCTTAATATCATCTGAAAAATGAGCTTTTAGGGTATCATCATAGGCTTTATGGAAGAATTGTTCTTTACCAAGATTTACTATTAAATTATCAATAAAATCTTTTAATTCTTTATTGCCTTTTGAAACTGCAGGGGCGATTACATCAAGGTTTCCAAGTTCTTTAATAACTACCTTATAATCAGGGTGTTCTTTTACCCAGGCAAAAAGCAAGGTATTATCATGGCTTAAAGCTTCTCCTCTTTTATCCATTAGTGCAGCAAAGGTTTCTGTGTTTTGGTCATATTTTAAGCTTTTAAAATCAGGGTGATTTTTAGTAAAATAAGCATCTGCTGTAGTACCCTTATTTAAAAGTAAGGTTTTATCCCTTAAATCCTCGATTTTTTCAATATTTGAATCATTTGGCACAGCAACGCCTAAGGCTACTTTCATATAAGGTTTTGCAAAATCAACTTGTTCGGCCCTTTCAGGAGTTTGAGTGAAATTTGCTAAGATAACATCTACCTTATTAGACTTTAAAAACTCAACCCTATTAGCAGCCTCAACAAGTACAAATTCTACCTTATTTTCATCGCCTAAAAGTTCTTTTGCGATACGTTTTGCAAGTACTACATCATAACCTTGATTCTTTCCATTTGCATCAACATAACCAAATGGAGGCTTATCTCCAAAAACGCCTATTCTAATAACGTCTTTTTTCTTAATCTCATCTAAGACGCTAAGTTTTGCTGACTCATTACTATCTACATTTGAATTTGTAGTTGGTTTAGAATCAGAACAAGCACTCAAAAATAGTGCAACAAAGAGTGCAAAAACACTAAGGAGTATTTTTTTCATATCCTACCTTTCAAAAAAATTTTTGCCATTATACTTTTTTTTATTTAATGATTTAGGATAAAAACATTTTTTTTTAAAAAATTTATAACTTTACTATGATTTAATGAAAAATAAATATAATTTTGTTTATTTTTTTAAGGAGAAGTTATGAAAAAGGCTTTGCTGTTAAGCTTGTTTGCTTTTATCTTTGTGGCGTGTTCTAATTCTATAGAAGATGAGATTGTTAAAAAATACGAAACTAGGGTTAATGAATTTTCAAATTCGTATAAAGAATGGTTTATAAAGGATAAAAAAGAACTTGAAATTTCAAATTTTGTTTGCAAAAATGATAGCTCCTTTATACTTTGTGAAAATGATGGTTTTAAGCTTTATAGTAGCGATATTTTTCAAGATTATAAACAAGCACCCTTACTTCAAGCAAATAAAATAAGTCTTCGTTTTAATGAAGTTTATACAGGCAAAAAAGAAGGCGAAATTTCATATAAACAATATATAGAAGATATGTTTAAAAATAAAAAAAAATTAAAACATACTATAAATATAAGTGGTCTTAAAATAGGAGATGAAGTAGCAAATTTATTAACTGACTCAGTTAGTACAGGAGATGAAAGTTTAAATTCTCTGCTTGCTAATTTTATAAAAGATGAGTATAAATGGCAGGGCGATATAATTATGAGTAGACAAAATGATGGCATAAAAATTATTTATGATTATGCATTAATAGGGCTTAAAGGACCATTGAAGGCAAATATAAATTCTAGTGCCGTGTTTAAAAATGCAGGTTTGGATTGGTTTGATAAAATAAATTTGAAATTTAACACTGATGCTATAGAACTTAACGATAATATAAATTTAAAACTTGCTACTATGTTTTTTAGCCCTCAAGAGGTACAAGATCCACAGGCCTTAGTATCCTTGCTGGAAAGCCTTAGTTATATACATTTACTAGATACAAAGCTAAATATTAGCTTTGATAGTAAAAATGCTTTAAAAAGCTATGTTGCTGCTATTAAAAGTACTATAAGTTCTATTATATTACATGGTGATGATGCAAGGTTAAATACAAGCATGAAAAATATCTTAAACCTTGTAGATAGCATTACAGAAAAGCCTGTTTATAAGCTAAATTTAAATATGGTATTTGGCGATGTAAACTTAGATACACTTGCAAAAGACCCATTTAAATACATGGCTATAACCATTAATGGTAAAAATGTACTTAATGATATTAATACCTTATGGCTTTTTGTGGCTGATAATTTAATACCTTATACTGATTTTGATTTTTAGGCTATGAAAATACTTTTTTCTCCAAGCGAGGCAAAAAATTATGATTGTAAGGGTCCTTTTATAAGCAAGGACTCTTTTATCTTTAAAGAACTTTTTACTTATAGAATGCAAGCTTTAAAGGCTTATGAAGAAGTTATAAATTCTAATGATGATACACTTTTGCAAGGACTTTTTGGCTTAAAAAATAATTTTGAAAAATTTAAAAATGATTTAAAAAAAGCAAATACTACAAGGGCCATAGAACTTTATAATGGGGTTAGTTATGAAAATTTAGCTTTTTTAAGCCTAGATGAAAGGGCTCAAAACTTTTTACTTAAAAATGTGCTTATCTTTTCAAATCTCTTTGGGCCAGTTTTGGCAAGTGATGCTTTGCCCTTTTATAAATTTAAGCAAGGCTTTAAATTACCAAATTTTGAGATAGAAAAATTTTATAAAAATCATTTTTCAAAGGCCTTAAATGAGTACTTAAAAGATGATGAAATTTTAGATTTAAGGGCTAGTTTTTATGATAAATTTTATATCCCAAATAAAGAATTTTATGTTTTTAAATTCCTAAAAAATGGCAAGGTGGTAAGCCATTTTGCAAAGGCTTATCGTGGGCTTTTGTTAAGGCATATTGCCTTAAAAGGTATTAATTCTTGCAAAATTCTTTTAGAAAATTTACCTTCAAATTTAAGCCTAAAAGATATTGATAAAAAGGGCTTAAAAACTAAATTTATCTTGCAAAGTTCATAGGTTCGTCAACTAATTTTAAATTTAAGACAAAAACTGGGTTTTGATTGATATTTAAGGTAAAAATTTTCTCACAACTTGCCTTATTTTTATTTTTATAAACAAAGCTTTTTAAGAATTTAAATAAATTCTCATTTGATATAGAACCTAATAAAATAATGAGTAAGCTATTTTCATAAATGGCATATTTGTACTTTACCCCACTTGGAAATAAATCAAGGTTAAAACTAAGGCTATCAGTGGCTGGGTCATAATTTAAAAGTTCAATCTTAGTAAACAAGCTATCAAATTCGAAAAAAGAAATATGTTCAAAAATATGCACCTTATCGCTAGTTTTTTTATGTAAAAGCTCATTTTGTGCGTATTTTTTTTGATAAATATCAAAACATGAATTTGAAAAGAAACGAGAAATTTTACTAATTTGCTTAAAATTTTTTATCTTTTTAAAATTTGAGTTTTCTAAAGTTTCTTTTTTTTCTATATCATTTTTTTCAAAATCATCTTGTAAATTTTCTTCTTCGATTATTATTAAATTTTCTTGTTCTTCTTCGTTTAAATGTGTGTAAATTTCATTAAATGAAAAACTATCATCCTTGAATTCTAAGATATTAATTAAAGGCGTTATAAAAACACTTTCATCTCTATTTTCAATGGTATCTTCTAGTATAAATGCCCTTTTGCAAAAATAAGATTTGTGAATTTTATACTCTTTTGTTAATCCTTGAAAACTAAGTTTCATTTATCCTCCAAAGCCATGGCTATTAATTCAAGTGGATTTTTAAATATAGTTTTGCTTTTATTTTGTATTAGGGCATTTGAAATTTGCATTCTACAAGCAGAACACTCAGCACTTACAACCAAAACTTCGCATTTTTCAATATCCTTTGCCTTTTTAATCCCCACTTCTAAAGACTTTTCATAATAATCACTTTGCATACTAACCCCACCAAAACCACAGCAAGAATTTGAATTTTCTAATTCTTTAAAAACGAAATTTTGCTTTAATAAAGTTCTTGGTTCTTTGAAAACTCCCTGCATTTTTCTAGCATGGCAAGGGTCGTGATAAGTTAGGCTTAAATTTTGTTTTTTGTTATCTTTAAGAAGTTCTAAAAGTTTGGTATGGTCGTGAAAAAATTTGGTTGCTAGTATGATTTTTGATGAAATTTCTTTTGCCCTTTTAGCCCAATCAAGTTCATTTTGCATAGTAAAAAAATGCTCATAATCCACATTTATCATAGCCGAACAAGTAGCCTCTATGGTTATGATAAAATCAAGCTTTTCAAGCTTTTTTTCAAAATAAATTATATTTTGCTTTGCTAGTTTTGAAACGCTTTTAAAATCGCCCGTGAAAAATTGAGGTGCCCCACAGCAAAGCTGTTCTTTCATCAAATCAACATTGATTTTTAAGGCCTTTGCTACTTTTAAAACTGATTTCGCACCTTCAATATAAAAATAATTTGATAAGCAGCCCACAAAAAAGCCTATATTTTGACTCCCACCATTATCTATAAAATCAGGGTTTGAATTTAAAAAACTTTTCTTTTTAAAGCTAGTTAAAAAACGACCCTTTTTAATAAAGGGCATTGAAAATTTAGCTTGCATACCATCGTTTTTATCATGGATTTTAAAGGCACAGCTTTGAAAGACAAAGCCAAATTTAGCCACTATATCAAGGATTTTTCTATTATTTAAAAAATAAAAAATAAGCTTTTTATACCAAGCAATGCCAAATTTTTTAGCTATATCATAGCGAATATTTTCAATGGCATTATCAACTTGAATATGATTAGGACACACTTCAACGCAGTTTGTACACAAAAAACAAGACTCAAATACTTTTTTAGCTTCTTTATCTAGCTTAATATCACCTTCTTTATAAGCTTGCAAAAGGTCTAAAAAGCCACGAGGCGAGGTAATCTCATCAGAATTTATTTTATGTATTGTACACTCTGGTATACACTTGCCACATTTCACACAAGCATTATAAAGCTTTGATAAATTCATTATTTAAACCGTTTTTGAAAAGACTTTTTTATCTTCACTTATTTTTTTATAATAAGCATCAAAACACATAGCTATATTTCTAATGAGTAAGACCCCAGTTTCATTAACCTTAATGGAGTTTTTATCTATGCTTAGAAAATTTTTATATTCTTGCAGTTCTTTTAAATCATCATTAAAATATTCAAAAAAATCTATATTAAATTCCTTTTCTATATCCTTGATATTTAGAGCAAAATTTGCCATTAAAGACATAATTACAGCCTTTCTAAGCATATCATCATTATTTAATAAAATTCCCTTTTCAAAGGGCAAACAATCATTATCAATAGCCCTTTCATACGAAGGCATATCCTTAAAATTTTGTGCATAATGATTAACACCTTCTCCTATGCTAGTTAAGCCAACTCCTATTAAATCAGCCCCACCTTTGGTAGTATAACCTTGAAAATTTCTATGTAAAGTGCCATTTTCAAGGGCTTTAAAAAGCTCATCATCAGCCTTTGCAAAATGGTCCATTCCTATCATTTTATAATCATTTTGAGTAAGAAATTTTTCACAATATTCCAAGATAGCAAGTTTTATATCAGGGCTTGGTATAGTACTTTCATTAAATTTTCTCATATTTTTTTTAAGCCAAGGCACATGGGCGTAATTAAATATTGCAAAGCGGTCAGGGTTTATTATAAGGGCTTTTTCAAGGGTTTTTTCAAAACTTTCAAGGCTTTGATAAGGAAGTCCATAAATTAAGTCTATATTAACAGATTTTATACCCTTGCTTCTTACCAAATTTACGACATTTTGAGTTAACTCAAAGGGTTGAATTCTATGAATTTCTTTTTGTACCCTTTCATCAAAGTCTTGTACCCCAAAGCTAATCCTATTAAAGCCATGTTTTGTAAGTACACTGGCTTGTTCTTCGTTTAAAAATCTAGGGTCAATCTCACAGCTAATCTCAGCCCTTTCATCAAGATTTATAAATTTTTCTTTTATTTTTAAAATCAATCTTTCAAGTTGCTTAGCACTAAAAAAAGTAGGGGTCCCACCTCCAAAGTGCATTTGTATAACCTTTCTTTTAGTATTAATGATTTTGCTAAGCAAGTCAAGTTCTTTGAAAATATAGCTTAGATATCTTTCTTTATTTTCTTCTTTTGCAGTGTAAATTACATTACAGCCACAAAAATAACAAGCACTTCTACAAAAAGGCAGGTGAAAATATAAAGATAAATCCCTATCTTGCTTTTTTAAAAGTTCTATGTATTTTTCATATTTAAAATTTGTGCTAAATTCAATAGCAGTAGGGTATGAGGTATATCTTGGTCCAGCTTTTGAGTATTTTACAAAGCTTTTATAATCTCTCATTGTCCCTTGCCTTGTCTATCATTTCTTGCATATCTACAAATAAATTTGGGTGTTTCTTTTTTACTTCAGCTACGATTTTATCAAGGTCTACATCTATGTTAACGCCTCTGTCTTGAAATTTTTCTTTAATGGCATCCATTGCTACCAGCCACACATCATTAAAATCAATAGGAATTTGTTGATAAATAGCCTTTTCAAGCCTTAATTCGAAATTTTCTTTTTGATTTTGTCTAAGGTTATCTAAGATATTTTTAAGCGTAGAAAGTGAAATCATAGTGTGTAAATTATCATTTTCATCTATCACAAACCAAGGCTCAGGCCCATTACAATGACCATGTATAAGACTTAAAATCTTTGCATTATCTGTATTTTTACTAACTCTAAAAACGGTTTTATCTTTTTCTTCTATTCCTAGTCTTTCGGCAAACTGGTTAATCTGGTCTACATTGTCGCTGTGTTTTTTTAAACTTTTCATAATCATCCTTAATTTTTAATGCGTAATTTTAACAATTTTTTGCTTTAAAACAGGTATATTTTCTTTAAATTTTTTAATTTTTTATATTATTAACATAGCATCGCCATAAGAATAAAAGCGATATTGCTTTAAAATGGCTTCTTTATAAAGTTCAAGGGTTTTTTTACGCCCTATAAAAGAAGCTACTAGCATTAATAAGGTAGTCTTTGGCAGGTGAAAATTTGTAAGTAAAAAATTTGTCCTAAGTGGCTTATTAAAGGGGTGTAAAAATAAATCACAATAACCCTTTGTTTTTTTTGTCCTTATAAAATATTCTACGCACCTAGTAACTGTTGTGCCTACACAAAGTATATTTTTATCGCTTAAAATTAGCTTCGTAACTTCTTCATTTATATTAAAAAATTCACTATGCATAAGGTGATTTTGTATATTTTCACATTCAACGCCCTTAAAGGTACCAGCCCCAACATGTAAGGTTATAAAATGTAAATTATGATTTTTTTGCAAGGTGTTTATTAAATTTTTACTAAAATGAAGACTAGCAGTTGGGGCTGCTACTGCTCCTAAATTCCTAGCAAAAATACTTTGATAAGTGATTTCATCGCTTTTTTCATAAGCTCTTTTTATGTAAGGAGGAAGAGGTATGTGGCCGATTTGTTCTAAAAGTTCAAAAACTTGCTTAGTTTGTAAAAGTTCTTTATCTTTAATGAATTTAATTTTTCTTATTCCATTTTCTAAAAGTTCTAAAATTTCTACTTTTAAATTGTTGTCAAAATCTAAAATTTCACCCTTTTTAACCCTGCCTTTAATTTGTGCTAAAAAAGCATTATCGTTTAAGGGCTGGTGTAAAAAGCATTCTATCTTGCCTCCACTTTGCTTTTTTCCATAAATTCTGGCCTTAATTACCTTTGTATCATTAAAAATAATCTCACAATCTGGCAAAATTTCGCTTAAATGTTTAAATTGTAAATGCCTTATTTTGTCATTTTTTCTATCATAAACTAGAATTTTAGCATCTTCTTGGGGTATTAAGGGATAATTTGCTATTAAATTTTTTGGCAACTCATAATCATAATTTAAAAGCAATAAATCTTCATGAATCATTTTTATCTTTTTTGGCTGGATTTACCTTTTTTGCAATCATTATCGAAAGTCCATATAAAGCACATAGTGGAATAGCCATTAAAAATTGTGATATTACATCAGGTGGTGTCATCATCGCAGCAAAGACAAAGATAATTAATACACTTACCCTAAAATGTTTTTTTAAAAAAATATCATCAACAAGCCCTAATTTTGCAAAAAAATAAGTAATCACAGGCATTTCAAAGGCAAGTCCAAAGGCTATCATTAATTTTGTAAAAAAGCCAACATAAAGTCCTATGCTAATTAAGGGCTTAAAATTTTGCATATCAACGCCAAAGTCTATCAAAAATTTAAAGGCTAGGGGAACTACTATAAAATAGCAAAACAAGCAACCTAAAATAAACATTATACTAGCAAAGCTTACAAAGGGCAAGACTAGCTTTTTTTCATTATCATAAAGACCTGGTTCTACAAATTTCCAAAACTGCCAAAAAATCACGGGCAAAGAGAGTATAAAGGCAGCAAAAAAGCTTACTTTCATCGCAGTGAATAAGGGTTCTTGCAACTCAACAAAGGTTATTTGATTTGAAAATTCAGGTAAGATTTTTACAATAGGAGTTTGTAAGATATTTATAATATAGCTATTAAAAGCAAAGCATACAAAAAACAATATAAAAACGCATGCTACGCTTATAAAAAGTCTTTTTCTAAGTTCTATTAAATGTGGTTTTAAATCTTCAAACATATTAATCTTTCTTTACTTCATCATTTAAACTAGCTAATTTTTCATCTTTTAAATTTTCATTTTCTAACTTATCAAGGGGCTTAACTTCATCTATATTATTGCTTTCTTTTCTACTATCAAAGGTTAAATCCACCTTAACATTATTTGCAATATCCCTTTTTAAATCATCAAATTCTTCAAAGCTAAGTTTTTTTCTTATATTTTCGTTAGCTTGAGAAAATTCATCTTGGAATTTTCTAGTTTCTTCTTTAAGCTCATTAATGCGAATTTCTTTTTCAATGCTAGATTTTGCCTCATCTACATTGCGTTTTAAGGCCTTCCAAATTTTAGCTAATTGTATTATAGTTTCAGGGAGTTTTTCAGGTCCTAATATTAAAATTCCAATAACTATTATGACTAAAATTTCTCCCATACTCATAATTTAAATTCGCTTTTAACTTTCAATTTTTGGCTCCCCAAAATATTTTGTCAATGTTTCTTTTAAATCATCTTCTTTATTAAATTTCTTAGCATCCTTAATAAGTGATTCAAAATGGGCTTTATTATCTTGTTTTATGTTATTTTGCGTTATGCTTTGAAGTTTGCTTTCATCTATGTTTATAGCCTTTTTTACTTCAATTTTTGCATTTGGTCCAAATTCTTTTTGAAATAATTGAACTATCCTTTTAAAGCCTTTATTTAGAAGATTCCTATCTTCATTTTCTGCACTTGAACTAATGTTTAAAATATTATTTTCAAAGCTTAAAAAATGTGTATTTTTCTTAAAGCAATCCCCAAGGTCAAAGTCCCTATCATAAATTAACTCAAGCAACCTATCATAAGCGTTTTTAGCAGAACTAGTATTTTTAGTAGAACTTGGATTTTGTATATTTTGACTTAAAATTTGAATAGGGGCGTTTTGTATCTTAGTAATTTGGGCGTCAATTTCCTTTAAATTGCTTGCTTCCATCATCATAAAAGCCATTACACACAAGGTAAAGCCATCATCATTGCTAATCATAGTCTTTGCCCTAGATAAAATTCTAAAAAATCTCTCATACATAAGGGTGCTAAATTCAGGGCTTTGTTCAAAAAATTTCTCTTTTAAATAAAAAATCATTTCATCTATAACGCTACCTGCCTCGTAATCTTGCAAGTCTTTTAAATAAGTAAAAATCTTTTCTTTATCCCTTTGCAAAATGGCTTGATAAAACTCTTTTATACTTTGTGGGTCTAAAAAGCCTAACATTTGCGTAATTTTAGCTGTGCTTAATTTATTTTCACAATAAATAATTGCTTGGTCTAGCAAGGTTAGGGTATCTCTTAAAGAACCATTTGCACTTCTAGCTATAAATTTTAAGGCCTCTTCTTCAAATTCCACATTTTCTTTTTCTAAAATATTTTTTAAATGACTTAAAATTTCATTAAGCGAAATTTGTTTAAAACGAAAATGTTGAGTGCGTGAAAGAACGGTCGCTGGTAGTTTTAAGGGGTCAGTTGTAGCAAGTATAAATTTAACATAAGCAGGGGGTTCTTCAAGGGTTTTTAAAAGAGCATTTGCTGCTTGAGTTGTTAGCATATGCACTTCATCTATGATAAAAATTTTAAATCTTGCCATAGACGGAGCATACTTTGTTTGTTCTATAAGGCTTTGAATATCTTCAAGCCCTCTATTACTTGCTGCATCCATTTCTATAATATCAATATGCTTATTTTCAAGGGCTGCAAGGCATTGCTTACATTCTCCACAAGGAGTAGCACTAGGTCCCTTTTCACAAACTAAGGCCCTTGAAAAAATTCTAGCACTAGATGTCTTCCCACTTCCTCTAAGCCCTGAAAATAAATAAGCATGTGCTAATTTTTGCGAATTTAGGGCATATTTTAAACTTATACTAATGGTTTTTTGGCCGACAAGCTCGTCAAAGGTCTTAGGTCTATATTTTAAGGCTAGGGCTTGAAACATTTTTACTCATTCATTATAGATAAAAGTTCAGCATTATCTTTTGTTTTAAGCATCTTAGAATATAAAAATTTCAAGGCCTCAACATCATCCATAGTAGAAACTGCAGAACGAATCGCCCAAATTTTTTGTAATTTACTTGGTTCTTGTAATAATTCTTCTTTTCTAGTGCCCGATTTTATAATATTTATAGCAGGATAAATTCTTCTATCTGAGATATTTCTATCAAGTATAATCTCACTATTTCCAGTGCCTTTAAATTCCTCGAATATCACATCATCCATTCTTGAACCAGTATCAATCAAGGCAGTGGCGATTATAGTAAGACTACCTCCATTTTCTATATTTCTAGCAGCCCCAAAAAAACGTTTTGGCTTATGTAAGGCATTTGCATCAACGCCTCCACTTAATACCTTACCAGAACTTGGCGTAGCTGTATTATAAGCCCTAGCAAGTCTAGTAATACTATCAAGCAGTATGATTACATCCTTGCCCATTTCTACCATTCTTTTAGCCTTTTCTATGATAAGTTCAGCTACCCTTACATGATTGTAAGCTGGTAAATCAAAGGTAGAACTAAAAACCTCTCCTCTAACACTTCTTTGCATATCAGTAACTTCTTCTGGCCTTTCATCGATTAAAAGTACTATTAAGTGCATTTCGGGGTGATTTTTAGCAATGGCAGAGGCTAATTCTTTCATAAGTTCAGTTTTACCCGTTCTAGGAGGCGCTACAATCAAGCCTCTTTGTCCTTTTCCAATAGGAGTAAATAAATCAAGCACCCTACCAGTTAACTTCATAGCATCATATTCAAGTTTAATTTTTTCAGTAGGAAAAATAGGGGTTAGATTATCAAATAAGGGTCTTTTTCTAGCTTCTTGTAATGGTACATAGTTAATAGCTTCTATTTGAAGTAGGGCATAATACTTCTCAGCCTCGTTTGGTTCTCTAACTTGCCCGGTTACTACATCCCCAACTCTTAATGCGAATTTGCGAATTTGAGAATTTGAAACATAGGCATCATTTACGCTATCGCTTAGATAATTATCCATTCCTCTTAAAAAGCCATAGCCCTCAGGACATATTTCTAAAATTCCTGTAAATAATATAAAGCCACCCTTTTTAGTTTGTGCCTTTAAAATTTCAAACATAAGTTCTTGTCTTAGAAATTCGCTAGGATTTTCTATCTCACATTCATTTGCAATTGCTACTAATTTTTCTAAATCAAGTAATTTTAAATCCTCTATCTTGTATCCATCCACTGGAATGTGGGTTCTTTGGTATCGTTTTTTTTCCATAAATCCTCGTAAGCTTGTTAAGTATTTTTGCAGTTTTAAGAATGTGATTTTAGAAAAAAAATATTTTTTTGTCAAATTTTAATTATAATTAGGAAAAAATTTTAAAGTGAAAATATGAAATGTACGCATTGTAGATTAGATTTTAATGAAAGTCAAATGATAAGGGCTAATGATAAATACTTTTGTTGCACGGGTTGTGAGAAGGTTTATGAGCTTTTATATGAAAATAAACTTGATGAATTTTATGAAAAATTAGGAAGCATTACCTTAAATCCCGTAAATTTAAGTACTAATATAAAAAATTATGATGATTTTATACGAAAAACTAAGGATGGTTTTAGTGAAATTTATTTAATGATACATGGCATTGAATGTGCGGCCTGTGTGTGGTTAAATGAAAAAATTCTTATAAAACAAGATGGAATTTTAGAACTAGATATTAATAATTTAACGCATAAAGCAAGGATTGTTTTTGATGAAAGTTTAATAAGCTTAGTTAAAATTTTAAGCTTAATTGAAAGCATAGGTTATAAGGCTAGTGCGTATGACCCGTTAAAAGTTGATAATAAGGCTACTATTTTAAAACGCGAATTTTATGCAAAATTAGTGGTCGGCATAGCTTGCGTTATGAATGTAATGTGGATAGCTGTTGCAAAATATGCAGGTTTTTTTAGTGGAATGGATGATGAGATTAAGGATATTTTAAATTTTGCTGAATTTATTTTGGCTACCCCCGTTCTTTTTTATACGGGGTCAAATTTTTATAAAAGTGCCCTAAAAGCCCTTAAAAATAAAAGCTTAAATATGGATACCCTAGTAATTAGTGGGGCAAGTCTTGCTTATGTTTATTCTTTAGTTGCTATGTTTACAAGGGTTGGCGAGGTGTATTTTGACTCTGTGGCTATGATAATTTGCTTTGTTTTTATAGGAAAATATTTAGAAGTATTTAGCAAAAAAAGGGCCTTTGATGCAGTTGATGGCTTAAATGACTTTTTACAAAATGAAATTTTAGTTTATAATGGACGTGATTTTGTTTTAAAACCTGTTAAAGAAGTAGCTATTAAGGATAGAATTTTACTTAGAAGTGGGGATAAAATTTTAATAGATGGCAAGGTTTTAAGTGGTCAAGCTAGTATTGATACTAGTTCTTTAAATGGAGAAAACGAACCCCTTTTGGTACAAAGTGGGAATTTAATAAATTCAGCTTGTATCGTCATTGATGGAAGCGTGGAATATGAGGCCTTAAAAAAATATGAAGATTCTAAACTTAGCCAAATCATAAAATTATTAGAATTTTCAAGTTCTAAAAAAACGCATATTCAAAGCCTTGTATCAAAGATAAGTGCTTATTTTTCACGCTCGATTTTAAGTATAGCCTTTTTATGCTTTTGTTTTTGGTATTTTATAAATAATAAAAGCGTGGAAATTTCGCTTGTCAATGCCATTTCTGTTTTGATAATTGCTTGTCCTTGTGCCTTAGCCCTTGCAACGCCTGTGAGTAATTTAGTAGCACTTGGCAAGGCCTTAAAAAAGCATATCTTATTTAAAAGCCCAGAAGTTATTGAAAAATTAAGCAAATGCAATATGGCAGTTTTTGACAAAACAGGGGTTTTAACCAAAAGTGAGCTTAAAATTTGCAATTTTTTTATAGACAAAGGCTTAAATTTAAATGAACTTTATAATTTTGTAAAACTCTCTTCTCATCCTATTTCTGCAAGTATTGCAAGATTTTTAAAAGATAGGGGAGAGATGGGTGAAAATTTAAATTTTAAAAAACTTTTTAATATACAAGCTAAGGGTTTAAAGGCAAGATTAGGGCAAAATGAGTTTATAGGTGGAAATTCATTGTTTTTAAAGGAAAATAATATACATATAAAGGACTTTGAAAATTCGCATTTTATCTTAGCGATAAATGGCGAAGTTAAGGCTTTTTTTGAATTTGAAAATGAGTTAAGAAGTGGTGCGATAGAATTAAGTAAGTATTTAAGAGAAGAAAAAATTAAGACTATGATTTTAAGTGGAGATAATGAAAAAGCAGTTTCAAAGGTGGCAAAGGCTTTGAATATTGCTAAATTTAAGGCTAATTGTCTGCCTCAAACTAAGCTTAATGAGCTAGAAAAAGAAAGTAAAAATCATAAAATTTTATTTGTGGGAGATGGGGTAAATGACGCCTTAGCACTAAATTTTGCAGCAGTTTCTATAACATTAAGTCAAGGAAGTGATTTAGCCATTGAAGGAAGTGATATTTTACTTTTAAAAAATGATTTAAATTCCTTAAAAACTGCCTTAAAATTATCTAAAAATACCTTTAAAATCATTAAGCAAAATTTGATATTTTCCATATTTTATAATATCTTGACCATACCACTTGCCTTTTTAGGTCTTATTAATCCACTAATTGCTGCCTTATCTATGTCCTTTAGTAGTATAATAGTGGTTTTAAACGCTTTAAGGATAAAAGAATGAATGGTGTAATTATGATGATGATAGCCGTGTCAATAGTGGGTTTTTTCATTATTTTAACGGCTTTATTATGGGGAATTCGTGGAAAGCAGTTTGATGATGATTATAAATTTACAACCCTTGATGATAGTGTAGAAGCCCTTAATGATGCTTATAACTTGCAAAAACGCAAAGAAGAGGCATTAAAAAGGAAAAAAAGGGATTAATCTTTTTTTAAATCTCTTTTAAATTTCTTATAATCATTGATTAAAATAAAAGGCAAAATAATAAATTTAAAAGGATTCTTAATAGCACTTAAAAGCGACTTGCCCCAGCGAAAACAAAGCATTTTTTTATGTCTTGCAATAGTATTTTTAAGTTCTTTTATTTCTTTGTCTTTGTTTAATAACTTTAAAAATTCTTTTTTTATATCTAAGATTTCTTTTTCTAGTTTTCTATCTAAATTTAAAATATTTTGCAAGTTATTATGTATAAAATTATTTTGTTTATAATGTGTATAATCAAGCCTTGTTAAAGCTTGTTTATAGGATATATTTTTAAATAACTCATTTTGAGAGAGTTTTTCTATGGGATAATATAAATGTGTAGGAGAACTTCCAAAAATATCCATATGAATATAATTAAAACTTGATAAAATTCTATCAACCTTTATCAAATCACCAACATAATTTGCCTCCACATATATCAAGGGGCGATTTTTTAAAATCAATGCTTTTAAACCCCTTAAAGCTTTATCTTCCATACCTTCAATATCAAGCTTTATCAAAGAAATTTCATCTTGTATATTTAGGCTATCTATGCTTTTACATTGTATGTAATCATCCTTTGTTTCTTCTTCATTAAGCAAGGTTAAGGACATTCCACCAAAATTATATGGATTTTCTTTTTTATAGTACGCCCTTTCTTCCTTGTCGCTCACCCCCATTTCATAGATAAAAATTCTATCTTCAAAGCCATTTATTTCTATACTTTTTCTAGCTATGTCAATCATTTTTTTATTCGCCTCAAAGGCAAAAATTTTAAAATTATGAGCTGCTAAAAATAAGCTATGATTTGCTATATTCATTCCTATATCTAAGATATTTGAATTTGGTTTTATACGAGTTATCATATCTTTTAGCATTTCTATTTCATAAGGGGCTTTAGTGTGAAAAATCGTTTTTTGTATATAATCGCTATCTTTAAAGGGTAGATACATTTTATATTTTATACTATTTTCAAAGCTTAATTCATAAAAATCATCTTGCATTTTTTTCCTTTTTAAAATCTTAAAAAGGTATGATACCCCCCCCCATAAAAATAAGCTTAAAAAGGCGAAATTTAAGAAAGTTCTTTAAAAATTTAGTGTGAAAAATAAATTCAAAGTAGTTTAGAATCCCCTTTAAAAAAGGGGAAATTTTTATAAGCTATCAATATAAGCATCAATTGCTTTAAAATCTTCTTCTGTTAAGTCCTTAACATTGATTTTCATGATATTGCCTTGACCATAGGCATTTCTAGTACCAGCCTTATACTCACTCATATATTTAAGTCTTTCATCTTGTGATAATGTTTTAAGGGCTGGAACCTTTCCAAGATAAACCTTATCAGCTTTAGGTCCGTGACAAACTGCACATTTTTTATAAAGTGTAGCCCCATCCGCTGCAAAAGCTGATATCCCAATACATGCTGCCATTGACATAACTAGCAATTTTTTCATTTTATACTCCTTTTGATAAAATCAAGTTATTATAATTAGTTATTCTTAAATAATTTTTATTAATTATAAAAAAATATATTAATTTTTGAATTTAAAATATGTTTTAAAAGTATAAAATATTATTAAAGCAACTTTATAAAACTATAAGCTATCAATATATGCTTCAATAGCCTCAAAATCTTCTTCTGTTAAACCTTTAATATTTTGAGTCATAATTTTACCTTGACCATAGGCATTTCTAGTACCTGCTGCGTATTCTTTCATATATCCAAGTCTTTGTTCAGCTGTTGAATCTTTAAGAGCTGGAACCTTTTTTAAATATACCTTATCAGCTTTAGGTCCGTGACAAACTGCACATTTTTTATAAAGTGTAGCCCCATCCGCCGCAAAAGCTGATATCCCAATACATGCTGCCATTGACATAACTATCAATTTTTTCATTTTATACTCCTTTTGAGAATTTAATTCTAAAAAATTGTAATTAATTATTCTTAATCTTTCTTTATTATTTAATGAAAAATGCTTAAATTTTATAAACTTATATTATAATATATCTTATGAAAGACAAGGCTTTATTTTTAGATAGAGACGGCATTATCAATGTTGACAAGCATTATTTATATAAAATTGAAGAAGTGCAATTTTGTCAAGGAATTTTTGAACTTTGCAAGTATTTTAAGTTACAAAATTATATTATAATAGTAGTTACGAATCAATCAGGCATAAATAGAAAGTATTATAGTGAAAAAGATTTAGTTATTTTACATGAATTTATGCGTTTAGAATTTGAAAAAAAAGGCATTAAGATTAGTAAATTTTATCATTGTCCTCACTTAGAAAGTGAAAATTGTGAGTGTAGAAAACCTGCCCCTGGTATGATTAAACAAGCACTTAAAGATTTTAACATAAATGTGAGCACTTCTTTTTTATTAGGCGATAAGTTAAGCGATATGCAAGCAGGGCAAAGGGCAGGGATTAAAAATTTATTTCTTATAAATGAGAATTTTAAAGAAAAATTTGATTATTTTAAGATTTTTAAAAATTTAAATGAGTGTTTAGATTATTTTAAGAAAGGTTTAGTATGAAGATAGTAATCACAGGTGGGGCAGGGTTTATAGGTTCAAATTTAGCCCTTTGTTTGCAAGAAAAACATGAAATTTTAGTTATAGATAAAATGAGAGGGCAAAGCTATTTAGACAATGGAAATTTAGAATGTTTAGGGCATTTTAAAAATTTGCTAAATTATAAGGGGAGACTTTTTATAGGCGATATAAATGACAAAGAAACATTTAAAAAAATAAGTGATTTTAAGCCCAATATTATCTTTCATCAAGCTGCTATTTCAGATACAACTGCTTACAATCAAAATCAAGTTTTAAGCACGAATTTAAATAGCTTTGAAGAATTTATAAAACTTAGCATAAAGCTTAATGCAAAATTAATCTATGCAAGCTCAGCCTCTGTTTATGGAAATTTGCCAAGCCCTCAACAAGTAGGAAAAGAAAATCCTAAAAATCCCTATGCTTTTTCAAAATTAATGATGGATAATATGGCTAAAAAATATTACAAAAAAGCCCATATAGTAGGACTTCGCTATTTTAATGTTTATGGGAATGGTGAGTATTTTAAAGGAAAAACTGCGTCTATGATTTTGCAACTTGGCTTACAACTTTTAAAGGGCGATAATCCTAAGCTTTTTAAAGGAAGTGATAAAATTTTTAGAGATTTTGTTTATATTAAAGATGTTGTGAGTGCAAATTTAAAGGCACTTGAAGCAGAGTGTGGGGTTTATAATGTAGGAAGTGGTAAGGCAAGAAGTTTTCAAGACGTACTAGACATTTTACAAAAAGAATTAAATACAAATTTAACTTGTGAATATATTAAAAATCCATATATTAACGCTTATCAATTTCACACCCAGGCCCAGCTTGATAAAAGTTTTGCTTATGAGAGTGAATTTAGCTTAGAAGAAGGAATTAAAGATTATTTAGATGAGATTAAAAGAATATATGAAGAGGAACTAAAAAATGCTTAAACTTTTAGCCTCAAAAAGCCCTAAAATTTTAGTAATGGGCGATTTTATGGTGGATAATTATATATGGTGTGAGTGTTCTAGGATTAGCCCTGAAGCACCTGTTATAGTGGCAAAATCTTTAAATGAAGATAAAAGACCAGGTGGGGCGGCTAATGTTTATGCAAATTTAAAGGCACTTGGGGCTGATGTTTTTGGGCTTGGCGTGGTTGGAGATGATGAGAGCGGGGATTTTTTAAAGGCAAATTTAAAGGCAAAATTTATAACTCAAAAGGGAAGAAAGACCCCCCTTAAAAACCGAATTGTAGCACATAATCAACAAGTTTTAAGGCTTGATGAAGAAGATTGTGATGATATTTTGGTAATAGATGAATTAATGCTTGAATTTGATAAAATAGCAAGTGATTTTGATGCTATCATTTTAAGCGATTATGCAAAGGGCGTTTTAACGCGTGAATTTTGTGCCTTTGTGATTGAAAAGGCAAGGGCTTTAAAAATTCCTGTTTTAATAGATCCAAAGGGCAGTGATTATACAAAATATAAAGGAGCTACGCTTTTAACGCCTAATAAAAAAGAAGCCTTACAAGCTTTGAAAATGGAAAATTTAGATGATAGAAATCTTGAATTTGCACTTATAAGATTAAAGGATGAATTTAATCTAAAATACGCCATAATAACGCTTTCAGAAGCAGGGATTGCCGTTTATGATGAGCATTTAAGCATAGTACCAGCTAAGGCAAGAGAGGTTTTTGATGTAACAGGGGCAGGTGATAGCGTAATAGCAGTTTTAGCCTTTTGCCTAGCCTTAGATGTTCCTATAATAACAGCTTGTGAAGTAGCAAACAAAGCAGCAGCTGTTGTGGTTAGTAAAATAGGAAGTGTTAGCGTTAGCTTTGAAGATATGCAAAATCACGATAAAGATGGCTTTGAAAGTAAGATTAAAAGCAAAGATGAGCTTATAAAAATTTTAAAAAATAATCATAAAAAGGTAGTTTTTACAAATGGTTGTTTTGATATTTTGCATTTTGGACATATAAAATATTTGCAAAAGGCTAAAAAATTAGGTTCTATGCTTATAGTAGGCTTAAATTCAGACTCAAGTATCAAAAGATTAAAAGGCGAAGAAAGACCTATAAATTCAGAATTTGAAAGGGCTTGTTTATTGGCTTGTTTATCCTTTGTAGACTTTGTAGTTATCTTTGATGAAGATACGCCTTATGAACTTATCAAGGCTTTAAGACCTGATATTTTAGTTAAGGGGAGTGATTATAAAAATAAGGAAGTAGTTGGGACTGATTTGGTTGAAAGGGTTGAGTTAATGGATTTTGAAGAAGGATTTAGTACTAGTAAAATCATAGAAAAAATAAGGGGTATAAAATGATAAAAATAGTAGAAAATGAATTTGAAAAACACCTTGAAACTTTAAATAATACTAAGCTTTTAAGTGGCGAAATTTCAAGGG
This sequence comes from Campylobacter sp. LR264d, assembly GCF_008633895.1. Taxonomy (NCBI): domain Bacteria; kingdom Pseudomonadati; phylum Campylobacterota; class Epsilonproteobacteria; order Campylobacterales; family Campylobacteraceae; genus Campylobacter; species Campylobacter sp. LR264d. The sequence continues at coordinate 26,474 of NZ_VJNT01000010.1, forward strand.
CTGGTGGGCTTTTAGTAGAGACCTTAAAAATGGGTGGTAAGATTTTAATTTGTGGAAATGGAGGAAGTGCAGCCGATGCCCAGCACTTTGCAGCAGAATTAAGTGGACGCTATAAAAAAGAAAGAATGGCACTAAGTGCAATCTCTTTAAGCACGGATACTTCAGCCCTTACTGCTATAGGCAATGATTATGGCTATGAGTTTGTATTTTCAAGACAGGTTTTAGCACTGGCAAAAAAGGGCGATGTTTTAATAGGAATCTCAACAAGTGGGAAAAGCCCAAATGTCTTAAATGCACTTGATGAGGCAAAGAAAATAGGGCTTTTATGCCTTGGTCTTAGTGGTAAAGGTGGAGGGTTTATGAATGAAAAATGCGATATAAATTTAGTAGTCTCTAGCGATGATACAGCTAGAATTCAAGAAATGCATATTTTAATAATACACTCTTTATGTCAAATAATTGACAATGCCTTTGATTAAAAAGGCATTATTATTAAAATAAAAAGCTTAAAAGCTTAAAATTATAAAATGAAAAGTAAAAACTACTAAAAATTTAATCTATACGATTTTTCCAATTTTTTTAGAAAACAAAGTCCTAAGTGTTAAGAAAAAATTTAATTTACACATACATTTAATATATCTTTCTTGCTTTGACCATATATAAGCTTTTTAAGCATTCTATAAAGTTGTATTGTAGGCACACTTTTTTTGCTTTTTCAAATAATAAATTTAATTCAAAGTATTAATTTTGTTTTTATGTTTAATTTTTCATATAAATTTGGATATTTTTTAAAATATAAGGGAAATATGTTATTTTTTACTCTCCAACTTGCCTTTCTGGCTTGTCTTTTTTTGTATTAGATAAATTATTATCATGTCTTTTATAGATATATAAATTTTCGTGTAAAAATCCTAAATTTTCATTATACAAAGCAAATCGTAAAAAATATTCATAATCTTCGGCTAAAAATAAATTTTCATTGTATTTTCCTACTTGCTTTGTAGCTTCACTTCTATATAAAAAATAAGTCATACGAGATTTTTCTATAAAATCTACCATTGTGTCACATACAGCTACTTCAAATTCCTTTACAATAATATCTTTGTGTATTAATCTTATTGTATGGTCACAATATACTAAATCAATATGTTTATTCTCATTTAAAAATTAATCATTCTTTCAAACGCATTTTCCCTAAATATATTATCGTCACTAGTCCAAGTTAAATACCCCCCATCCCATTATTATTTAAGGCATATTCAAAACCTATATTTAAAGACTTCGGTAATTTTTGATTAATTTCATTATTGATTATATGAATTCTTTTATCCTTGTTTGCATATTCTTGTATAATTTCTGTGTGTTATCAGTAGAACAATCATTTACAATTATGTGAGTTTAAAATTATTATAACTTTTATTTAAAATACTATCAATAGCACTTCTTATATATTTTTGCTATTATATGTTGGTAAAACTACATTAATTAAATCTTTCATTTTTAAAAAACTCCCTTATATATTTTATTATCTTTTTACTTGCCTTGCCGTCTTCATAGGGATTTTTTACGCTAACGCGAGTAGCTTTTTTATTTTGTTTTAAAATTTTACTAGCTTCTTTAAATATATTTTTTTCATCAGCCCCTACTAATTTTGCACATTTCATTTTAATCCCTTCCATTCTTTCAGTTGTGTACCTAGCTACCAAAATAGGCACTTTAAAGCTTGTGCCTTCTTCTTGTATGTCTCCATTATCAGTTATAATAAGCTTTGCATATTTCATAACATAAACTAAATTTGGATAATTTAAAGCAGGGATTAAAACAATATTTGAAAATTTATCAAGTGTTTCAATAAGTACTTTTTTTACATTTGGATTTTGGTGTAGGGGTATTATAAATTGGTGTGTTTTAAAAATTTTAGCTAGTTTAATTATAGCCTTTAAAATATATTGCAGTCTTTTCTCATGATTTTCTCTTCTGTGTATGGTAATTAAAACTGATTTGCTTTTAAAATTATTTTTATTAAATTTATCGCTAAGTTTTGAAATATCATTTAACAATTCATTTTCATTTAACTTAATAGCAAATAAAGCATCTATTGAAGTATTGCCTGTTATGTGTATTAAAGAATCATTTACACCTTCTTTTTTAAGGCATTTGCTACTATTTTTGTAGGGGCAAAATGCAAATTTGCAATTTTAGAAATCATAACCCTTATAGCTTCTTTTGGGAATGGTTCAAATATCATAAGACCTTAATCCAGCTTCTACATGAAAAATAGGAACTTTATTATAAAAACTTGCCAAAGCCCCACAAAAAGCACTCATAGTATTGCCTTGTACTATAGTGGCATCTATTTTGTGTTTTAAAAATTTTATTTAATTTAGTTAAAAGATTGGCTTGTAAATCACATAATTGTTGATTATCTGTCATAATATCTAGGTTAATATCAGCCTTTATACTAAAAAATTTTAAACTTTGATTAGATAATTTTTTTTGTTGTTCGCTATTTGCTATTAAAAGCCTAAATTCTTTATGTTTTTGAAATTTTAAAATTAAAGGTGCTAATTTAATAATTTCAAAAAGAATTAAAATATTTTTCATTAATAATCCTTGTAATATTAAAAAAATAATGTAATAGTATCACAAAAAAAAATAAACATTTTTTTTAACGCAGGTGAAAATTATATAAAATATCTAGTTGTTTTAATAACTAGCATAGTTAAAAATACAGATAAAAAAAGCCTAAAAGAATTTTGTTAAAAACCAGTTTTTAAGGCTAGTGAGAGTAGTTTTTTAAGCTATTGTGAAAATATTTTTTTAACAAGAAAAAATAAAAGCCTTTTATAGTTTTATTTTGACTTTGTACTTTGTAAAATTTATTTCTAAGTTTAATTTATTCTTGGCTTATTTTTAAATTAACTTAAATTTAGTCTTTCCACTTCTGTCAAATTGCTTTCCTTGCAAGATAATATCAGCCACACTTTCCCAAACATGCTTTTCATCTATATACACAATATCAAAGATATTACTACGCATTAAGGATTGATAATTTACCTTTTTTGGAGCATATTTTACTAAATAATAAGGATTTATAGCAAAAATTTCACATTTTATGCGACATAAAAGCTCTAAATCAGAAGTAACCACTAAGAAATTTTTTCTTTGTTCTTTGGTGATTTTTTCTATATAAACTAACAATTTTTGGTCAAAGGGATTTAAGGCAGTTTTATTAAGTCTGCTTAAATAATGTTCAGCAAAGGACAAAGAACAAAAGGAATTTTCTATATTACTTCTTGTAAAATATGAATTTTTTACCCCTGTTGATTTAAGTGATATATGCCAAATTTTTACATCTATAATAGTAGCACACAAATTTAAGCCAGTTACTATCTTAGAAAAAAGTTTTTCCCTTGATAAACGGAAAGCATTTTCAAAGATAGTAAAATTTTTCTTATAAAAATCATCCTTAATGGCCTCTAATCTTTTTAAAGTAGTCTTATAATAATTTGCCTCTTTTTGAAATTTCTCAAGCCTTTCTTCTCTAGCTTTCATTCTTTCAGGGTCTGGGTTTCTACTCCTGCTTAAATTCATTTCAAGTTGAATGGTGCGAATTTGGTTTTCAAGTGAAGTTAGGCGATTTTGCCTAGTATCAATGGTAGCAACCAAAGCTTGATAATGGCATTGTAAGGATAAAAAAGTATCGTTAAAAATCTTTGTTATATTAAAAATTTTACCCTTATCACGCATATCATTATATGAATTTTCAAGATGCATAACTATGCTTTTTAGGGAGTTAAACTGGGTTTGGTCAGTTGAATTATCCATAAAAATAAGTGTATCAAGTGCCTTATTTACAAATCTTTTTAAGATTAAATAATCCAAAATACAAGGAATTTCTTTTTCATCTTGGACATTTACTTTAAGGGCTTCAACGGATAAAATTTCATTTGCAAAATACTTTTGAATGGCTTGAGGAATGGTAAAAGAAAGGGGGATTTTTTCCACCGTATCAAAGTCAGTTTTTCGGTAAAGTTCGGTTATATAAGCACTTCTTCTTGAACTTTGCAAGTCTTCAAGCTCATCATCACTATCAGTACGCCAAAAATCATTTTCTACTATAAACTCACCTTCTTTAAAGTCTTGAAATTTAGAAGGGCGAATGCCTGTGATATTCTTGCCATCAGGGCGAAATTCAACAAACATTCCAGCACTTGGCATACTTCTTTTATCGCTCCAAGTTTGGCGGTTAAACTCAAAAAACATCTTCGCTGAATTTACAACCGTTCCACGTCCTGTAGAATCCATATAAATGGCTATCTTACCATGCATTTTGCGTCCTTCAAACCTTTTGCTTTATCACTAACTTTGCTATTTTAACCTTATTTGCATAAAATTTTAATAATATTTAAAAAAAAATTATCAAAAATTTACTTTTTTGGTTTAAATGCCTAAATTTAGGTATTTATAAGGTGCTTAAATTTGTAAAAAGCAATATTTTCTTAAACCATTTTCAATGATTTCATATTCTTTAAAATTACTTAATTCTTTTTCTAAATTGCTACCCTTATATAGCACAAAAAGTGATTTTTCATTAAAAAAATTCTTAGAAATTTTAATTAAATTGTCAACACTCATCAAGGCCCTAGAAGTGATAATATCGGCTATAAATGGGGCTTTATAATCTTGAATTTTTTCTTTTATAATATGTATATTTTTAATATCACATTTTATTTTTATATTGTACAAAAAGGACACTTTTTTTGCATTTGGTTCAAAAAGATAAAAATTAGCCTTTAAGATTAAGGCTAAAAAAACAGCAGGAAAACCCGCACCACTTCCTATATCTATGATATTTTTAGCCCAGTTTAAATCCTTAAATTTAAGCACTCTAATACTATCTTTAACTTCTTTATTAATATCCTTAAAATTTGTTAGATTATGCACAGCGTTAAATTCATTAAGTAAATCTTTGTAAAGCTTAATTTTTTGAAAAAAATTATCGTCTAAAAAGCTAAATTCGCTAAATTCACTTTCCAAGCAAATGTCCCATTTGTTCTTTTTTTATCTTTAAATAATCCTCGTTAAATTCCGTAGGTTTAGTCAAAACAGGCACTCTTTGTACTACTTCTATGCCTTTGAAACTTTGAATTTTTAAAGGATTATTAGTTAATAAATTTATCTTTGAAATTTGATAATGATTTAAAATAAACTCAACTGCCTCGTAAGTCCTTTCGTCTGCCTTAAATCCTAGCTTTAAATTTGCCTCTATGGTATTACAACCCTTATCTTGTAGGGCATAAGCATTTACCTTATTGAAAAGTCCTATATTGCGTCCTTCTTGCCTTAGATAAATAACCATTCCTCCATATTCTTCAATATATTTTAATGCAAATTTAAGCTGTTCTCCACAATCGCATTTTAAACTATTCAAAGTATCGCCAGTCAGGCATTCTGAGTGAATTCTTAAATTTAAAATATCCTTAATTTCTCCTTTAAAAATACATAAATGTTCCTTTTCCTTTTCCTTAAAGGCTTGAATTTTAAACTCTCCAAAACTAGTAGGCAATTTTGCTACCTCTGAAATTTTTATATCCATATACTACTTTTCCTTGTTTTTAAAAATAATCTTGCAATTTTAGCAAAAATAAGTACACAATTTTAAACGAGTTAAGTTTTTTTAATAAATTTTTATGCTAAAATTTTTCCTATTTTTTAAAACAAAGGATTAACAATGTTTAAACGATTCAGAAGACTTAGAATAAATGAAAATTTAAGGGCTATGGTACGCGAAAATTCGTTGCAGGTTGAAGATTTGATTTATCCACTTTTTGTAGTAGATGGGACAAATATTAAACGCGAGATTAGCTCAATGCCTGGTGTCTTTCAAATGAGTATAGATGAAATTTTAAGAGAATGTAAAGAACTTGTTGATTTAAATATTAAGGCTATTATGTTATTTGGGGTGATTGATAGCAGTTTAAAAGATAGTTGTGGAAGCGAGGCCCTTGATGAAAATTCGCTAATTGCTAGAAGTATAATTGCTATTAAGCAAAATTTTCCAAGCTTATTTGTTATTACTGATTTATGTTTTTGTGAATATACAGACCATGGGCATTGTGGGATTATAGATTTAAAAAATAAAAGCGTTGATAATGATGCTACCTTAAAAATTTCACTTAAACAAGCCTTAGTTCACGCAAATGCAGGGGCTGATATGATAGCACCTAGTGGAATGATGGATGGGATAATTGAATATCTAAGAAAGGGGCTTGATAAAAAGGGTTATGAAAATTTACCTTTAATGGCGTATTCTACGAAATTTGCGTCTAGTTTTTATGGCCCTTTTAGAGATGTGGCTGATTCAACTCCTGCGTATGAAGATAGAAAAAGCTATCAAATGGATAGTGCAAATGGCAAAGAGGCTTTGCTTGAAAGCCTTGAAGATGAAAAGCAGGGGGCTGATATTTTAATGGTAAAACCAGCCCTTGCCTATTTAGACATTGTAAAAGATTTAGCTAAGCATTCAAAATTACCAATTTGTGTTTATAATGTAAGTGGAGAATACGCACTTTTAAAAGCAGGGCAAAAGCTTGGAGTTATTGATTATGAAAAGGTCATGTTTGAAATTTTACTTAGCTTTAAAAGGGCTGGTGCAAAATTAATAATTACTTATCATGCAAAAGAAGTAGCAAGACTTCTTAAAAACACTTTATAAGGATAAAAATGAGACATTTTCTAACTTTAAGAGATTATAATCAAGATGAGATTATAGCCCTTGTAAATAAGGCATCAAAGCTTAAAAAACACCCAAAAAAGCATTTAAAAAATAAAAATTTAGCTATGATTTTTGAAAAAAATTCAACCCGTACTAGAATAGCCTTTGAACTTGGCATTAGTAAACTTGGTGGAAAGGCCTTGTTTTTAAGTTCAAAGGATATTCAATTAAGCAGGGGCGAACCCATAAAAGATACAGCTAGAGTTATTGGTTCTATGACTGATTTTGTAATGCTTAGAGTAAATTCTCATTCTACCTTACTTGAATTTGCTAGTTTTTCTAAAGCCCCTGTGATTAACGGACTTAGCGATTTGTATCATCCAACTCAAGTACTAGGTGATTTATTAACCATGAAAGAATATAAAAAATCAGGTCGAGTAGCCTTTATAGGTGATACAAATAATATGTGCAATTCTTGGCTAATAGCTGCATCAATCTTAGGCATTGAAATAAGCATTGCAAGTCCTGTTAATTATAAAATAAATGATGAAATTTTAGAATTTGCTAAAAATATGGCTAAAAAAAGTGGGGCTAAAATTCAAATAAGTAATGATAAAAATGAGGCTATAAAAGGAAAAGATGTAATTATAACTGATACCTGGGTTTCTATGGGTGAAGAAGGACAAAAAGAACAAAAATTAAAAGAATTTGAAGGTTTTTGCGTAGATAAAGATGCTATGAATTTAGCAAATAATAAGGCCTTATTTTTGCACTGCTTACCAGCTTATAGGGGTTTTGAGGTAAGTGAAGAGATTTTTGAAGAACATAATAAAGAAATATTTGACGAGGCTGTTAACCGACTTTATGTAGTTCAATCCTTACTTTGTTTTTTAGATAAGCAAAGATAAAATTTTGTATCCTTTGATACAAAATTTTATAGTTATTTTTACTTAAAATTCTCACATTTAAAATTATTATTAAGGGTATAAAATTTTTAAAAAATGAGCAAAATTATTAAAAATTTGCCCTTGATAGTGTTTAAATTAAGCTAAAAATCGTTATAATTTCCATTGCCTGAACAGTGCGCGTCTATAAAGTGATCCAACACATTTTTATTTACTGCGATTGTGCGGTTTACCGTGTCTGTGACTTCGCTTGAGCTTTAAAAGGCGAGAAGCTGCAGCCCTTAAAAATTGCCTAGCGGTTTTCCTTTGACTTTTGGGGTCAATCTTTTTTCAGCGGCTGTTTGGGTTTTATGAGGAGAGATTATGAAAGTTATGATTTTAGGCAGTGGTGCAAGAGAGTATTCCATAGCCCTAGCATTAAAACGCGTTCAAGAAGATATAGAATTTTGTTTTGCCCCTGGCAATGGTGCTACAAGTGTTCTTGGCACAAATTTAAACATAAAAGACCCCTTTGTTTTAGCCACCTATGCAAAAGAAAAGGGCTATGACCTTTGTATAGTAGGCAGTGAGGACTTTTTAGCACGAGGCGTAGTTGATATTTTTGAACAATTTAATCTTAAAATTTTTGGTCCCTCAAAAGCCGCTGCCATGCTTGAAAGTTCTAAAAGCTTTATGAAAAGTTTTTTAAAAAAATATCATATTAAAACGGCTAAATTTCTTAATACAAATGATTTAGAAAAGGCGAAACAATTTATAAATTCTTTAACTCCTCCAATAGTAATAAAGGCTAATGGACTTTGTGCAGGTAAGGGCGTGATTATCGAAAAAAGCCATAAAAAAGCCATTGAAACTACTGAAAAAATGCTAAGTGGTGAAAGCTTTGGCGATGCTGGTAAAATTGTAGTTATTGAAGAATACTTAGATGGCTTTGAATTAAGCGTTTTTGCAATTTGTGATGGTAGTGATTTTGTGCTTTTACCAGTAGCACAAGACCATAAAAAATTACTTGATAATGATAAGGGGCCAAATACTGGTGGAATGGGTGCTTATGCCCCAAGTTCTTTAGCAAATGAAAGTTTGATTAGAAAGATTAAAAAAGATATTATTATTCCTACCTTGCACGGCATGAAAGAAGAAGGTAGCGAGTTTTGTGGGGTGCTTTTTGTAGGGATTATGGTTGTTAAAAATAAGCCTTATGTTCTGGAATTTAATGTTCGTTTTGGCGACCCTGAATGCGAGGTTTTAATGCCTTTGATTGAAAATCCATTAGAATTAATAATGGCTAGTATTGATAAAAGATTAAAATATACCCAAGCAAAGATTAAAAAGGAATTTGCTGTTGGTGTTGTTTGTGCTAGTAAAAATTATCCTTATAAGGCTTCGCCAAAGACTAAGATAAAGATTAAAAAAATTCCTTCAAATACTCATATCTCTTATGCTGGTGTTAGTTTAGAAGATAATAAATTAGTAGCTGATGGTGGCAGGGTTTTAGTGTGTGTGGGTATGGGTAAAAATATAAAAAATGCACGCAACAAAGCTTATAAATTATGCGATAATGTGAATTTTAAGGGTAAGCAATTTAGAAAAGATATAGGATTTCAGGTTATTAAATGAGAGAAGATTTATATGATAAATTAGAAAGAGAAGAGTTAAAAATTGCTAGTTTTCCTAAACGAGTGATTGCTTATATTATAGATAGTTTTATTGTAGGTATTTTATGTGCACTAGTTTTTATGGGTGATTTTTATCAAATTCCTGATGACCCCGTGCAATTTTTATCAGTAACCCCTCAATTTGTCTTATCTGTTTATTTGCTTAATTTTTTTTATCAAACTTTTTTTACCTTTTTATATGGGGCTACCCTTGGAAAAATGGTTTGTAAGATTATGATTATTGATGAAAGAATACTAGATAAACCAAATTTAATTCAAAGTGCAATAAGGGCAATCATTAGGCAAATTAGCGATATGTTTTTTATGTTAGGTTTTGCCTGGGCACTTAGTAACAATTTATTTAAAACCTGGCAAGATTATTTAGCAAAAACGATAGTTATCGATGTGGCGTAAAATTTGTTTTTTTTTCTCTAGCTTTGTTTTTTTAGAAGCTGCACAAGTTGATATTTATGCCTTAAGTGCTGTTAAAGAAGGAGAGCTTTTAATAGTACAAGATGATGTTGTAATTTTTTCTGATTTTTATTTTATCACTGCAAAAAAGGCAATTTATAATGAAAAAACTAGCGAGGTAGAATTATTTGGCGATGTAAATATTTTAAGAGGACAAAATGAACGCTCTCATTCTAAATATGCTAAATTAAAGCTTGATACAAATGAGGCAAATTTTGAGGATTTTTTCTTTGCAAATAATAAAATGGAAGTATGGTTTAAGAGCAAGGAAAGTGCTTTAACAAATGATAAATTTGAAAGTAGAATTTCTTCTGTTTCAAGCTGTAATGTAGAAAATCCTGACTGGGAATTTAGATTTAGCGATGGATATTTAAATAGAGAAAGTAATTTTGTGCATTTATATAATGCTAGGCTTTATGTTAAAGATGTGCCTATTTTATATTTGCCTTATTTTGGATTTAGTGCTGATACTAATAGGCAAAGTGGGCTTTTAGTGCCAAAATTTTCTTTAAATACTGATGAGGGTTTTCATTACGAACAGCCTATTTATATAGCCGAGTATGATAGCTGGGACCTTGAACTTGACCCTCAAATTCGAACAAATAGAGGGTATGGGGTTTATTCTACCCTTCGTTTTGTTGATTCTTTGCATGGAATGGGTGAGTTTAACGCAGGACTTTTTAGGGAATTTAATGATTATTTTAAGGATGAAAATTTAAAATATCAAACCCATTCTGGTATAGAGTTAAGATATCTAAGAGATAATGTTTTTAAGTATTTTTTGGGGGATAATTTTCAAGAAGGGCTTTGGTTTGATGGAATTTATTTAAACGATATTGATTATTTAACGCTTGGAAATAGAGATTATAGGGATTTAACCTCTTTGGTAACTTCAAAATTTAATTATTTTTTAGCAAATGAAAATGATTTTTTAGCCCTTTATGCGAGGTATTATATAGATACTTCAACAACGACAAATAAATACACTATGCAAGAATATCCATCCTTGCAGTATCACCATTTTTCAAATACCTTAATAGATGATTTATTTAATAATGAATGGATAAATAATAAATTTTTATTTTCTTTTGATGCCTTTTTTCATAATTATTATAGAAGAGAAGGAAGTTATGCTAATCAAACCAATTTTATTTTGCCTATTTCTTATCATCAAGCCTTATTTAATAATTATTTGCATATAAATTTTACAGAAGAATTATATGCTTCTTTTGTAAATTATACTTATGACCCCGATAAAAAACACGAACATTTTTATAGAAATACACACGAACTAGATTTTTATACTGACTTATTAAGTGCTTATCCTAGCTTTTTTCATACTATAAATTTTGGTACAAAGTATCGTTGGCGTGGTAATACTTCTGGCTTAATTACAGCTGATTATTTAGTAAATGAAGATGAAAGAGACTATGTACAAGGCTATGTAAATCAATATTTTTACAATGATTTTGGAGAAAAAAAGATAAAGCATCGTTTGCATGTAAATTACCTAACTACCATTAATAAATTTGAGGATTTGACAAATTTATTAACTTATTATTATAATGATAATTTTCGTTTTAATAGTGAGGTAACATATTCTTATGAAACGAATCATTTTGACTATGTTGTAACGCAGTTTCAACTAGAATTTAACCCTGTGTATAACTTAAATTTTTCTCATGCTTATCAAAATGATGAGTATGGCAAATATAGTTTTATAGGTACAAATACCAATATAGAACTTAATAAAAATTATATTTTATTTGGTGGAATTTGGATGGATGTACAAAGGTCTAAGGCTAATATGTGGGAGGCAGGTTATACTTATCAAAGAAAATGTTGGAATTATTCCTTAGTTTATAGAGAAAGAATAGACCCACAATTAACCAGTGCAGGAATTAGTGCTAAAAATCAAAGTGGGGTGTATTTTATATTTAATTTTTACCCACTTGGTGGTATAAAATATAATTTTAATACTAGCGAGGAAGAAAATGATATTTAGGAAAGTTAAATGTTAAATTTGTTTAAAAATTTAAAAAATTTGTATTCAAAAGGAGATGAAATGACACAATACAGCATTCAAATCAATCAAAATTTAGAAATTTTTGATGTAGATAAGGTTGCAAAACAAGCAGCTGGTTCGGTCTTAATGAGAATGGGTAAAAGTGTAGTTTTAGCAGCTGTAGCAAGGGAAGAAAAGCAAGTTGATGAAGATTTTTTACCCCTAACCGTTCAATACATTGAAAAAGCTTACTCAGCCGGTAAAATTCCAGGTGGTTATATAAAAAGAGAAACTAAGCCAGGAGATAATGAAACCTTAACAGCTAGGATTATTGACAGAAGTTTAAGACCTCTTTTTCCAAAAGGCTATGCTTATCCTACGCAGATTGTAGTAATGGTACTTTCTACTGATAGCGAGATTGATTTGCAAGTTATGAGTTTAAATGCTGCAAGTGTTGCCTTATTTTTAAGCGATATTCCTATAAAAGCACCAGTTTGTGGGGTTAGAATTGCTAGAATTAATAATGAGTTTGTGCTAAATCCTAGCAATTCTTTATTAAAAGAAAGTAGTGTAGATTTATATGTGGCAGGGGTTAAGGACGAGCTTTTAATGATAGAAATGAGAAGCTTACCTAGTCAAAAGGAAAGTGATATGCTTATTGAAACACCATTTGCTGATGCACTAGGTGTTACAAGCTTATACGAACAAAATCTTAATGAATTAAGCGAAGATGAAATTTTACAAGCACTTGATTTAGCACAAAGGGCTATTTTAAATGGTTCTAATGCTTATGAAGAAGCATTTGCAAAGCACAAAAAAGAAGCTAGTCTTGAATATAAAGTAGAACTTGAAAATAATGAGCTTGCAAATTTTGTTGAAAATAATTTTAAAGAGGAGTTTAAAAGGGCTATTAATCAAATGGCAAAGAGTGAAAGAGCTAGTGAGTTAAATAAAATCGCACAAAATATCTTAAATTTAGATGAGATTAAAGAAAAAGAATATAGCGAAGAATTAGTTCATAAAATTTTAGCAAATTTTAAGAAAAAACTTGTAAGAGAACAAATTTTAAATGAAAGAAAAAGGGCTGATGGTAGAAAGTTAAATGAAGTAAGACCTATTAGTATTGAAACTAATATATTGCCCAACGCACATGGTTCTTGTCTTTTTACAAGAGGTCAAACTCAAGCACTTGTTATTGCTACTTTAGGTGGTGATAGTGACGCACAAATGAGTGATTTGTTAACAGAAAAAAATCCAATTAGCGAACGTTTTATGGTAAATTATAATTTCCCTGGTTTTAGTGTAGGCGAGGCAAGTGCTATAAAGGCACCTGGTAGGAGAGAATTAGGTCATGGAAATTTAGCAAAAAGGGCACTTTATCCAAGCGTGGATGAAAATTATCCTTATGTTATAAGGCTAGTAAGTGAAATTTTAGAAAGTAATGGTTCTAGTTCTATGGCTAGTGTTTGTGGGGGCTCTCTAGCACTTAGGGCAGCTGGAGTACCTAGCATTAAATTAATAGCTGGAGTTGCCATGGGCTTGGTTATAGAAGATGATAAGTATGCTATATTAACTGATATAATGGGATTAGAAGATCATGACGGGGATATGGATTTTAAAGTAGCAGGAAGTAAAGACGGAGTAACTGCCTTGCAAATGGATATAAAGCTTGGAGGCATTGATAAAAACATACTTAAAGAAGCCCTTTATCAAGCAAAAGAGGCAAGACTTCACATTTTAGGCATAATGGAAGAAGCAAATAAAGAAATTGTAGTCAATGAAGAAATTTTACCAAAGCTTGAACTTTTTAGCGTAGACCCTTCAAAAATAGTAGATATTATAGGTCAAGCTGGAAAAACTATAAAGGAAATTATTGAAAAATTTGGGGTTAGCGTTGATTTAGACAGAGAAAAAGGCGAGATAAAAATCGCAGGTAATGAAAGTAATCAAGTTAAGGCAGCAAAGGATTATATAATAAGTATAACAAGTACTTCAAAGGGTAAGAAATTTGACAAGGCTAGGGATTTATCAAATTTTAATATAGGAGATGAATTTGAAGGGATAGTTCAAAAAGTAGCTCCATTTGGTGTTTTTGTTAGTTTAAAAAATGGTGTTGATGGCTTAATACATAGTTCTAAACTTAAAAGAAAAGTGCACGAAAATGAAAGTCTTAGGGTAAAAATCACTGAAATAAAAAATGGCAAAATTACTATAGAAATGCTTTGATTAAAGTTAAAATTTAAAGTTTTATACTTTAAATTTTAAGCTTTTTTGAAATTTATACTAAAACTATTGTTTAAATAAAAATTATGCACTTGCTAAGTATGGTATTTATCATCAAATAAAAAAATTTGGAGAGATAAAAATTTGTAAAAAATTAAAAATCTATATTTAAAGATAGTTATTCTTTAAAATCTAAATTATAAAACTTAGCTTGATTTTGCAAATTGAATAATTATAAATTTAAAAATTTAAAATCTAATGTTAAAATCTAATGAAGCATTGATTTATATTATTTAAAAAATAAATTTTTATCTCCAACCCCTAGTCATATCCAACATAATATGCGAGAATGTGTCGCAATTTATATATTTGCCTTATCCTTTTCATCAAAGGTAACCTTATATAAATTTCTTGCTAATTTAAGATATTTATGACCTAAAAGATCTAAAAAATCATTTCTTGCATCATATCTTGTATAAAAACCAGTTTTTTCAATTTTTTGCAAACACCATTTAAATTTAGCCTTAAGTTCGGCTTTGTGTTGCAAATAATAAACATCATTTTTAATAATTTTATCATCTAATTTATCCACACTATAAGACATAGAAAAAACAACAATCATAAAAAGTAAATTTTGACCCTTCATTTTAAATTCCTTTTAAGTGTTTTAAAATACTATAAAAATTTAAGTTTCAAAGTGCTTAAATTTCAAAGCTAAAATATTAAGGAAAAAATAGAAAAATTTTAATAAAAATAAGGCTTTATGCTTGACAAATAAGAAATTTTAAGCTATAATCCGTGTTTTTTATGTGCTGGTTTAGCTCAGTTGGTAGAGCAGCTGCCTTGTAAGCAGCAGGCCGGGGGTTCAAGTCCCTTAACCAGCTCCATTATAATTGCATATTTTTTAACAGTGTTTGACCAGAATATCGTTGTTTTATAAAGTTTATAAATGATATTTTTTGTTTTTCGGTGAGTTACTCAAGTGGCCAACGAGGGCAGACTGTAAATCTGCTGGCTTTCGCCTTCCGTGGTTCGAATCCACGACTCACCACCATTTTAGTTACTTGCGGGAGTAGCTCAGTTGGCTAGAGCATCAGCCTTCCAAGCTGAGGGTCGCGGGTTCGAGTCCCGTTTCCCGCTCCAAAAGAAGTAAAAGCTGGGAGCTGTATTTTTATTAAAGTTTACAGAATTATCCCGTTTTGGTTTTTAGAGTTGTCTGTGTTTGTTTATGATTTTTCTGAGCGCTCGTATGGCTCAGAGGTAGAGCACTCCCTTGGTAAGGGAGAGGTCGCGGGTTCAATTCCCGCTATGAGCTCCATTTTGTGAAAAATATAAATATAGACTTATTTTGCTTTAAATTTATTTTATACGGAGGAATAAGATGGCTAAAGAGAAATTTTCGCGCAACAAGCCACATGTAAATATAGGAACCATAGGTCACGTTGACCATGGCAAGACTACACTAACAGCTGCTATTTCTGCTGTTTTATCAAGAAAGGGTTTAGCAGAGCTTAAAGATTATGATAATATCGATAACGCTCCTGAAGAAAAAGAACGTGGTATTACTATCGCTACTTCACATATAGAATACGAAACAGATAATCGTCACTATGCACATGTTGATTGTCCAGGACATGCTGACTATGTTAAAAACATGATTACAGGTGCTGCACAAATGGACGGGGCTATTCTTGTTGTTTCTGCTGCTGATGGTCCTATGCCACAAACTAGAGAACATATCTTACTTTCTCGTCAAGTTGGTGTACCTTACATAGTTGTATTTATGAATAAGGCTGATATGGTTGATGATGCTGAGCTTTTAGAATTAGTAGAAATGGAAATTAGAGAATTATTAAGTTCTTATGATTTCCCTGGTGATGATACTCCTATTATTGCTGGTTCTGCGTTAAAAGCACTTGAAGAAGCAAAGGCTGGACAAGATGGAGAATGGTCAGCTAAAATTTTAGATTTAATGGCTGCTGTTGATAGCTATATTCCAACTCCAACCCGTGATATTGAAAAAGATTTCTTAATGCCTATTGAAGATGTTTTCTCTATCTCTGGTCGTGGTACTGTTGTAACAGGTAGAATTGAAAAGGGTGTAGTTAAAATCGGTGATACTATTGAAATAGTAGGTATTAAAGATACTCAAACTACTACAGTTACTGGTGTTGAAATGTTTAGAAAAGAAATGGACCAAGGTCAAGCTGGTGACAATGTGGGCGTTTTGCTTCGTGGTACTAAAAAAGAAGATGTAATTCGTGGTATGGTTCTTGCAAAACCTAAATCAATAACTCCACATACTGAATTTGAAGCTGAAGTTTATATCTTAAATAAAGATGAAGGTGGTCGTCATACTCCATTCTTTAACAACTACAGACCTCAATTTTATGTAAGAACTACTGATGTTACAGGTTCTATTAAGTTAGCTGAAGGTGTTGAAATGGTTATGCCTGGTGAAAATGTTAGAATTAGCGTTACACTTATTGCACCTGTTGCACTTGAAGAAGGAACAAGATTTGCTATCCGTGAAGGTGGTAAGACTGTTGGTTCTGGTGTTGTTTCTAAGATTAATAAATAAAAAATTTTAAGCCAAGTTTTTAAACTTGGCTTTTTTAAATTTTAAGGAAAAACAATGAGAATTAAAGTTGGTTTAAAATGTGAAGAAAGTGGTGATATCAATTATAGCACCTTTAAAAATAGTAAAAACACTACTGAAAAGTTAGAATTGAAAAAATATTGCCCAAGACTTAAAAAACATACAATTCACAAAGAAGTTAAGTTAAAAAGTTAAATTTGGATAAAAGGACAATAGCTCTAATGGTAGAGCGCCGGATTCCAAATCCGATGGTTGGGGGTTCGAGTCCCTCTTGTCCTGCCATAGTGTAAGGTTTTAATATGGAAAAATTAATAACTTATTTTAAATTATCAAGAGTAGAATTAAGGAAAGTTATTTTTCCTTTAAAAGAACAAGTTAGAAACGCATATATAACCGTGTTTATAGTGGTTAGTGTGGTTTCTTTATTTTTGGCATTAGTGGATTGGATTATGTCTTTATTCGTTTCTGCAGTTATTTGAAGGATTAAAAATGGGTACTCATAAATGGTATGCGATTCAAACTTATGCAGGAAGTGAAATGGCTGTAAAAAAGGCCATTGAAAATTTAGTTAAGGATAACAAAATTGAAGAACAACTTAAAGAGATAGTAGTTCCTACAGAAGATGTTATCGAGTTTAAAAACGGAAAAGAAAAGATTAGCGAAAGAAGTTTGTATTCTGGTTATGTTTTTGCATTGCTTGATTTAAATATTGAACTTTGGCATAAAATTCAATCTCTTCCAAAGGTTGGTCGTTTTATAGGCGAGTCAAAACGTCCTACCCCGCTAAATGAAAAAGATATAAATTTGATTTTAGAAAAGGCGTATAACCGAGCTGCACCTAAGCCTAAAATTTCGTTTGAGTTAGGTGAAAATGTTCGTATTATAGGTGGTGCTTTTGCAAATTGTACTGCTATTGTTCAAGAATATGATATGGTTAGAGGTCTATTAAAATTAAATGTTTCAATCTTTGGTCGCTCAACACCAGTGGATAATATACCTTATTCTCAAGTTGAGAAAATTATTTAATATCAAGCTAAAGGAGATTTGTTATGGCTAAAAAAGTCGTAGGTGAGATTAAATTGCAAATTGCTGCAACAAAAGCAAATCCTTCACCTCCAGTTGGTCCAGCATTAGGTCAACAAGGTGTTAATATTATGGAATTTTGCAAGGCTTTTAATGAAAGAACAAAGGATATGGTAGGTTTTAATATTCCTGTTGTTATAACTGTTTATGCTGATAAAAGTTTTACTTTTATTACCAAGCAACCACCGGCTACTGATTTGATTAAAAAGGCAGCTGGAATTTCAAAGGGTACTGATAATCCTTTAAAAAATAAGGTAGGAAAGCTTACTAAAAAACAAGTTTTAGAAATTGTTGATAAAAAGCTTGCGGATTTAAATACAAAAGATAAAGAACAAGCAGCTAAGATTATTGCTGGTTCGGCTCGTTCCATGGGCGTTGAAATAGTTGATTAAAAATTTACAACCACCAAGGGTGGTAGCACTTTAAAAATGCGGAGAGAAAAATGGCTAAGATAACAAAAAGATTAAAAGAATTATCACAAAAAATTGATGCAAATAAGGATTATTCTTTACAAGAAGGGATTGAACTTGTTAAAAATTTAGCTTCTGCTAAATTTGATGAGACTGTTGAGTTAGCACTTAAATTAAATGTTGACCCAAGACATGCAGACCAAATGGTTAGGGGTTCTGTTGTTTTACCTGCTGGTACTGGCAAAAAGGTACGCGTTGGTGTTATAGCAAAGGATGCTAAGGCCGATGAGGCTAAAAATGCAGGTGCTGATATAGTTGGTAGTGATGATTTAATAGAAGAAATTCAAAAAGGCAATATGAATTTTGATGTTTTAATTGCTACACCAAATTTAATGGGTCTTGTTGGAAAGGTTGGTCGTATTTTAGGACCTAAGGGCTTAATGCCAAATCCTAAAACGGGAACCGTTACGATGGATGTTGCGCAAGCTATCACAAATGCAAAAAGTGGTCAAGTAAATTTCCGAGTTGATAAACAAGGAAATATCCATGCTGGACTTGGTAAGGTTAGTTTTAGTAAAGAACAATTATTTAATAATCTTTCAACCTTTATCAAGGCTATAAATAAGCATAAGCCATCAGCTGCAAAGGGCAGATATATAAAAAGTGCGGCTTTGTCTTTAACGATGAGTCCTTCTTTAAAACTTGAAACTCAAGAATTGCTTGATATGAAATAAGAGTTGTTTTTTACAACTCTTATGAATTTAAATTTGAAAAAAAGTTCTTTTTTTGAAATTTAAATTTAGATTGAAGATAGTCGAGGCTTATGCTTAAATGGGAAACCGCTCTGCTTGAAATCTCAATCGGAAAGGAGAAAATGTGACTAAAAGCGAAAAAATTGAAATTGTTTCTAAGCTCGAAGAAGGTTTTAAAAGTAGTGAAGCCATTGTAGTATGTAATTACAAAGGACTTAGTACTAAAAAACTTGAAGAATTAAGAAACAATGCAAGAGAAAATAATGTTAAAGTACAAATTATTAAAAATACTTTAGCTAGCATTGCTCTTAACAATTCCGGTAAAACAGGTCTAGAACTTAAAGATACAAATATATATCTTTGGGGAGAAGACCAACTTAGTGTTTCAAAGATTGCAGCTAAATTTGAAGAAAATAATAATGAATTTTTTCAAATAAAATTAGCCTATATTGATGGCGAAGTTGCTGATATAGCTAAAGTTAAGGCATTGGCTAAAATGCCTTCAAGAAATGAGTTGCTTGCTATGCTTTTGCAAGTATGGAATGCGCCACTTACCAATTTTGTAATTGGTTTAAATGCGCTTAAAAATAAAAAAGAATCAGAATAAAAAAGGATAAAAAATGGCAATTAGTAAAGAAGATGTATTAGAATATATCTCAAATTTGAGTGTTCTTGAATTATCAGAATTAGTTAAAGAATTCGAAGAAAAATTTGGCGTTAGTGCAGCACCTGTTGTAGTAGCTGGTGGTGCAGGTGGCGGTACAGCTGGAGGTGCTAGCGAAGAAAAAACTGAATTTAATGTTGTTTTAGTTGAAGCTGGTGCTAAGAAAATAGAAGTTATTAAGGTTGTTCGTGCTTTAACAGGTCTTGGTTTAAAAGAGGCAAAGGATGCAGTTGAACAAACTCCTTCAACATTAAAAGAAGGAATTGCAAAAGCAGAAGCAGAAGAAGCTAAAAAGCAACTTGAAGAAGCTGGTGCAAAAGTAGAGCTTAAATAATTTTTTCAGTGTTTAAAGAAGACTAGTTTTTAGTCTTCTTTTTTAAATTTACCTATTTTTTTAGGTCTTCTTTTTATGACAAATTTACCATGGGGTAGTAATATGTTAGACAATAAGCTAGGAAATCGTTTAAGAGCAGATTTCTCAAATATTTCAAAACAAATAGAAATTCCAAATCTTTTACAACTACAAAAAGCAAGTTTTGATTATTTTTTAAATCTTAGTAATACAAATAGTGAAAGTGGCATAGAAAAGGTTTTTAAATCTATATTTCCTATACACGACCCACAAAATCGTTTAAGTTTAGAATATGTTAGTAGTGAGATTACAAAGCCAAGATATACCATACGAGAATGTATGGAAAGAGGGCTTACTTATTCTGTGAATTTAAAAATGAAAATTCGCCTTACACTTTATGATAAAGATGAAAAAAGTGGAGAAAAGGTAGGCATAAAAGATATTAAAGAACAAGATATTTTTATACGCGATATTCCTTTGATGACTGATAGGGTTTCTTTTATAATTAATGGCGTTGAAAGGGTGGTTGTTAATCAACTTCATAGAAGCCCGGGCGTTATTTTTAAAGAAGAAGAAAGTTCAACGGTCGCAAATAAATTAGTCTATACAGCCCAAATCATACCAGATAGGGGTTCTTGGCTATATTTTGAATATGATGCAAAAGACGTACTTTATGTAAGGATAAATAAAAGAAGAAAGGTGCCTATAACAATCTTATTTAGGGCCCTAGGATATAAAAAACAAGATATTATAAGATTATTTTACCCTATACAAACTATCTTTGTTAAAAAAGATAAATTTTTAACTGAATTTAACCCGAATAATTTTATAGATAGAGTAGAATACGATATTAAAGATGAAAAAGGCAATATTGTTCATCAAGCTGGTAAAAAATTAACTAAGAAAAAAAGCGACCAACTTATAAAAGATGGTTTAAAATGGATAGAATATCCTGCTGATACCTTGGTAAATCGCTATTTAGCTAATCCTATAATAGATAGTGATACAGGAGAAGTACTTTTTGATTCTATAACTCAAATTGACGAGGCTAAATTAACAAAGATTAAGGAACAAAAAAGCTTTGATATAGCAAATGATATGGCAAATGGTGTTGATGCGGCTATTTTAAATTCCTTTGTACAAGACAATGAAACTTTAAAGCTTTTAAAACAAAGTGAAAATATAGATGATGAAAACGACTTAGCTGCTATTAGAATTTATAAGGTTATGAGACCTGGAGAACCTGTTGTAAAAGAGGCAGCAAAGGTTTTTGTAAACGATTTATTTTTTAATCCTGAAAGATATGATTTAACCAAAGTTGGTAGAATGAAAATGAATCATAAATTAGGGCTTGAAGTACCTGAATACATGACCGTTTTAACAAATGAAGATATTATAAAAACTGCAAAATATCTTATAAAGATTAAAAATGGAAAAGGTCATATTGATGATAGAGACCATTTAGGAAATCGTAGAATTCGTTCTATCGGTGAGTTATTAGCAAATGAACTTCACCTTGGACTTGCTAAAATGCAAAAGGCTATTAGAGATAAATTTACAGCCTTAAATGCAGATATTGATAAGGTTATGCCTTATGATTTGATAAATCCAAAAATGATAACTACAACTATTTTGGAATTTTTCACAGGTGGTCAGCTTTCTCAATTTATGGACCAAACAAATCCTTTAAGCGAAGTTACTCATAAACGCCGTTTATCAGCACTTGGCGAGGGTGGTTTAGTAAAAGAAAGGGCAGGTTTTGAGGTACGGGACGTACATGCTACTCATTATGGTAGAATTTGTCCTGTTGAAACGCCAGAAGGTCAAAACATAGGGCTTATTAATACACTTTCTACTTATGCAAAGGTTAATGAACTTGGCTTTGTTGAAGCTCCTTATAAAAAGGTTCAAAATGGTAAAGTTTTAAATGAGATTGTATATCTAACAGCCACTCAAGAAGAAGGACTTTTTATAGCTCCTGCTTCTACAAAGGTTGATGCAAGGGGTAATATTTTAGAAGATTTTATAGAGGTTAGACAAGATGGAGAAACCACGCTTGCAAGGCGAGAAGACGTACAATTAATAGACCTTTGTTCTGGTATGATAGTTGGCGTTGCAGCATCATTAATTCCTTTCTTAGAACACGATGATGCAAACCGTGCTTTAATGGGTTCAAATATGCAAAGACAAGCCGTACCACTTTTAACTACAGCTGCACCTATAGTTGGAACAGGTATGGAAAGGATTATCGCAAGAGATGCTTGGGAGGCTATTAAGGCAAAAAGAGGCGGGGTTATTGAAAAGGTTGATAATAAAAGCATATTTATACTAGGTGAAGATGATAAGGGACCTTTTATAGACCATTATATAATGGAGAAAAATTTAAGAACAAATCAAAATACAACCTATATTCAACATCCTATAGTAAAAAAAGGCGAAGTTGTTAAAGCAGGGCAAATTATAGCAGATGGTCCTAGCATGGACCAAGGAGAATTAGCTATTGGCAAGAATGTTTTAGTAGCCTTTATGTCTTGGAATGGTTATAATTACGAAGATGCCATTGTGGTAAGTGAAAAAATTATAAGAGATGATGTTTTTACTAGCGTTCATATTTATGAAAAAGAAATCGAAGCAAGAGAATTAAAAGATGGGGTTGAAGAGATTACAAAGGATATTCCAAATATAAAAGAAGAAGATGTGGCACACCTTGATGAAAGTGGTATTGCTAAGATAGGCACTCACATTAAGCCAGGTATGATTTTAGTAGGTAAGGTTTCTCCAAAAGGAGAGGTTAAGCCAACTCCTGAAGAAAGGCTATTGAGAGCTATTTTTGGTGAAAAAGCCGGACATGTTGTAAATAAATCTTTATACGCTACTGCTTCTTTGGAAGGTGTTGTGGTTGATGTTAAAATTTTCACTAAAAAGGGCTATGAAAAAGATAGTAGGGCTATGAAGTCTTATGATAAAGAAAAGGTAGCACTTGAAAAAGAACACCATGATAGGCTTTTAATGATGGATAGAGAAGAAATGCTAAGAGTAATCTCTCTTTTATCAAAGGCCCATCTTGCTAGTGGTCAAAAAATTAATAATAAAAACTATAAAAAAGGGCAAAAGGTCGAAGTTAGCGACTTAGAAAAATTTAATCGCTTTACCTTAACTACCTTGATAAAAGCTTATTCAAAGGATATTCAAAAAGAATACGAAGAGCTTAAAAATTATTTTCAAGGTGAAAAGAAAAAATTAAAGGCTGAACACGATGAAAAGCTTGAAATTTTAGAAAAAGATGATATTTTGCCAAGTGGTGTTGTAAAACTTGTAAAAATTTATATAGCCACAAAGAGAAAGCTTAAAGTTGGTGATAAAATGGCAGGTCGCCACGGAAATAAGGGCATAGTTTCTACTATAGTACCTGAAATTGATATGCCTTATTTAGCCAACGGAAGAAGCATAGACATAGCCTTAAATCCACTAGGTGTTCCAAGTCGTATGAATATAGGACAAATTTTAGAAAGTCATTTGGGATTTATAGGGCTTAAATTAGGAGAACAAATTCAAGATATTTTTAATGCTAAACAAAAAGATTATATTAAACAATTAAGAAATAAAATGCTTGAAATATGTTCTATTTCCCGTCTTGCAAGTGAAAAAGATGCCATTAAAAAATTAAGCGATGATGAGCTTTTAAATTATGCTAGAGATTGGGCTAGAGGTGTTAAATTTGCTACCCCTGTTTTTGAGGGCGTAAATATAGAAGAATTTAGAAAGCTTTTTGAAATGGCAAAGATTGATGTGGATGGAAAAACTGAGCTTTATGATGGACGTACAGGAGAAAAGATTGATGAAAGGGTGCATGTTGGTTGTATGTATATGCTAAAACTACACCATTTAGTAGATGAAAAGATACACGCAAGAAGTACTGGACCTTATAGCCTAGTAACACAACAACCAGTAGGTGGTAAGGCCTTATTTGGTGGTCAAAGATTTGGTGAAATGGAAGTTTGGGCACTTGAGGCATATGGAGCAGCACATACTTTAAGAGAAATGTTAACCGTAAAATCAGATGATGTTGAAGGACGTTTCAATGCTTATAAAGCCTTAACCAAGGGTGAAAATGTACCTGCAACTGGAATTCCAGAAACATTTTTTGTTTTAACAAATGAGCTAAAATCACTAGCCTTAGATGTTGAAATTTTTGAAAAGGACGATGATAATGAGTAAATTTAAGACTATAAAAATAGAAGAAGATACAAGACCAAGAGATTTTGAAGCCTTTCAATTAAGACTTACAAGCCCTGAAAAAATAAAATCTTGGACATGTGGAGAGGTTAAAAAACCAGAAACTATTAATTATCGAACCTTAAAGCCTGAAAGAGATGGGCTTTTTTGTGCTAAAATTTTTGGTCCTATTAGAGATTATGAATGCCTTTGTGGTAAATATAAAAAAATGCGTTTTAAAGGCACAAAATGTGAAAAATGTGGCGTTGAAATAGCAAGTTCAAAGGTTCGTCGTTCAAGAATGGGACACATAGAATTAGTAACCCCAGTAGCACACATTTGGTACGTAAATTCCTTGCCAAGTCGTATAGGAACGCTTTTAGGCGTTAAAATGAAAGACTTAGAAAGAGTGCTTTATTATGAAGCCTATATAGTTGAAGAACCAGGCGAGGCTTTTTATGATAATGACAATACAAAAAAAGTCGCACATTGTGATGTATTAAACGAAGAACAATATCAAAATTTAATGCAAAGATATGAAAATAGTGGTTTTAAGGCTAGAATGGGTGGTGAAGTTGTTAGGGATTTATTAGCAAATTTAGACCTAGTATCTTTGTTAAATCAATTAAAAGAAGAATTACAAGCTACTAACTCAGAGGCTAAGAAAAAGACTATTATTAAAAGGTTAAAAGTAGTTGAGAATTTTTTAAATTCAAATTCAAATGGAGATAGTGAGGACACTGTTCCTAATCGCCCTGAATGGATGATGATTACAAATTTACCTGTTTTACCACCTGATTTAAGGCCTTTGGTTGCATTAGATGGAGGAAAATTTGCTGTTTCTGATGTAAATGATTTATATCGCCGTGTAATTAATAGAAACACTAGACTTAAAAAATTAATGGAACTTGATGCACCTGAGATTATTATTAGAAATGAAAAAAGAATGTTACAAGAAGCAGTTGACGCTCTTTTTGATAATGGTCGCCGTTCAAATGCTGTAAAGGGTGCAAATAAACGTCCATTAAAATCTTTAAGTGAGATTATAAAGGGAAAACAAGGTCGTTTTAGACAAAATTTACTTGGAAAAAGGGTTGACTTTTCTGGTCGTAGCGTAATCGTTGTTGGTCCAAAGCTTAGAATGGACCAATGTGGTTTGCCTAAGAAAATGGCACTTGAACTTTTTAAACCACATCTCTTAGCAAAACTTGAAGAAAAGGGTTATGCTACCACTGTTAAACAAGCTAAAAAAATGATAGAAAATAAAACTAACGAGGTTTGGGAGTGTCTTGAAGAAGTAGTTAATGGTCATCCTGTTATGCTTAACCGTGCTCCTACCTTGCATAAACTTTCTATTCAAGCCTTTCACCCTGTCTTAGTTGAGGGCAAGGCTATACAACTTCATCCTTTAGTTTGTGCTGCCTTTAATGCTGATTTTGATGGCGACCAAATGGCAGTTCACGTTCCACTTTCTCAAGAAGCCATTGCAGAATGCAAGGTTTTAATGCTTTCATCTACTAATATTTTATTACCTGCAAGTGGTAAGTCAGTAACCGTTCCAAGTCAGGATATGATTTTAGGAATTTATTATCTTTCACTTGAAAAAACAGGGGCTAGAGGAGCCCATAAAATTTGTACTGGAATTCATGAGGTAATGATTGCCTTACAATTAAAATGCCTTGATATACACGCAAATATTCAAACTATGGTTGATGAACGTAAAATTACTACCACTGCTGGTCGTTTGATTATTAAAAATATCTTACCTGATTTTGTCCCTGAAAATATGTGGAATAAGGTTTTAAAGAAAAAAGATATTGCAAATTTGGTTGATTATATTTATAAAAATGGTGGCTTAGAAATTATGGCAAGCTTCTTAGATAAGCTTAAAAATTTAGGTTTTGAATATGCAACTAAGGCTGGAATTTCTATATCAATTGCTGATATTATCGTGCCAGAAGACAAACAAAAAGAAATAGAAAATGCTAAAAAGCAAGTTAGCGAAATTCAAAATTCTTATAATCTTGGTCTTATTACCTCGAGCGAAAAATACAATAAAATCATTGAGATTTGGAAGAGTACAAATAACAAACTTTCAAAAGAAATGATGGATTTAGTTGAAAGAGATAAGGATGGCTTTAATTCTATTTATATGATGGCTGATTCTGGTGCTAGGGGGAGTGCAGCACAAATTTCACAACTTGCTGCTATGCGTGGTTTGATGACTAAGCCTGATGGTTCTATTATAGAAACTCCTATTATCTCAAATTTTAGAGAGGGCTTAAATGTGCTTGAGTATTTTATTTCAACGCATGGGGCTAGAAAGGGTCTTGCAGATACTGCTCTTAAAACTGCAAATGCTGGTTATTTAACTAGAAAGCTTATTGATGTGGCACAAAATGTTAAGATAACCATTGAAGATTGTGGTACTCATGAGGGCATTGAGATAAATGAAATAACAGCTGATAGTTCTATAGTTGAAACCTTAGAAGAAAGAATTTTAGGTAGGATTTTAGCAGAGGATGTAATCGACCCTATAACAAATTCGGTTTTATTTGCAGAAGGTACTTTGATTAATGAAGAAAAGGCTAGAATTATCACTGAAAGTGGTATTAAAAGCGTAAATATTAGAACTCCTATTACTTGTAAGGCTAAAAAGGGAATTTGTGCAAAATGCTATGGTATCAATCTTGGGGATGGTAAAATGGTAAAACCAGGCGAAGCTGTAGGCATTATATCAGCCCAATCAATAGGCGAACCAGGTACTCAATTAACCCTTAGGACTTTCCATAGTGGTGGTACTGCAAGTACTGATTTACAAGATAGACAAGTAAGTGCTAAAAAAGAAGGTTTTATAAGATTTTATAATCTAAAAACCTATAAAAACAAAGAGGGTAAGAATATAGTAATCAATAGAAGAAATGCTGCAGTTTTCCTTGTAGAACCGAAAATAAAGGCACCTTTTAAGGGTGTAATTAGCATTGAAAATATACATGATGATGTCACTATTACTCTTAAAAATAAAAAAGATGAGACTAAATTTACACTTAGAAAATATGATCTAGCTAAGCCAAATGAGTTAGCTGGTGTAAGTGGTAACATAGATGGAAAATTATACTTGCCTTATACTGATGGAAGCGAGATTGAAGAAAATGAAAGCATAGTTGAAGTGATTAAAGAAGGCTGGAATATACCAAATAGAATTCCTTTTGCTAGTGAAATTTTAGTAAAAGATGGCGACCCTGTGGTACAAAACATAAGGGCAGGGGAGAAAGGAATTTTAAAATTTTATGTTCTTAAAGGCGATGGACTTGATAGAGTTAAAAATATCAAAAAAGGCGATATTGTAAAAGAAAAAGGCTTTTTTGTTGTATTGGCTGATGAAAATGATAGAGAGGCAAAAAGGCATTATATACCTAGAGAAAGTAGGATAGAATTTAACGATAGCGTTGAGATAGATGACCCTAATGCCATTTTAGCAAGTGCTTCTAAAAAAGAAAAAATTGTAATTGCAAAATGGGATGCTTATAATAATACTACAATTGCTGAAATTGATGGTGTTGTTAGTTTTGATGGCATTGAAATAGGTTATATTGCTGATGAACAAGTCGATGAAGCCACTGGAAAACGTTCTTTGGTTATAAATGAATATATTCCAAGTGGGGTTCGTCCGGCTATTATTATCACAGGAAAAAATGGTAAAAGCGTACAATATCAACTTGAACCAAAAACAGTTATCTTTGTAAATGATGGAGATAGTGTAAAACAGGCTGATATCTTAGCTAAAACTCCAAAGGCAGTTGCAAAATCAAAGGATATTACGGGTGGTTTGCCTAGGGTAAGTGAGCTTTTTGAGGCAAGAAAACCAAAAAATATAGCTATGATTGCAGAAGTTGATGGGATTGTCCATTTTGATAAGCCTTTGCGTTCAAAGGAAAAGATTATCATTGAAACAGAAGATGGGATAAGTGTTGAGTATTTAATAGACAAATCAAAGCATATTCAAGTAAGAGAAGGCGAATTTATACATGCTGGTGAAAAGCTAACTGATGGGTTTATTTCAAGCCATGACGTGCTTAAAATTCTAGGTGAAAAGGCCTTGCATTATTATTTGATTTCTGAAATTCAACAAGTTTATCGAAGTCAAGGCGTTGTGATATCTGATAAGCATATAGAAGTTATTGTTTCTCAAATGCTAAGACAGGTAAAGGTTATTGATAGTGGTAATACTAAATTTATAGAAGGGGACTTAGTTTCTAGGAGAAAATTTAGGGAAGAAAATGAAAGAATTATAAAAATGGGCGGAGAACCTGCTATTGCCGAACCTGTGCTTTTGGGTGTTACAAGGGCTGCTATTGGAAGCGATAGTGTTATTTCTGCTGCGTCTTTTCAAGAAACTACAAAGGTTTTAACAGAAGCCAGTATAGCTGGGAAATTTGACTATTTAGAAGACTTGAAAGAAAATGTTATTCTTGGCAGAATGATTCCTGTTGGTACTGGGCTTTATGATGAAAATAATTTAAAGCTTAAAGAACAAAATTAGGGTCTAAATTTTTAGACCCTTTATCTCTAAAATTTTTTTTAAAAAAATTCTTTTTTATTGTTATTTTTACTTGTTTTATTAGTGAAGTGTGTGGGGCTTTTTTATATGATTTTAAAATACATAAGCATACCCTTAAACAAGAATTTGTTAACAATAAAGAACTTATACGAAAAACTATAAAAGATAGTTTTAAAAAATTATTACTGCAATAGAAATATGCATTAATGATATAAGTAGAATAAAAGAATATAAATATAAAATTGCTTATATACAAAGATTTTATGATATAGATAACGTATTTTTAGATAATATGAATTAAGAAAGAAAGGATATCACAATGAAGTTATTAATGATATGCTTAAATTTAGATATTTTACTTATATAGCAGGACTTGAAGAAATAATTTATTATAATAAAACCATTAAAGAAGTATATAATATACTTGATTTAGAAAATTTACAAGGTGATACTGACTAATCATTATGTTTAAAAGAACTGATTTTATCAGCTAAAATGCCAACGCAAGATTATTTTCCTTTTATAAAATATGAATTTGGTACAAAAATATCAATCTTACTTGTTCAACAAGAAAAAATTATGATGATGAATTAAGATTAAATGATAGTACTTATTATAAAGTATATAATATTTTGGGTAGATTCTAAAAGTTTAGTTTTAAATATTGATTATTTTAATCTATACTATATGAAAGAAGTATGAAAAAATACCCATTTAAAATGTTAGAATAATAAAAAATTTTTATTAATTAAAAATTTAAGGACTAACCCATGACCCTATAAACAAAACCGAGGCTAAATAAATTTTATTCAACTCTTGGCATAGAAACAAGCTTTCCAGAAGAAGTAGATATATAGTAATCAAAGAAATTTTAAAATCATAATTAAAAATATAAATTTATAAGAAATAACAAAACAATAACACTACAAAAAATTCACAAACAAATTTCTATGAAAAAATTTCACTCTTCATAGAAATTAAACGCCTTTTGGCTTAGAATTTGACGCACCTTTTCTTGATGTTCTTTGCCCTTTGTTTCAAGCGTTATAGAAATCATAGCATCCCCATAATCAAGCTTAGTTGAAAAGCGGTCATAATCAATTTTTACTATATTTGCATTAGCA
Source organism: Campylobacter sp. LR264d (assembly GCF_008633895.1). NCBI lineage: Bacteria > Pseudomonadati > Campylobacterota > Epsilonproteobacteria > Campylobacterales > Campylobacteraceae > Campylobacter > Campylobacter sp. LR264d. The sequence goes on from NZ_VJNT01000010.1 coordinate 56,208, forward strand.
CTTTTAAGACTATCAGTTAAGCTTAAAAGTGCGCCGGGTTTATCGATTAGTGTAACATTTATTTGCATCTTGCGATATGCCTTAAAAAGTCCCTTTTCTATGATAATATTTAACATTTGTACGTCAATATTTCCACCACTTATTATAACGCCAACCTTTTTAGCATTATTAAGCTTTATTTTTTTATGTAAAAGTGCACTAACCCCAACAGCCCCAGCCCCTTCTGCGATAATCTTGTGTTTTTCAAGCAAATACAAAACAGCCTCGGCAATCTCTTCATCATCAACTTGCACAAATTCATCAACGCACTCAAGTATAATATTTAAATTCTTAGGATTAGCATCCCTAACAGCTATACCATCAGCAATGGTCCTAACGCTTTTTGAATTCTTTGCCTTTTTATGTCGATAGCTTTCATACATGGCAGGGGCACCCTTTGCACTAACTGCAATTACCTTTATATTTGGATTTATTTGCTTTGCAGCACTTGCTACGCCACTTATCAAGCCTCCTCCTCCAACTGGCACTATAATCATATCCAAATCAGCCACATCATTTAACATTTCAAGCATTATAGTACCTTGTCCAGCCATTACCATTTCATCTTCAAAGGGGTGAACAAAGCTTAATTTATGTTTCTTTGCATAATCAACAGCAAAGGCAAAGGCCTCGTCAAAATTATCTCCCTTTAAGATAATCTCAGCTCCCAAAGCCCTTGTAGCACTCACCTTTAAAAGAGGGGTTGACTCAGGCATTACAATAACAGCCTTTATGCCAAAATTTCTAGCACTGATTGCCACTCCTTGTGCGTGATTTCCAGCACTTGCAGCAATAACTCCTTTTTGTTTTTCTTCTTCGCTTAAATTTAAGATTTTATTATAAGCCCCTCTAATCTTATAAGCCCCTGTAATTTGCAAATTCTCACTTTTTAAAAAAATTTCTGTATCTAGCATTTGACTTAAAAAAGGCGAGTAAGTAAAGGGCGTTTTAGAAATATAATTTGAAATTTGTTGTTTAGCCCTATAAATTTTGTTAAGTTCTATCATCTTTTATCCTTTTTTGAAATTCTAGCATTATACATTTGTCTTGTATAAAATTTATATTACATTCTTGTGCAAGTCTTGCTACTTCGTTATTTACAATGCCAAGTTGTAGCCAGAAATTTTTAATATTTTTTTCTTTAATAAGTGGGAAAATTTCACTAGCAAACTCACCCTTTCTAAACATTATGCAAGTGTCTATTTTTTTATTAATTTCTTTTAAATTTCTATACACTTTTTTATTTAAAATTTTATCTTCTTTTGGATAAATAGGAAAGATATTAAAACCCTTTTCTTGTAAGAATTTACCCACCATATAAGAAGCCTTAGAACTATCCGGGTTAAGTCCTATAATAGCGATATTTTTCATGGTATTTAATATAAAATCAATCTTTTCTTGCATATTCTCTTTCTTTGTAAATAAAAAGCTAAATTATAATACAATTTGCTTAAATTTAATCAATTTTTAACAAAGGCTAATTTTTTTTAAAATATTTTTTTGTAAAATCACTTAAAAAAAGGAGATATTATGTTAGAACTTTACCCTTATATTTTAATCTTGCACTTATTTTGTGCGATATTTTTTATAGGTTATTTATTTGTTGATTTATTTATTCTAGGTCCTATTAAAAGGAAAAATGCAAATTTAGGAAGTGAGTTTTTTAAAAATAATGCAGTAAAAATTATGCCCTTTATAGTTTTGCTTTTATTTTTAAGTGGTGGGGCTATGGCTAGTTTTCATTTTAATCCCTTAAATTTACTTTTTTTAATAAAAATGCTTTTAGCAGCCATTATATTTTGTTTAGTTATTTTTTCTTTAACTTATTATTTTTTATTAAAAAAACCTAACCATCTTGGAAAATTTGTTCATCCTATTGTTTTTATAATATGCTTTTTTATCGTTATTTTGGCTAAATTAATGAACTATATTTTTATATAATTTTAGCAAAATTAAAAAATTTAAAGGCTATAATTGCATTTATAAAACTAGCCTTTAAGGATAAAAATGAGTGAATTTACACACCTTCATTTACATACAGAATACTCGCTTTTAGACGGGGCAAATAAACTTAAAGAACTAGCCCAAACCTTAAAAGAACAAGGGGCAACCAGCGTTGCAATGACAGACCATGGTAATATGTTTGGGGCTATTGATTTTTTTTTGACTATGAAATCATACGGCTTAAAGCCTATAATTGGCATTGAAGCATACTTACATAATAACGATGATATAAGTGATAAAAGCTCTCGCCAACGTTTCCACCTTTGTCTTTATGCAAAAAACGAAGTAGGGTATAAGAATTTAATGTATTTAAGCTCACAAAGTTATATAAAGGGGCTTTATTATTATCCTCGTATTAATAAAAAACTTCTAGCAAAGCATAGCGAAGGGCTTATTTGTTCTTCTGCTTGTTTGCAAGGTGAGATAAACTGGCACTTAAATATACATAATGAAAGAAATGTTAAATTTGGTGCGAAAGGCTACGAGGTGGCAAAAGAGATTGCTTTGTGGTATAAGAGTGTTTTTAAGGATGATTTTTATTTAGAGATTATGAGGCATGGGATAGAAGATCAAAGATTAATTGATGATGATGTTATAAGATTAGCCAAAGAACTTGATATAAAATTAATAGCTACAAATGATACGCATTATACCTTTAAAGAAAGGGCAAGCGCACATGAAGTTTTCATGTGTATAGCAATGGGAAAAAAGCTAAATGACCCTGATAGATTAAGACATAGCGTACATGAATTTTATGTAAAAACTCCAGCCCAAATGAGTGAAATTTTTTTAGATATCCCAGAGGCTATATCAAATACCCAAGAAATAGTTCAAAAATGTAATTTAGAAATAAAACTAGGCGATGCAACCCCTCCAAATTTTAAATTTACAAGAAATTACGCAAAAGAATTTAATATTAGTTTAGATGAAGAATTTAAGGAATTTAGCTTTGATAATGATGATAAGATTTTTGAGTTTTTATGTGAAAAAGGACTTGAAGAAAGATTAAAATTTGTTGATGAAAATAAACATGAAGAATATAAGCAAAGGCTTCAAAGAGAGATTAAAATCATTAAAGAAATGAAATTTTCAGGCTATATGTTAATAGTACATGATTTTATAAAGGTTGCAAAGGACAAAGGAATTCCAGTTGGACCGGGTAGGGGCTCAGCTGCTGGAAGTTTGGTATCGTATTGCCTTAAAATAACAGATATTGACCCCTTGCCTTATAACCTGCTTTTTGAACGTTTTTTAAATCCTGAAAGAGTGTCAATGCCTGATATTGATGTGGATTTTTGTCAGGATAGAAGAGGGGAGGTTATTGATTATGTAATTGAAAAATATGGAAGTGATAAGGTAGCACAGGTTATTACCTTTGGTAAATTACTAGCAAAGGGAGTAATTAGAGATGTGGCTAGGGTTTGCGATATGTCAATAGCCGATGCTGATGCACTTGCAAAGCTTATACCTGATGAGCTTAAAATTACATTAAAAGAAGCCTATGAAAAAGAACCAAAGATTAGAGAATTTATAAACAATCACCCAAAGGGTTCAGAGGTTTGGGAATACGCCCAAGCCCTTGAAGGACTTAATAGAAACGCGGGAATGCACGCAGCTGGTGTGGTTATATCAAATGAGCCCTTATGGAATAAAACCCCTCTTTTTAGACAGGCAAAAAATGATGAAAATCACTTAGTAACGCAGTATTCTAAGGATTATTTAGAAAGTGTTGATTTAATCAAATTTGATTTTTTAGGACTTAAAACCTTAACCTTAATCGACAATGCCATTAGGCTTATTAAGCAAAGATATAATAAAGAAATAATTTGGGAAAGTATAGATGTAAATGATTCAAAGGTTTATAACACTATACAAAGTGGTAATACCTTAGGAATTTTTCAAATAGAATCAGGAGGTATGCAAAGCTTAAATGCGAGATTAAAACCTGAAAGATTTGAAGATATTATCGCTGTTTTGGCACTTTATAGACCAGGACCTATGGAATCGGGTATGCTTGATGATTTTATAGAAAGAAAACATGGGCATAAAAAAATAGTTTATCCTTTTGATAACTTAAAAGAAGTGCTTGAGCCAACTTATGGGGTTATTGTTTATCAAGAACAAGTTATGCAAATAGTACAAATCATAGGTGGCTTTTCTTTGGGTGGGGCTGATGTGGTTCGTAGGGCTATGGGTAAAAAAGACCCTGAAAAAATGGCAAAATTAAAAGATGAATTTGCAAATGGAGCACAAAATCAAGGCTATGATAGAAAAAAAGCAGAAGAATTATGGGAGTTAATAGTAAAATTTGCAGGTTATGGCTTTAATAAATCTCACTCAGCAGCCTATGCTATGATTACCTTTCAAACGGCTTTTTTAAAGACTTATTATCCTAGTGAATTTATGGCCGCACTTTTAACAAGCGAAGAAAATAATGTAGATAAGGTAGCTATTTACATAGATGAGATGAAAAAAATGAATATCAAACTTTTACCACCTAGTGTAAATAAGGCTATAAGGGAATTTAGTGCTGTTGCTATAAATGATAAAGAAGATGCTATAGTTTACGGGCTTGGGGCTATTAAAAGCGTTGGAATAGGGGCTGTGGAAAATATCTTAGAAGCTAGAAAAGATGGCGAATTTAAGGATATTGATGATTTTCTAAATAAAATTGATCCAGCTAAAGTTAATAAAAGAACCATAGAAGCCTTAGTAAAAGCAGGAGCCTTTGATGAGTTTAATTATACTAGAAAATGCCTTTTTAATAATCTTGATATTATGGCTGAAAGTTCTAGAAAAATGGCTAATATTAGAAAGGAGGCTAGTCAGTCTTTATTTAGCGTAAGTGAGCTTACAAGTGGCATTAAGGTAGATATTAAAAAAAACGATGATGAATTTGATTTAATGGATAAACTAGGTTTTGAAAAGGAAATTCTAGGTATTTATATATCAGGTCATCCTTTGGATAAATTTTATGATGAATTTAAAGATATAGAATATACAAAGAGTATTGAATTTGAAAATTTAAGTGGTTATGGGGAACTTTTAAGCATAGGAAGAATTGAAAATTTTAAGTCCTTAATAAGTAAAAATACTAAAAGATATGGGAGAGTTGAAATTTTGGATTTTTATTCTAGTTTTGAGGCTATGATTTTTGAATCAAATATATATTTAATTGAAAAAATTTATGAAAATAATGAAAGCAAAAATTTAGCCTATGGTTTTATTTTAAGCTATAAAAACGAAGAAGGGGAGCTTAGTTTTTTTATAAAGGATATTAAAAGGCTTGATGAATTAAAGAATTTAAATATAAAACCTAAAAAGAAAAAGCAAACTTATAAAGAAAATTTCACTAGTGAGCCTTTAGAGTTTGAAAGTAAGGTTATAAAACTTGATTTAAGCACCTTAAATAAAGATATAATTTATCAAATTTATGAACTTGCCACAAAAAAACATAATCCTTATGAAAAGGGCAATAAAAAGCTTATTTTACGCGTTGTAAGCACTGATTCTTGTCTGCTTTATCATACAAATTTTATAATACCTGAACAAACCATGCAAGAACTTGAAAAGTATGAAAATAGGGCGATTTGATTTTATTAAAATTCTTTAGCTTTGTGAGACTAGTTTTTTAAATAGCTCTTAAAGGGATTATATATTTTTTAATTTATTTTAAAAAATAAAATTTTAAAAAACAAGATAATTTTACCCTTAAAAACTTTAAATTTTTAATGCTAATTGAAGTTTAAAAAATATTTTAAAATAAAAAATTGATATTTTAAAATATAATTATATTTAAAATGGAGCGGGAAACGAGATTCGAACTCGCGACCCCAACCTTGGCAAGGTTATGCTCTACCCCTGAGCTATTCCCGCAAAAAAATATGATTATAATAAATTTTCAAGCCTTTGTCAAGATTTTTTAAAAATAGGGCAATTAAACCTTATCTTTACTAATTTTCCTTACAACTAGGGGTATAAAATTTTCACCTACCAAATTTTGTCCAAGAACGCAAGTTATACAAGGGATAATTAAGGCTTTTTCAAAATTAAAGCTTTGTGGAGTTTTGTTAAAATTAATTTCTTCAAATTTTAAACTATCATCTAAGATTAAAATTTCTTTTAAAATATGCTCATCAAAATCAAATTTAACCTCGTAATCCTTTATCATACCTTGTGCTGAAAAAAGATTTTTATCAATGATAATTAATTTATTTAAAGGAACATCAAAGAGTTTTATTTCCTTATCTTGCCCCTTGCTATCCTTACCGACCTTGCCAGTTTTTAAAAGCCATAAGCCATAATCTTGCATTTTTTAAGCTTTACTAATTTTTTTAATTACTAAGGGTACAAAAACTTGTTCTTCATTTTGAATTTCTTCACCTATATTAGCAGTAATTAGGGGTATAGTTATGGTTTTATCAAGTTTAATTACATTTGGAATTTTACCATTTTTTAGCTCATTTATCTTATTTTCACAACTTTCATCAAGAATAATTAAATCATTTAAAATATTTTCATCAAAAGAAAATGCAATGCCGTATTCTTCTTCATTTCCATCTGTTTCAACCATAAAAACAAATGAATTTGGACCTGAAATACCTATTAAATCAAGAGGTACTTGGTGAAAATTCACCTCTTCATCTTTACTAACGCCTTTTTCTAAAAGCCAAGTGCCGTAGTCTTTTTTCATTTTCTTTCCTTTTGTGAAATTTTAAAAATATTTTAGCAAAAAATTTAAGCAAAAATAAATTTATTGCTCATTTTTTTCATCTAATTTTAAATTATTTTCATCAATATCTAAATTTTCATCATCTATATTAAAAAAATCATCATTTGTTTTATTATTGTTTAATTCTTGTGCGACCTCTGCTGCTAATTTTAATTTTTCATTATCAAAATGCGTATAAATCCTAGAGGTGCTAACACTTGCATGACCTAGGGCTTCTTGGACTAATACAAGGTCTTTTTGTTTTTTATAAAGTAGAGTGGCAAAGGTATGCCTTAACATATGTGCACCATTTTTTTGCTTACGAATTCCAGCACGAAATAAAATTTGTTCAACTATACGGCTGATATAAGCCTGAGTTAGTGGGGTTCCTTTTTTATTAACAAAAAGTAAGGCGTCCTGACTAGCATAGTTAATCTTTACATTTTTTAAAAGTTCTTCTATCAATTCTTTTTTAATCATTACAACGCGGTATTTATTGCCCTTACCACGAATTCTAATGGTATATAAATCATTTTCTTCGTTTATATCTTTCATTCTAATATGCAAGGCCTCGCTTACTCTAATACCTGTAAAAATGATAATTTTAAGTATTAAACGATTTCTAATAGTATTGCTTTTAAAATCGGTAGTTTCAATGGCATTAAGAAATTTACTAAGTTCATCCTCGCTCATAAACTCAGGCAATTTAACGCCTTTATAACCTGCCACACCTGCCCAATTTTTAAGGCTTATATCAAAAACATGTGCCTTTTCATCCTCTTCATTATTTTTATCTAAATAATCAAAAAAATTAATCATGGCTATACGATAATTTTTCTTACTTGCATCAGAAAGCGAACCTGTGATACTTGCAAGGATTTCAATAATCAAATTTTCATCAATTTGCTTTAAAGAATAAAGCCTATAATGACAAAGATATTCATATAATTTTTTTAAGGGGTTAAAATAGGTATTAACGCCGTTTAATCCAGCATTTCTAGCCTTTTTTGTAAGGGCGTCTAGTTCTTCTATATTTTTAACGCCACGATTTAGCATCAAATTTACCTCTCCAAGTGCTTCTGGGTTTTTAAGCTCCTTATTAGATAAAGAACTAAGTTTAAATTTAACATAACGCATTAACCAAAATAAAAGAGATTTTTCAAAATTGTCTTCACAATCAAGTGGATATTTCATTAAAAAATTTTCCTAAGTTTTAAAAATTAGCCTAGAATGGCTTTAAAAAATATTTTGATATTTTAATATTAATTTAGTAAAAAAAAGCTTTTTTTTAAAAATATAATTTTTAAAATTATAATTATATTACTATTATAATAAATATAAAATTAATCTTAATTTATACACATAATAATATGATAAAAGGTAAAATCTAAGTTAAATTTATAATTTTGTATTGAAAACTATAATTTTCAAACTTTTTTTTATTTTCATATATTTCTCCCCCACTAAAAATTTAAGCCTTAATTTATAGGTTTTTGGTAACTTTACCTTTTGTGTGAAAAAAATTTATCCATAAAATTTAGCATATAAAAATGAGTAAATTTATTTGCATTATTTTACAAGCTACTTTAAAATTTTATAAATAAAAAATTAAATTTTATACTATTAAGTCAAATTTTATATTTATATAATTATCAAAAAATACTAAAATTGATAAAATTTAGGCTTATAAATTTCACCCTATTTTTTAAATTTTTTACTTAATTTTGCAAAATTTTTAAAAAGTTAAGTTTTTTTCATTATAATTTGCTTTTTGAATTTAATTTAAAGGAAAGAAATGTTTAAAAAGGCTATACTTTGTTTATGTTCAGCTTTTGTTTTGGGTTTTTGTGAAGATTATATAGTATTAGAAAAGCCCTTTAATAACGCTAAAAATTCAGTTATTGAGATCTTTGCATATAGGTGTGGGCACTGCTACAATCATCATCATTTTGGCACACTTCAAAAGCTTAAAAAATCCCTTCCAAATTTAAGCTTTAATATTTACCCAGTAAGTCTTATGAATGGTAAAATCGCTAGTCAAATGAATGAATTTTTTGCCTATGCCTATCTTAAAGATAAGGAAAATAATACAGATGCTAGTGATAAAAACTCTTTAAGCGAGCAACTTGCAGATGCTTATTTTAGGGCTTATTTTGTTAATAAACAAGAATTTAATGATATTGATGCTTTTGTAAATTTTAGTTTGCAAAGCTTGAAAATTTCAAAGGAAGAACTAAATAAAACCTTGCAAAGTGATAAGGCAAAAAATATTTTAAATGAATATGCTTACGCAAATGAAGTTGCTAGGACCTTTGGGACCCCTGCTTTTGTGGTAAATGGTAAGTATCAAATCAAGCCAGAAGCAGTTATCTCCCTTGAAGCCTTACAAAATTTAATAGAAGAACTTAGCAAAAAAGAATAAAATGCTAAAAAATGCTCTATTTTCAAAGCAAAGACTTATATGGTTTTTGCTTTTTTTATTTTTTTTAATTCCTTTTTTATTATCGCATTTTTTCTTCCAAAAATACCTTTTTATGAGACCTTGCGAACAATGCGTTTATATTCGTTTTGATATTTTAATTTTAATATTTGCTAGTTTTATAATGCTTTTTAAGCCAAATTTTTTAATAAGCTTTATTTGTGCAATTTTAGGCTTTTCTGGCTTAATTTTAGGCTTAAAACATAGTTTTTATTTAACAAAAATTTATAAGGCAATGGATGAGCTAAATCCCTTTGCAGCACTAAGTGGTTGTAAGCAAATACCTGAATTTATCTTTAATCTACCCTTACATGAGTATTTCCCAAGCTTTTTTTTGCCCTTAGCAGAATGTGGAAACGATAGACCATATATAAGCCAAGATACCATATTAAGCTCTTTGCAAGAATTTTTTATAGGAAATGGTGGTATTTATGAAAATGGCTGGTATTTAATCCCAAAGCTTAATCTTATAAATATGCCCCAGTTTTGCCTTATCTTTTTTATGCTATTTCTTATAATATGGATTATATCTTTTTATCTTTATTTTTTAAATATTTTTAAAGTTAAAAAAAGTTCTTAAAATTCTTAAAAAAATGTCACATATTATGATATATATGCTATAATTCTAACTTAATCAATTTTTTATAACAAGGTTATATTTTATGAAAAATTTAAGTATACAAGAAAAAAGAGATTTAGATACTTGCGTCTTTCAAACCCTAGGCAAAAAGGAAAAATGCCAGTTAGCACTTTTTTTTAATGCTTTGTTTTCAAAAATAAAAACCTTATTTAGTAAAAATTAGTCTAAAATATAGCTTTTTACTTCATCTTTAATAAGGCTTAATTGCTTAAAACTTGGAGAATTTGTTAAAATTTGACAATTTTTTTCATTGCTTTTTAAGGCTTTTACAAACATTGCCATTTTTTCATTAATCCTTAAAAAAGAAAGTTCAACACACGCCCTATTTTCCACTAAAAAATAAATATTACCACCTTCTTTTTTATCTAAATTTTCAAGCTTTAAATTATCAAGCTTACTCATTGTTTTTAAATCATTTGTAAAAGTTAAGTGTAGTTTATAATAAAGCATAATATCTTGCATGGCCCTTTGTAAATTTTTAATTTGCAAGTTTATAAATTCGCTATAATCATTTTTATAAAGGTCAAAAAACTCATTTTCTAAATAAGCTTTAAAAGCACTATTCTTGCTTAAATTCTCACAATATTCAAAGATATTTAAAATTCTAACTTCCTTATCATTAAGCAAGATTTCAAGGCATTTTTGATTATCTTTTTTAAGGGTAAGCACCCTACTTTCAACAATGTTTAAATTTTTACTTTCTTTCTTTTCAAAGGCAAAATCATTTAAAATACTATAAATTTCATTTGCCCCTAAAGATAAAATCATAAAAAACAAAAAAAAGATAATTCTCACTTAAAAAGTTCTTTGTGTTCTTTTTTAAGATACTCAAGCATTTCTAAAATTTCATCAACCCCTTCATTTTTTGAATCTTTAAGCACTTCATCTATATTTTCTATATAAATTTCAATTGCATCTTCTAATTTATCCCTTTTTACCCCAAAAACTAAAAGTAAGGCTTCAAGGGTGATGCTTAATTCATATTGTAAATTATCTATAATCTCTTTTAAATTCTCACTCACTTTTTTCTTCCTTTTTTACTTCTTTTGACTTGATTAAATCGATAAATTGAGCCCTTATATAATTGTAATTACTGCTATCCTTAAATCCTGCAAACAGCCCACCACTTGCACTTTTATGCCCTCCTCCTCCTACTAATTTTTTAGCCATTAAACTTACATCAAAATTCCCATTTGCCCTAAAACTTACAGCCTTTCTAGAATTTATATCAACAAAAAAATCATAATCAGGATTTTTAACTAAAAAATCATTGCCTATTATGGAAGTACTGCCTATATTATAGGTTAAAATGCCCTTTTTGCGTTCATAATAAATTCTAAACCTTTCTTTTTCTTTGCTTAGAATTTCAACCACAAAGCAAGATATTAAATTTGCTAAAGTATCATCATTTAAAGAAGAAAAATAATCTTTTTTTATAAAATAAATGGCATTATCCAGTGCTATATTTGCATTTTCTTTATGTATAAATTTACAAGCATTTTTAAGTAAAAAGAAAAAATAATTAATGCTTTCGTTTTTAAACATAACCCGATTAATCTCCTTTGCATTTGCGATTAAATTTAAAAAAACCTTACCTAGTTCAAAGTATTTATCTTCTTTAAGCCAAATATCAACAGCATTTACAACCCTTGCAAATTCGCTAAGTTCTTCATTTTCTACGCAAATTTTAGAAAAAAAATCATATACAATTTTAGTAGCACAACGAGTAGAATCTAAAAAATACCAATCAAATTTTTGCATACATTCAAGCCCACTTTGATGATGGTCAAGCAATAAAATTTTTATATTTTTTTCATTGCAAATTTTATCAAATTCCTCGCATTGATTAAGGGTTAAATTTAAATCAGTAATTAAGATTAAAGCCTTTTTTTCTTCATCGTTTTTAATATCTTCTAAAATGATATTAAAATTTTCATTTATTTCTTTTCCATAATTTGAATTATAAAATCTTAAATTTTTAAAATAAAAATTTGTAATATATTGACAAGAATAACCATCTAAATCCGTATGTGATAAGTGATAAATTTTCATTTTTTTCCTTTTTTAAAATTCTATCTTAATAATTCCTTCTGTGTTAAAATTCGTATTTTCAGCCACTTCAGCAAAGCTAATAACCACGATATTAAGATTAAAATTAAAACAAAGATTAGAAAAGAATTTTCTAAGTTGTGGATCAACACATAAAATAAAAGGCTTAATCCGACCATTTGCAACTGCAGCATATTCTTGCTTTAAGGTTTCAACAATAACGCCAGTTTGGGCCACACTTAAAGGCAAATGATAAACACCATCTTTAAATTGTATATTTTGCATTAAAACGCTAGAAATTCCAGAATCAAGCATAAAGATATCTAAAATTCCCTTATCATTTAAATACATATTTGTAATAGTCCTTGCTAACGATGCCCTTACATGTTCTATAATGGTATCAAAGCTTTTACTTACTTCTGCAACGTCTTGCACTGATTCTAAGATAGTTAGCATATCCTTAATAGGAATTTTATGTTTTAACAAGTCTTTGAGCACCTTTTGTATCATTCCAAGAGAAGTAGCCCCCACTGCCCCATCAACTATGATAGGATAATCAGCCTTAACCTTTTCAAGTAAATTCTGCACCTCTTGTCTAGTTAAAAGCTCATAAGCATGGGCCTTTATAAGCTCACTCATATGAGTAGCTATTACACTGGCTGGTTCTATAACTATATAACCATTTAAGGTAGCCTCGTCTCTTAAATTTGCATCAATCCAAAGTGCATCCGTACCAAAAGCAGGTTCTTTTGTAGCAATGCCTTCAATTTCTTCTGTAATAAAACCACTATCCATAGCCAAATATTTATCAGGGTAAATTTCAACAAGGGCTAGAGAATTTCCCTTGAATTTAAAGTTGTACTCATTTGGCTTTAAATTTAAATTATCTCTAATTCTAATCTTAGGCATTAAAAAACCAAGGCTTTCGGCTATATTTCTACGCATAGAACGAATTCTTTCAGTAAGTTCGCTTTCTGCTAGTTTAATCAAGCCATAACCTAATTCAAGTTCTAAAATTTCAACCTTTAAGATATCATTGATTTTATGTTCTTCTTCTTTTATGATTTCTTCTTCACTTTTCTTATGGGCTTGTAAGGTTTGTCCTGCAGTAGCCTCGCTACCCTTTTGAGCTGCAGGTTTTGCCTTTTTAGTAATTGATATGTCAATATTTCCTTCTTGAACTTGTTTTGTAAGATAGCCAAGGCTTAAAAATACCAATGCCATAAAGCCTAAAGAATAATGAGGAAGTCCAGGTACAAGGGCAAAGATAAATAAAATAAAGCCTACTATTAAAAGGGTTCTATACTCATTTAAAAGCTGTTTTAATGAACCTTCTGCAAAGTTATCCTCATCCTTACTAGCACGGGTAATTATAATAGCAGTAGCAGTTGAAGTTACGAGTCCAGGAATTTGAGAAACTAGCCCATCACCTATGGTTAATTTTGTAAAGACCTCTGCTGCATCGCTTAAACTCATATCGTGTTGAAAAGATCCTATTAAAAAGCCACCTATTAAATTTATGATTGTTATGATAATCCCAGCAACTGCATCACCCTTTATAAATTTACTAGAACCATCCATTGCCCCGTAAAAATTTGCCTCAGCTATTATTTCTTGTCTTCTAGCACGGGCAGTATTTTCATCAATCAAACCTGCGTTTAAATCAGCATCAATCGCCATTTGCTTACCTGGCATAGCATCAAGCGTAAATCTTGCTTGCACTTCACTTACACGAGTTGAACCCTTTGTAACTACCATAAAATTTATTAAAACTAAGATAGAAAAAATGATAATACCTATAACATAACTTCCACCAACTACGAAATTCCCAAAGGCCGCTATAATCTCACTAACTGCTTCTGGTCCATTCTGACCTTCGCTCAAAATCATACGAGTAGTTGCGATATTTAATGATAATCTAAATAAGGTTATAATCAAAATAAGCGTTGGAAAGGTAGTAAGGTCGGTTGGCTTTGGTATATAAATTGAAATTAAAATAATCAACACAGACAAAGAAATAGAAAGTGCTAAGAAAAAATCAAGTAAGGCACTAGGTAAAGGGACTATTATAATAGCTAAAATACAAACTAAAAAACCTACTATAGTAAGGCTTTTTGCCTTTACAATAGGGGCTATTAAAGGTCCTAAAAATGGGAAAACTAAATCAACTATTTTATTTTTTGCCATTATTTATAATATCTGCTAAAGAAATAGAAAGTAAAAATTCATCAATCTTGTGTTGTAAATTCACTAACATAGACAATAAGCCACAATCACCTTTTTGATTAGGGCAAATTCCACTGCTACATTCAAACACATTTACCTCCTTTTTTTCAGCTACATTTATAATTTCCTTTAAAGTATATTCTTTTGGGTCCTTAATGAGTATAAAACCACCCTTTGCACCCTTGAAAGATTTTAATAAACCATTTTTTGCCAAATTTTGCAAAATCTTAGCTAAAAAACTCTTAGGAATATCAAGTTCAATAGCCATTGTATCGACATCTTGTGGTGTTTCTTTTTGTGCAATATAAATCAAAGAAAGTAAAGCATATTCGCTAGCCTTGGTAAAAAGCACGAAAAACTCCTTAAAAAAATAAATAAAGTATGGCTAATTATAATAAATTAATCTTATAAAATCATTTAAAATTGTGTAATTTCAGCTTTTTTTTTGTTTTTCTGGGTTATAATCGCAGTTTTAAATTCACCAATCAGGAGGTCTAAAATGGCTTTGGATTCGGCTAAAAAAGCAGAAATTGTTGCGAAATTCGCTAGAAAACCTGGAGATACAGGTTCAACTGAGGTTCAAGTAGCACTATTAAGTACTAGAATTTCAGAACTTACTGAACATTTAAAAATTTACAAAAAAGATTTTTCATCAAGACTTGGGCTTTTAAAGCTTGTAGGTCGTAGAAAAAGACTTTTAGCATATCTTAAAAGAAAGAATTATACAAGCTATAGCAAACTTATTAATGAATTAAATCTTAGAGATAAATAAGCCCTATTCTAGGGCTTAGCTTAATCCAAATTTTTCTTACAAAGGATTAGCATGAATGAAGAACAGGAAAAAAAAGACGAATTTTTTATACCTGAAAAAGAATTTTTTATAAATGTTGTAAATAATATACCAAAGGGATACGAACTTAACCAAGATAAAAAGGCTAATTTCTTACATGGACTTTTAAAAGATGATTTTAAATGCTATATAAACATATATAAAGAATATGTCTTTGAATTTTTTAATATAAGAATTCAAGCCTCTCTTTTTAAAGGAAGTGATAATAAGGGCAAGGTTTATTATTTTAGTAGGAAAATGGATTGTAAAAATATGGACCAAAGCGAAATTTCAAACTATAAAAATATAGAAAATGCAAGAATTTCTCAACATTTAAGAAATTCATTTACACTTACAATTAATGATGAAAATTGTTATGATAACCCTGATATTAAGGTAGTTTTTGGAGAAAGTGGATTTTTATTTTTAAACAATTTTGTAAATATTGATGCAGATTCTAAAAACGAACAAAATGAAAAATTTGAAAATACCTTGATTCTTTATGCCCTTTATATAGCTTATATGGAAAAAATTGATGAGTTTTTACAAAATACCTCTACTCTTTATTTTGACAAAAAACATAAAAATGCAAGTGATATTAGAAAACAAATTTATATCTTTGGCTTAAAGCACTTTTTTACAAATCCAGTAAAACACAGCAGACAACAACTTCATGTACTTTGGAATATAATAGAAGAGTATTATAAAATAGGCAATAAATACGCAGAGATAAAGGCACAAGCAGAAGATATTATAGATATTATTGAAATTGAGCAAAAAGAATATGATGATAATAAACAAAGAAAAAGGGACAATAGAATAAATTTAATCGCCTTTATTATAACCCTAGCAGGTGCTATAAGTATAGTTAAAGATACTATTGATTTGTTCAAGGGTGGTTGATTTTTTTTAAATAACTTAAAATATTTTTGTATAATATTTAAAATTTGATTGCAAAAATTTATAAAACTATGAAAGATAAATTTTTAAGAACTTAAATTTTAATCTTTACTAGCTAAAAAATCCAGTGCTATAACGCAGTGAGTTTTCATTAAAAGTTTTAAATTTTCATCGTCCCAGCAAAAATTTGAACTATGGTGTAAGATAGGATTATTAATATCCTTAGCAATGCCTACAAAGATATAAGCCCCTGGTCTTTCTTTCGTTAAAAAAGCAAAATCCTCAGCCCCCATATCAGCTTTAGCTTCTTTTATGATATTTTCATCTTTTATTATCTTTGAAAGTGCCTTTCTTGCAAGTTTTGCCATTTTATCATCATTGATTAAGGGAGGATACTCCCTTACATAATCAAGCTTAAATTCAGCTTCAAATTCCAAGGCAACTGCCTTTGCTATCCTTTCAATATTGCTTTTTAAAAGCTTATGATTTTCTTCATTTAAAAAACGAACCGTGCCTTTTAAAATGGCATTTTGTGGTATAACATTAAAAGTAGTCCCAGCCCTAACGCTACCTATTGTTATAACTCCTGCATCAACAGGCCTTAAACGTCTTGAAATAACACATTGTATATCGTTGATAAATTTAGCAGCCATTATTATGGGGTCCTTTGTAGTATGAGGGTGTGCCCCATGTCCTCCTTGTCCTATAAATTCAAGGGTAAAAATATCCACCCCTGCCATCATTTCTCCACTTACAATTTGAACTTGATTTTCTAGCACACTACCCCACAAGTGACAACCAAAAACTGCATCTACATAAGGATTTTCTAAAATTCCTTCCTTAATCATAGGCAATGCCCCACCACTTCCCTCTTCGGCAGGTTGAAACATAAATTTAATAGTACCACTAAATTCATTTTTTAACTCATTTAAAACAAGCATAGCCCCAACAAGTCCTGCACAATGTCCATCATGCCCACAAGCATGCATTTTACCCTTAATCTTTGAAGAAAAAGGCAAATTTGTTTCTTCTTGCACAGGCAATGCATCCATATCAGCACGAAATAAAACGCATTTTCCAGGGTTCTTTCCATTAATATACGCTAAAATACCCGTTTTTGCAATGTTTTTTTTGTAAGGAATTTTGTATTTATCTAAAATTTTGCAAATTAGCCTGGCAGTATTAAATTCTTCAAATTCAAGCTCAGGTTCCTCGTGAATCCTATGTCTAAGTTCTACAACTTCATCATAATACTTCTGGGCTAATTTTGCCAATTTTTCTTGCAATTTTAATCCATGTTTTGAATTTTTTCGCTAGTATATTTATCTTTCTTCTTTTTGCCATTTTTTAAATTTATACTAGCATTGCCTAAATTTGCTTCCATTTTATGAATTTCTTGTTCGCCACTTAAAACTAAGTCCTCATTCATCACAGAAAAATCGCCTTCTTGCTTATCTTCATAATTAACCCTAGAAAGCATGTGTCTAATGGTATTTAATCTAGCTTTTTTCTTATTATCAGAACGAATTATAGTCCAAGGGCATTCTTCTGTATTTGAAGCAAGTAGCATAGAATATTTTGCTAGTGTGTATTTATCCCATAATTCTTGAGATTTTTGGTCAACTGGTGAAAGTTTGTATTGTTTAAGTGGGTCTTTGCGACGTTTATCAAATCTCTTTTTTTGTTCGGCCTGTGAAACTGAAAAATAGAATTTAAAAACGATAATTCCACTATTAACTAGCATATTTTCAAAAAGTGGCACCTCTCTTAAAAAATCCTTGTGTTGTTGAGGAGTACAAAAGCCCATTACAGGTTCAACTCCACCTCTATTATACCAAGACCTATCGAAGATAACTATTTCACCAGCTGATGGCAAATGTGCTATATATCTTTGAAAATACCATTGAGTTTTTTCCACATCACTTGGTTTTTCAAGGGCTACTGTGCGACAACCCCTAGGATTTAAATGTTCAATTATTCTTTTAATCGTCCCGCCCTTTCCTGCAGCGTCGCGACCTTCCATTATTAAAAGCACCTTTAAGCCTTGTGCTTTTACATAGTTTTGAAATTTTAAAAGTTCAATTTGAAGCAATCTTAAATTATTCTCATACTTAATAGTGCTTTTTTTCTTTTTTATAGTGACATATTTTTTATTGTCTTTTTCATTTTCTTTTTTTTCATTCTCTTCTTTTTCATCCTTTAAATCATCTTTAAGTTCTTTAAATTGTTCTTCTTCTCTTTCTAAAAGCTCTTCGCTCATCGCCAACTCCTTAAAATTTTAAATAACGATTTAAAATTTACCATAATTAACTATAATTAAAGCTGAAAAATTTATAAAATTTTATTAATATTTATTTAGGATTTACAATGCGTTTTATTTTTATCTTGTTTTCTTTTATTTGCTTAGCCTTTTCTAATAATATTTTAACTTTAGAACAAGCCTTTAAAATCGAAAATAACACCACTAAAGAAGGTATTAAAATAAATTTAATACTTGGAGAAAATATCTATCTTTATGATGATAAAATCAAAATTTTATTAAACGATAAGGATATAACTTCTCTTTTAAATTTAAAAAAACCCGTTAAAAAAGGCGAAGAATATGTTCATTATAATGACTTAAATGTAACTCTTTCTAATGAATTGTTACAAAATTACACGGAAAAAGAAAATATTTTAAAATTTAGCTTTCAAGGTTGTTCAACAGCCGGGCTTTGTTATCAGCCTCAAACTAGGCTTTTTAATATAGTTAAAAACAATGAATTTTACGAATTTTCTAGCTTACAAGCACCTATTAAAAAAGAAAATAATCAAAATAGCGAAAATTCAATAGCTTCTTTTTTAGCAAATTCTAATATTTTTGTGATTTTATTAAGCTTTTATGGCTATGGTTTGCTTTTGTCCCTAACTCCTTGTGTTTTACCTATGATTCCTATTTTATCATCATTTATCATAGCACAAAGTGGACTTTCAAAAAAATATAGCTTTTTCTTAGCCTTTATTTATGTGTTTTTTATGTCCTTAGCCTATGCACTGGCTGGAATTTTAGCAAGTTTTTTAGGCACAAGCGTACAAGTCTTTTTGCAAAAGCCAAACGTTTTGATAATCTTTGCCCTGCTCTTTGTATTTTTTGCCTTTGCTATGTTTGATATAGTTAAATTTGAACTTCCTTTAAGATTTCAAAGCTTTATTTATAACACAAGCAATAAGAAAAAAGGCATTTTTGGCATAGCCTTAATGGGCTTTTTATCAGCCCTTATAGTAGGTCCTTGCATAGCCCCACCTCTTGCAGGTGCCCTACTTTACATAGCAAATTCAAATGATATTTTAATAGGTGGTCTTAGCTTATTTATAATGAGTTTTGGCATGGGAACCCCACTTTTATTTATAGGCTTTGGCATAGGCTTTTTAAGACCAGGTCCTTGGATGATAAAAATTAAAATTTTCTTTGGTTTTATTATGCTAGGGCTTAGTATTTGGATACTTTCACGCATTATTGATACAAGATTTATTTTAATAATGTTTGGAATTTTGGGCGTGTTTTTTGTGGTATTTATGGGGTTGTTTGAGAAAAATGAAAGTGCTTTTGAAAAGATCAAAAAAAGCGTTTTAATACTTATTTTAAGCTATTCTTTAAGTATATTTTTAGCAGGAATTTTTGGGGCAAAAAGCTTTTTAAGACCATTTGAATTTAATAATACTCAAAATTCAAGCTTAAATTTTAATTATCTTTCAAATTTAAATGATATAAAGGAATTAATTGCAAAAGAAGAGCTTTTAATGCTTGATTTTACGGCTAAGTGGTGTGAAAATTGTAAGCTTTTGGATGAGTTTACTTTTAAGGATGAAAGAGTAAAAAATATTTTAAATTCTTATAAGCTTGTAAAGATTGATATTACACAAAGTAGCGAAAAAAATTTAAGATTAATGAAAGAATTTAATGTCTTTGCACCCCCTGTTATACTCTTTTTTAATAAGGGCGTTGAAAACACAAGAATCACAGGTTTTATAAGTGCAAATGAACTTTTAAATATTTTAGATAAGGAAAAATAATGGCTAGACAAACTTGGAGCAATACCCTAACATATATCTTAACCGTGGCTGGTGCTACTATTGGCTTTGGAGCTACTTGGCGTTTTCCTTATTTGGTGGGTGAAAATGGAGGTGGGGCATATGTACTTGTCTTTTGTATAGCCATGATAATAATAGGAATTCCTGTTATCTTAGTTGAAAATGTTATAGGGCGAAGTTCATTAAAAAATAGCGTTGATAGCTTTAAGCCAAAATGGCAAGGCATAGGCTATATGGGTTTGCTTGGTAGCTTTGGGATAATGGCTTATTATATGGTCTTAGGTGGTTTTGTCTTAGTTTATATTTTTTCTTTATTAATAGGCAAATTTAATCTAAATAGCCCTATAAATGAAGCCTTTACTCAAGAATTTTATACGCAAAATATCGCCTTTAATCCCCTTGGAGTTGGGATTTTTACTAGCATTTTTGTTTTAATTAATTATATAATTTTAAGAAAGGGCATAATTGATGGCATTGAAAAATCGGTTAAATTTTTAATGCCTGGGCTTTTTATCTGCCTTTTAATTGTAATTTTTAGAAATTTAAGCTTGGACGGGGCTTTTAAGGGGATTGAATTTTATTTAAAACCTGATTTATCAAAGATTATAAATTTTAATGCAAGTTCAATAAGCGATATGTTTAATACTAAGCTTTTTATAGATGTCTTAGGGCAAGTATTTTTTGCTCTTTCTCTTGGCTTTGGCGTTATGATAACCCTTTCATCTCACCTTAAAAAAAATGAAAATATGATTAAAACGGCAATTTATACAGGGATTTTAAATACCTTAATAGCAGTTTTGGCAGGTTTTATGATTTTCCCTGTTTTATTTAGTGCAAATTTAACGCCCGATAAGGGTCCATCTCTAGTCTTTGAAACCTTGCCGATAGCCTTTTCTTATGTGCCTTTTGGAAGTATAGTTTGTGCTATATTTTTCACACTTTTATTAATAGCAGCCCTTACTACTAGTTTGCCTATTTATCAAGTAATAATTAGCGTTTTAGAAGAAAAATTTAAGCTTAGTAAAAAAACAGCCATTAATCTAACTTTGGGCTTAATTTTCATCTTAGGAAACTTACCTTGCATACTTTGCTATGGACCTTGGCGTGATATAACTATAATCAAAGATAAAAATATCTTTGATAGCTTTGATTTTGTGAGCGGCAATATCTTATTTATCTTAACTGCCTTTTTATGCTGCATTTATCTTGGCTTTGTAATGGGTAAAGAACAAAGCTTAAAAGAGCTTTCAAACAATGGCAAAATAAAAACAATCTGGTTAAATATATGGTTTTATTATGTTAAATTTATACTACCCTTTGTTATAGCCTTGATTTTTTATTTTGGGGTTTTTAATTAATTTCTCAAATTTTGATAAAACACTTTATTAGTTATTTTAATGTATTTTAATAGCTTAATTTATGATTTATTGAAATTTTTCTCAAAAAATGATACAAATTCGCGAGGACATTTTCAAATTTGTATCAAATATTGAAACAAATTTGCATACTCTTTTTTTAAATTTGTGTCAAATCTTGGGAAAAATTCAAAATTTTAAATTTTTATCAAAATTTTGATAAAAATTTACATATTATACTTTAATTTTGTATCAAACTTTGAAAAAAATTTTATTTTAGCTTTTTAATGAATTTTTGAGTGGAGTATTTATTGAAAAGATAAAGTGCCTTAATGCCTTTTAAAAACACACTAAAACCATCTTTTTTAGACTTTCTTGCATGATTTATCATTTCGCCAAGTATTATATAAATGCTAAAATCATCATCCTTTATCTGCTTTAATCTTTCTATCCTTTCTAAATCCTTACTTTCATCTTTTATTAATTTATTAATAGAAAAAATCCTAAATTTTTTAATCAAATTTAAGCTTTCAAAGCCAAGAGAAGCTAGTATTAAATAATACTTAATGCTTTCTTTTTCCTTTAAAAGCTCATTTTTAAAAGCTGGAGTTTGTTCTACCATTTGCCACCAATAATCATTGATATTATTACCCTTTATATCTATAAAAGATTTTAAAAATTTCCAAGGTTTTTCCCCATAATGAAAAATTTTAATATCCTTTATGCTTTGCATAAATTCAGCCCTTGTATATTGCAAACGATTTTGGCTTTCATCCTTGCATATTGTAAAAGCAAGGGCTATAACCATAAAATCCCAAGAAAAACTTAAATTTAAGATTTTATCACTAGCAATTGCTGCATTTAACAAATTTTGATCAGCCGTCTTTGAACTTATCATATTTTTAGCTATTTGAATACATTTTTCTTCAATATTAAATTTTTTATACTCGTCTACATTTATAAATAAAAAGCCAGAATTAAAATAATTTTTATCAAAGATATAATTATTTACCTTGCCATTTTCCATAAAGCACATAGTTCTTTTTTTAGAACCACAATCATTAACAGCAGCTACTATATAATTTTTTAAATCAATAGCAAATAACTCTCTTAAATCACAAAAAACAAGCATATCAACATCTAGGTAAAGAACCTTACTTACATTTTTATCCACAAAGGACATAGCCTTTAACCTATAATAAGGCAAATAATTCTCCCTAGCCGCCCCTGTCTTTTTAAAGCCTTTAAATTCATTATCGTCTATTAGGTGAATGCGAACTTCACAAGGATAAAGAGCGTTTAAATTTTGACAGGTTAAAAGCAATTTATCCCTGGTTTCATCGCTTATAAAATTTGTTAAAATGTGAAAAATATAACCTTCTTTTTTGTCTTCATCGCTTAAAATTTCAAAATTTACATTTTCATAAGAACTTAAAAAACTATCCTTGTTAGCTTTAAAAGCTGGTTTTTCGCAAAATTCTTTAAAGCTTTTTTTACTATCTGTATTTTTAACTATGCTAGTTATTAAAACAGCTAGGTATTTTATGTAATTTTCATCTGCATTAAAAAATATATTCATCATTTGTTTAAGCCTAACATTCTTTTAAAAGCCTTTCTAGGTTGTCTAAATGGATACATAAAATTCTTTACCCATAAAGGCTTTGTTTTGGCATATTTTTTACGAAGTTTAGCATGTAAGGCTTTATCAGTTTCAATCATAGGTTTAAAACCTAGCTTTAATACCTCTCTCATAACTTCATCAAATCTATCCACATTGCTTTTAAGCGATGAAATACCTTTTTTTCCATAAATTTGACCTAGTTTTCTATCTGTACCCCACATAGCTTTTTCGTTTTTTGGGTGTGGTGGAACAAAAATTTTTATACCTTTTTTTTGTAAGGAAAGCGACCAGCCCATATTTTCACCTGCAAGTTTATATTTTTGCAAACTTATAGTATCTGTAAAAAAATCATCAAGCCATTCTTTTTTAAAAAACCAAGAATGACCCACATAATCAACCTCCACGCTTTCTTCATTTGGAGTAGCACAGCCTATTCTAAACATGCCATTGTGTACATGGTGGTCCTCAGGCACATTTAAAATAGTCCCACAGGCACCATAACAACCCTCTTTTTTTTGCATTTGAACAAAACAATTTGCTAAAAAATCACACCCTGGTATAATATCGTCATCAAAAACGCAAACAAATTTTGAGTTTGCTTTTCTTTTAGCAAAATCAAATCTAGCCCAAACACCTTTATTTTCCTTTGAAATTTCTATTAAATCAAATTCATTTTTTATATCTTTTGGAATTTCAATACCTTCAAATACGCCATCTTGATATAAGATAATCTCTTTTGGCTTTAAGCTTTGTGCTTGTATGGCTTTTAATTGATTTGTTAGGGCATGTGGTCTTTTATAAAGATTTAAAACAACGGATATATCGGTATTTTCATATTCTTGCTTACAAGGCATAGAAACAACATTGGGTAATTTTTTAATAACTTTTCTTTTTAAATATGTTCTATTTGTTTTTTCATAATATGCACTTGAAAGGGCTAAGCCAAAATCTATATATCTATTATTAGGATTTGATAAAAAAAGTCTATAAATTATCAATTCAGCTAAAGGTCCTGCTGATATAACAAAAAGTAAATTTTCTTTATTTCCAAAATCATTTTTTATATTTTCTATCATTTTGTCAAATTCATTTTTATAAAAATCATCTAAATCATCGCTTATTTCATAATGTTTTAATATATTTAAATTTCCTATTTTTTTGCCCTTTGCTCTATAATTTGCTATTAACACTACATCTTCTTCTATTTTTTCAAAATATTTTTTAAAATATTGATAATTTTTATTTACAAAAAGTTCTGCAAAAGTAATATTTTTTGATTTTATGTGCATGTTAAAATAAAAATTTAAGACACTAGTAAAGGGTGTAAGGGTGCTAGGTATTCCATAAAGAATTTTTTCATCTTCTAATTTTAAGCTTTCAAATAATTCTTTTCTAAAATTTGAATCGTTTATAGGATTTTTTTCAAAAATATGATGTTCTTCATTTAAAAATCGTTTTTCTCCATCGCCATAACGCAAAAAACTAAAATTTTCTTTATTATAAATTTTTTCAAAAATTCTATTAAATTCTTTATCTGAATAAAGCATATTTTCCACTAAAATCCTTATTTTAAATTTAATTATTCTTGTATAATTTTAACTAATTTTTCATTTACTTATATGACATGACCCTTATAGCCAGTTAAAACAACAAATTCATTAAAGTTATAAAAGCTATAAATTTTCATTATATGCTATAAAATAGGCTTGTTGCCTATCTCAACCATAAAACCTGTTTCTTCTGATAAACGTGTGCCAAACCCACCGGCTAAAATTAAAACTTTCATACACCAACCTAAATTTAAAAACAAGATTTTAACATATTAAACAAAAAATTAAATTTTAGCAGTTTTTACACTAAGCCATTTTTTTGTTTTTTCATCTAAAAACGGGCTTAAACCATCATATACCTTTTTATGATAAGCATTAAGCCAGTTTTTTTCAAAATCATCTAATAAATTTTCAAGTATCAAAGCCTTTTCAAATGGACAAAGAGTTAGACTTTCAAAACGATAAAAAGCCCCAAATTCGCTCTTTTCTTCGTTCATTAACTTTTCATCAAATTCATTAAAAGCTAAATTATACTTATGACTTGGTACTATTAAAACAAGATTTTCAAGCCTTATGCCAAATTCATTTTCAAAATACAGGCCAGGTTCTATAGAAAGTAGCATAAAGGGCTTAAAGGCCTGTAAATTTTTGCTAGTATAAGAAAGGCTTAAATTTCCTTCATGTACATTTAAAAAATACCCTACCCCATGGCCTGTGCCATGTTTATAATCTAAATGTTCGTTCCATAGCACACTCCTGCCTACGCTATCAATTAAAGCTAAACTAACTCCTTTTGGAAAAATCGCACTTGTCATTTTAATGTGTGCTTTTAAAACAAGAGTATATGCCCTTTTTTGCCTTATACTTGCCTTTTTTACCCTTAAAACCCTAGTTATATCAGTGGTGCCATTTTGATACTGTGCCCCTGAATCAATTAATAAAAGTCCATTTTTATCGATTAATTTAGCACTTTTTTCATTTGCCCTATAATGAACAATCGCCCCATTTTCATTAAAACCAACTATACTAGCAAAACTATCGCTTATATAAAATTTAGCTTTTTTTCTAAAAGATTGCAATTTTTTTTCTATATCAAATTCGCTAAAAATAACATTTTCTTTAAGGCTTTCTTCAAAATACGCCATAAATTCGCACATAGCAACCCCATCACTTATCATAGCTTGTTTAATATGGCTAATTTGCTTAGCATTTTTGGAAAGCTTTAAAATAGAACTTGGATTATCATCATTTATTATTTTTACACCTTGTTTTAATTCTTTAATCAAAAAAGCCGTAGTTTTTTCACTATCAATTAAAATCGATTCTTTGATTTTTCTCATATAAGAAGTGATTTTTTCATAGGATAAAATTTTGATATTATCCTTTTTTAACTCATTTTGTAAGCTTAAATTTAGACTTTTTTTATTTATAAAAAGTATGATTTTTTCATTCATAAAAAGCAAATAAGAAAAAAAGACAGGATTATACTCAATATCACTGCCCCTTAAATTTAGCAAATAAGCTATATCATCAAGGCTAGAAATCAAGTGATTTTTAAGATTTTTTTGACACAAAATTTCTTTAATTTGTTCTAATTTTTCCATCCTGCTTTTATCGATAAATTCCTCTTTGTGTTCGTAAATTTCATTAAATTTTAAAATATCTTTTTTTTCTTTAAAAAAAGGCATAAAATCCTTATGAGTGAGTTTGCAAAAGTTTTCTAAGTCCTTTTTAAGCTTATAAGAAAGGGTATAAAAATTTATACCACAACGCATTTTTTTCTTAGAATTTTGTTTAAACCAAGTAAAAATGCTATTTTCAGGGCTTAGTTTTTCTAAAATAATTTCACTTTGATTAAGCTCGTTTTTAGCCTGTAAAAAATAACGACCATCAGTAAATAAAAAGGCCTTTTTTTGAGTTACAATCAAGGTAGCATTTGACCCAGTAAAGCCACTTAAAAAGGCTATATTTTGCCAAAACGAACTTATATATTCGCTTAAATGGCAATCTGTATTAAAAAATACACATATATCTATTTTTTCATCTTGCATAATGCCTTGTAAATGCTTAATTCTTTGCTTGTAAATACTCATTTTTCACTCCAAAATAATAAATTTTAGTATTAAATTTAATTCTAAATTTATGCTTTTCATATTTAAAAACTCAATCTTTTCAAAGATAAAAATAAGCCTTGAATTTGACAATCTTTCAAGTGCTTTTAATATAGAATTAAACTCCCCATTTATCATTAAATCAAGCTTAATTAAACGAGAATTTTCTAGGCTAAGCTCATTTTCATCATTAATTTTTAAGCTTATATTTTCACTTTTTGCGATATTTGTAAGCTCATCTATATAATTTTCATATTTTTTTATAAAGGTGCTTAAAAATTCATTATAGTTTTTATTTTTTTCTAATTCTTCATTTAATTTTAAATTTACTTCTTTTAACTGCTTGTTTAAGGCTAAAATTTCTTCTTTTTTATCATCTATTAAGGCATTTTCTTCAAAAAAAATCACTTCATCAACAAATTTTAAAAATATAAACTCATAGCTTTTAAATGCAAGAAAAATAGCCACCACAAGGCTTAAAATAATTAAAAGTACCTTTTCTCTTTTGCTTCTTTTATCTAAAAAAGCCATTATTTTATTCATTTTTAAAACCTAAGAAAAGTTCTTTTTCGCTACTTCTTAAAAGCTTAAAATTTGCATTTTCTTTAAAAAGCATACTAGCCTTTTTAAAGGCATCTTTATTATTAAAGCTAAGTTTTATATTTTCATCAATATTTAAGGCAGAAATTTTTAAGCCATTTTCATTTAAAAATAAAATCAGCTTTGAAAGTATTAAAAGTTTATCATTTGTTAAGGCATTTTTAAAAGTTTCAATACGACCCATTTTTTCATCATTTAAAAATTTAATATTTTCTAATTTTTGCTTGCTATCTTTTAAATTTAAACTTAAAAAGCTTATATTTTCATCAAGTTTTAAAAGTGTATCTTGCATATTTTGATTATATAATTTTGTATTTTTATGCTCCTTATACTTAGGATAAGAACTAAGCAAAAAGATTAATAAAAAAAGAATGTAAACGCCAACAAAGCCAAAGGCTAATTTAATAAAGGGCTTTTTATCAATTTCTTTTTCTTTTATGAAATTTTCATTCTTACTAAGCAAAGAACTTTGCTTTAAAAGTTCATTTAATGGCTTTTTATAAAGGCTTTCTAGCTTTAAAATTTTAATTTTTTCATCAAAAAACTTAGCTAAATTAAGCTCATCATTTAAACTTATTAAAAGCTCACTTTTATAATGATTTAACAATTTTAAAATCCTAGCATTCTCGCATAAACTTTTAAAACCAGTAATATCTTTATTTTCTAATTGTGGCAGGGTTTTAAAATTTGTAAAATTATCATTTTCATAAAAACAAATAAAAGAATATTTTTTTTCAAAACAAAGTATGCAAAAATTTTTTTCTTTGATTAAATTTAAACTCGTTAAAAGCTTAAAAATAAAGGGCAAAGGATAGGCATTTTTTGCCTTTAAATTTGAAAAATGAGTAAAAAAAATATGATAAATATCATCATTTTTTACAAAAGCCATTTTATGTTGATAAGCAAGATTTAATTTTAAATTCTCACTTGCCCTTAAAAATAAATTTTCCTCATCAAATTCACCCTTTAAAAAGGTATAATAAAGCTTATCGCAAGTTATAATCTCAGCTTCTATCTTTTTCATTTTTCTAAATTTAAAAGTTCTTTTAAAAAGCTTTCATCTTTTTGCCAGTGCTTTTTAACTTGCACAAATAATTTTAATAAAACCTTACATTGTGCTAATTTTTCTATTTTAAATCTTGCACTTTTGCCTATTCTTTTAAGAGTAAGGCCATCTTTTCCTATAAGCATGGCTTTGTGAGAATTTGTATCTGTGATAATATTTGCATTTATTATTAAAAGTTCTTTTTTTTCTTCTATGTTTAATATTAAGACCTCGCTAGAATATGGCAATTCCTCGCTAACATTTTCAAAGATAGCCTCTAAAATAAAATCCTTAAATAATTCTTTTTGCGAATTTGTGCTTAAAAACTCACTATTAAAAAAATGAGGATGTTCTGGGATATACTTGCAAAGTTCATCTAAAAGGGCTTTTTTATAAGTTTTTTGTTTGCAAGAAAAGGGCAAAATCGCCTTAAAATACTCGCTAAATTTAGCATATTCATTAAGCTTATTTAAAACCTCCTCATTTTTTGCTAAATCAACCTTGTTTAAAAGAATGATATGTGGAAATTTAGGCTTTAAATTTAAGAAATTTTCATACTCATCAATTTTATCAAAAATACTAGCTACAAATAAAATCACATCACAATCTTGTATAGCCTTAATAGCACTTTCAATCATCATTTGATTAAGCAAATTTTTACTTTTATGAAGTCCTGGTGTATCTATAAAAATAAGTTGATTATTTTCATGCATTATAATGGCTTGAATTTTGCGTCTTGTGGCATTTTGCTTGTGAGAGGTAAAGGCTATCTTTTCATCAAGTAAAAAATTTATTAAAGAACTTTTGCCTGAATTTGTCCTACCAACAACACTCACAAAGCCACTTTTCACAAAATATACCTTGCAAGGTCTTTATTTTCTATAATATCTCCAAGTTTTTCTTCTACCATTTTTTTATCTACAACAAAGCTTTCTCCAACATAAGAATCGGCCTCAAAACTTAAATCCTCAAGCAATTTTTCTATAACAGTGTGCAAACGTCTAGCCCCAATGTCTTGCATTTCATCATTTGCAACACTTGCTATCCTAGCAATCTCCATAATGGCCTCTTCTTCAAATTTAAGCGTAACATTTTCGGTTTTTAAAAGTTCTTCATACTGCTTTAAAAGCGAATTCTTAGGTCTAGTTAAGATAGCATAAAGTGCCTTATCATCAAGGCTATTAAGTTCTACCCTTAGAGGAAAACGGCCCTGTAATTCTGGTATTAAATCACTTGGCTTACTAAGGTGAAAGGCTCCTGCTGCTATAAATAAGATATGGTCTGTCGTTAAACTTCCAAGCTTAGTTTGAACGCTACTTCCTTCAACTATAGGCAACAAATCCCTTTGAACGCCTTCTTTACTAGGGTCTTGTCTGCTTGAGTTTGTGCTTGAAACGGCTATTTTATCAATCTCATCTATAAAGATAATCCCTTCATTTTCAGCCCTTTTTAAAGCTTCAATTTTAATGCTTTCTATATCTAAAATTTTTTCACTAGCCTCGTTTTTTAAAACTTGCTTAGCCTCTTTTATTTTCATCTCTTTTTTAACGCGTTTTGAACCCACGCCAATAACCCTTATCATATCTTGCATAGCCCCAAGTTCTGGTGGTAAATTTGACTCTGATTCAAGAGTGCTTTGAGTAAGTTCTACTTCTATGATATTATCATCTAAGCTATTATTTCTAAGCTTTAAACGCAATTTTTCAAGGCTATTTTGATACTCATCTTGCTTTTCCTTGCTAACCCCTTTTGGAAGTGGAGGTAAAAGCTTTTCTAAAATTTTATTTTCTATATATTCTTCAATCTTATCTTTTTTCTTTTCCCTTTCTTCTTGTTTTACCAAATTTAAGGCTGCATTAGCTAAATCCCTTATCATGCTTTCTACATCCCTACCAACAAAGCCCACCTCTGTATATTTACTAGCCTCTACTTTTACAAAGGGAAAACCAAGCATTTTTGATAATCTTCTTGCAATCTCTGTTTTACCAACACCGGTTGAACCTATCATTAAGATATTTTTAGGGATAATATCATCTTGTAATTCTTTGCTTAATTTCATTCTACGATAACGATTTCTAAGGGCTATCGCTATTATCTTTTTTGCTTGTTCTTGCCCCATTACATAATCATCTAAAAATTGAACTATCTGCCTTGGTGTTAAATTCATTTTTCATCCTCGATTACATAAGTTTGTATATTTGTATTGGTATAAATGCAAATTTCACCTGCTATTTCAAGGCTTTGTTTTACTAGTACTTCTTCGTCTAATTTTGCGTATTTATGCAAGGCACGAGCTGCTGAAAGTGCGTAATTTCCACCACTTCCAATGGCTGCAATGGCGCCATCATCTGGTTTTATAACATCACCTGTACCAGAAAGCACAAAGATATTTTCTCTATCTAAAACAAGCATCATAGCCTCTAAACGTCTTAAATACTTATCCTTACGCCAAGATTTTGAAAAATCAATAACAGCCTTTTCTAAATCTCCCTTTGAACTTTGAAGTAAATTTTCAAACATGTCAAATAAATTAAAGGCATCGGCCGTACTTCCTGCAAAACCAGCTAAAACCTTGCCATTTTGCAATTTTCTTATTTTAACAGCCGTGTTTTTAAAAATAGTATTTCCAAGGCTTACTTGACCATCTCCTCCAATTACTGATTTGTTTTCGCCCCTATATGCTAAAATAGTAGTTGCATGAAACATTACTCAGCCTTTAAATCTACTTTAAATTTAGCATGAATGGCATGACCAAGCTTTACAGAAACTTCGTGTAAACCTATGCTTTTTAGGGTATCGCATTCCAAACTTTTTTTATCAAGTTCTAATTTTTTTTGTTCTTTTAAAGCATGTATAATTTCATCCTTCGTAACCCCACCAAACAAGCTACCATTTGCCCCAACGGGTTTAAAAATTTCAATGGTAATTTTTTCTAATTCTTCTTTTAATTTTTCTAAATTTGCAAGTTCAAAACGCAAATTTTCAGCCTCTTTTTTCTTATCACTTTCAAATTTTTTCAAAACCTCATTTGTAGCAAGTTTAGCAAAGCCCTTAGCTATTAAGAAATTTTGACCATAGCCATCCTTTACCTCTTTAACTTCACCTGCCTTTCCAAGTGCTTTTACATCTTTTATTAATAATACCTTCATTATTTTTCCTTAATTAAAATTTACGTCCATTTTTACCTGCTATTATCAAACGCAAAGCATTTAATTTTATAAAGCCACCCGCATCCTTTTGATTATAAACTTCATCCTCTTCAAAGGTACAATATGCAGTATTAAATAAACTATCATTTGCACTAAATCTACCCCTTACAATCACATTTCCCTTATATAATTCAAGTTTAACAACCCCATTTGCATAGCGTTGACTCTCATCAATCAAAGCTTGTAGCATTATCCTTTCAGGGCTAAACCAAAAGCCATTATAAATTAAATGAGCGTATCTTGGCATTAATTCATCTTTTAAATGAGCTGCTTCTTTATCAAGGGTTATACTTTCAAGTGCCCTATGAGCTTTAAGTAAGATTGTGCCCCCTGGAGTTTCATAACAACCTCTACTTTTCATACCTACAAAACGATTTTCAACTATATCTAAACGACCAATTCCATGCTTGCTTCCTAGTTCGTTTAATTTTGCTAAAAGCCCTGCCGGGCTCATTTTTTCACCATTTATAGCTACTAAATCACCCTTTTTAAATTCAAGTTCTATAATTTCACTTTCATTACTTGCATCTTTTAAACTCTTTGTCCAACGCCACATATCTTCTTCAGGTGCTGCATTTGGGTCTTCTAAAATCAAGCCCTCATAAGATATATGAAGTAAATTTGCATCCATAGAATAAGGCGATTTTCCCTTTTTTTTAGAAATATCAATGCCATGTTTTTGTGCGTAAGCTAGTAATTTTTCCCTACTATTTAAATCCCATTCTCTCCAAGGTGCAATAATCTTTAAATTTGGATTAAAGGCTAAGTACCCTAACTCAAAACGAACCTGGTCATTTCCCTTACCAGTGGCCCCATGGCTTACTGCATCGGCATTTGTCATATTTGCTATATTTGCTTGAGTCTTTGCAATCAAAGGCCTTGCAATGCTAGTACCTAGTAAGTATTCGCCTTCATAAATAGCATTAGCCCTAAACATAGGAAAAACATACTCGCTAACAAATTCATCTTTTAAATCTTTTATAAAAATATTTTCTTCTTTAATTCCTAAGCTTAAAGCCTTTTTTCTAGCAGGTTCAAGTTCCTCGCCCTGTCCTATATCAGCTGTAAAAGTAAGCACTTCACATTTGTACTCATCTTGTAACCATTTTAAAATAATACTTGTATCAAGCCCACCAGAATATGCTAAAACAACCTTTTTAACGCTATTTTTCATATTTTTTCCTTAGAAATAAAATTTTGTAAAATTGTATCTAATTTTAATTAAGCTAAGATTTTAAAAGGAAATTTTTTTAAAAATTTGTTTGAAATTCTTATTAATTTTGAAATTCTTATTAATAATAATTAATTACGCACATATTTAAAGAAAAAAGCTAAAATATCAAAAATATTTTTAGGAGTATGCAATGGGTACAAAACTTAGCGAAGGGCAAAAAGAAAAAATAAGAGAAATTGATGATATAGCTAGTGTTTCTTTTAATCAAGAGCAAAAGGCAATCGCTAAGAAAATCATAGAAAATACGCCAGATTCGGACTTGCACGAGGTTTTTAACTTTATTACGCAAAGAGTAAAGCTAGGCTTTGTATTTGATGAAGCCCCCGAGGTTAATCACAATGCTGTTTCTTTTGTAAGGGAAAATGAGAATCTTAATATCAATATCACGAATTTAGAAAATTTGGCTGGAAATATAGAACATAAACTCATTATCGGTGAAAATTATGATGCGCTTAAAAATTTATTAGTAACTCATTATGAGAAAATTGATGTGATTTATATCGACCCACCTTATAACACAGAGGCGATGAAAGGTGATGGCAATGACTATAAAGATGAAATTAGCGCAAATAAATTTATTTATCGAGATAAATTCACACGCAATGGTTGGTTAAATATGATGAATGAGAGGCTTAAACTTGCAAGGAAACTTCTAAAAGATACTGGCGTGATTTTTATTTCAATTGATGATAGCGAACAAGCTTATTTAAAAGTGCTTTGCGATGAGATTTTTGGGGAGGGGAATTTTGTGGCGTGTATTATGTGGCTTAAGGGTAACG
This sequence comes from Campylobacter sp. LR264d, assembly GCF_008633895.1. NCBI lineage: Bacteria > Pseudomonadati > Campylobacterota > Epsilonproteobacteria > Campylobacterales > Campylobacteraceae > Campylobacter > Campylobacter sp. LR264d. Next base: position 89,660 of record NZ_VJNT01000010.1, read on the forward strand.
CACAAAATGATGCTGATACAATCCAAAGAAACCACGAGTATATTTTATGTTATGCTAAAAATATCAATACAACTCCTATTTGTAAAATTCAAAGCAAACAAGAAGTAAAAATTTTTAAAGAAAATGACAAATTTTATTATGAAGGGGCAGGGCTTTCTATGGGGGGCGGTGATGGTGGAAGTTTAGAAAATCGCCCAAATTTAGGTTATACATTTTATTATAATCCAAATACAAAAGATATAAAACCAATTATCGACTATGATAAAAATGAAGTAAAAAATATTTTAGGAAATGAAATTTATAAAGATGACAAGAATCTAATAAAGCAGGGCTATATCCCTATACGCCCTCCAAAAATGGGTGTTGGAAATGGGCGTTGGAAAAAACGCTTTTGGAAATTGATAGAATTTTAATCAAAGAAACTAAAAATGGATTTTCTGTTTTGCGTAAAGAATTTATAGAATCTAAATTTGTGAAACAAAAAGAAAACGGCGAATTCTATGCAATTTTAGATAAGTTAAGCCCGCCAAAAAGTTTTATAGATTTTATAGGGAGTGGAAAAGGCACGAGTGAATTAAAAGATATATTTAATAACAAAGTTTTTAATAATCCCAAACCTACAAATTTAATTAAGCATTTATTAAAAATTTCAACAAATAAAGATTCAATCATTCTAGACTTTTTTGCAGGCAGTGGCACTACGGCGCAGGCGGTTATGGAATTAAATGCCGAGGACGGAGGCAAAAGAGAGTGTATTTTGGTTACGAATAATGAAAATAACATCGCTATTAATGTTACACGCGAGAGGCTTTATCGCATAATCAATGGCAAAGGAAGTAAGGGCGAGGATATAAAGTGGCAATATTCTAAGGATAAAAAATGCCTTGAAGGTAATTCTGTTAGAGTTTTTGAAATAGAAACGCACGAATTAAGTTTAAACGATTTAGAAAAGGCTCAAGATTTAACAAACATTGCCAAAGGCGAATTACAAAAATTAAATCCTGAGTATGACATAAACGATGAGCTAAAAATATATAGTGAGCTTGCCTCGCTTAATCCACAAAAGGACAAGTAATGCAACTGACAAACTTACAAGAACAAATGGTAGATAATATTTTTGGATATTACAATCCACAAAATAAATCTATCGTTGAATTTAAATCCCCAACAGGTAGTGGCAAAACACTAATGGCAAGTAGCTTGATAGCCAGACTAATTGAGAGTGGCGGTAGATTTATCTTTATCATTGCTACGCCAAGCTCGGCGGATTTGCCAAAAGCATTTGAATCCAAACTCAATCGCTATAAAATAGACTTTAATGCACACTTTGAAGTAGAATATATCAAGTCGCCCTCATCAAGCAAAAATGATAAAAGTGAATCTATCCCTATGATAAAACCAGAGCGAAATAAAGTCTATATTTTTGGTAAGGCGAGTTTTGGTAAAAATAGAATCCTAAGCGAATATGGAATCATTGATGATTTTATAAAATCAAGCAAACAAAGTGGATATAAAATAATTTATATAAGAGATGAGGCGCATATAGGGACAGATAAAGTGGATTCTAAAAGCGACAATAATTTTGAAAAATTATTAAACACTAACGCACATTTTATCCTCAAAATGACAGCAACACCTAGTTTTGAAAATGGGACTCATCAAGTGATAATGAGTGAAAAAGATTTAAATAATGAAACTTTAAATAATGGAAAATTTTTGCTTAAGACGAGTTTTGAATCCATATTAGATAATGATGTGAATGATAATGAAGTGCTAGAAACTTCAATCAAAAAATTTAAGGATATTCAACAAGAATATAAAAATGCAAAAATAAGCATTAATCCTGCAATGCTAATTCAAATCGATAATGAGCCAAGCGATATGGAGAAAAAGAAGGCATATAGGAAAGAGTTAGAAAATATCAAAAAAGCTTTAAATGTGGCAAATTTATCATGGATTCAATATTTTGGTGATGATAAAGATTCAAATCGAGTATATAAGGATAATTTTAACCTCGAAAATATTACTAAAAATAATAATGATATAGATGTGATTATCTTTAAAATCGGACCTGCGACTGGCTGGGATATACCAAGGGCGTGTATGCTCGTGCAACTTCGCAATGTAAGCTCCACAAAACTAAACACTCAGACAATAGGTAGAATTAAACGCAATCCTTATCCAAATTTGGAGAAAAATGAAGTAACAGATAAATATTATTTATTTTCAAATTTTAGTGATAATGAAGTGGTGCAATATCAATATAAAGTAAGGGATAGATTCAAAGATGAGAAGTTTTTGCGTATCGAGGTAAGCAATGCAGAGGATTTAAAAGCGAGTGAAAATATCAGGGCTTTTAAAGAAAAAGTGCAAGAATATCTAAGCTGTGAAAGCAATAAAATAATGCAAAGAATTAATGCTAGATTTGTAAATGGCGTGTATAAGAAAATCGCAATGAATGTAGGTGCAAATGTGATTTATAGCAATATCACAAATGCTTTTGTATTTTTAAAAGAATATAAAAAACTTATTAATACGAATAAATTTTTGTATGACAATATCGCTGATAGTGTTAAGGAGTTTGCTAAAAAAAATAAGAAGCAAAGTGAATTTGTGATGACAATTTTGCTTGATGAGCTTAGAACTGATTTAAATAGCTTGTTAAAACAAACTAGAAAAATAAGCCCAAAATATGAGATAAAAGAGGAAAGTTATAATCCACTAGAATATAGAGAAATTTATAGCAAAGAAGAAGGAGAAAAAATAAATAAGGAGTATTTATTTGATATAAAATCAAAAAATGGAAATAGACAAATACTAGATTCTAAGCCAGAAAGAATAATCTATGATAAGTTATTTGATAGTGAAGCAATAAAAATTTGGGCTAAGAATCTAACTACCTCAAATATTTATGGAGAATATTTAGATGATGAAAATAGCATAAAAAGAAGTTATTTTGACTTTATTGTGCTATTTGAAAATGGAGTTTATTTATATATCGAAGTCAAAAGCAATGAAAAAGATATAGATTCTAATAAAACTAAACTTTTAGAAAGTGCGTATGATGATTATTTTAAAAACACTAAAGAAACATTATTTGAGAAAAAACTTGTAATTATGTTATGTAGAGTAGATAGTAAAAAAATTTATAGTAAGGTCTTTTATAATGAAAAACAATTTAAAGAAGATTTAAATAAGCTTGATTTTGAAGAACAAATCAAAGCAATATCACAAAATTAAATTGCTTATAAGACTACTCAAATTCCTTAAAATCAATAATAAAATTTTTAAGCAATAATCCGTCGCTTTTACATTTAATAGCTGTTTTAATGGCGTTTAAATCATTTGCTAAAAATAAAGTTTTTGTATCAAAGAGGTAAAACTGGGCTATTTTACTAAGTTTTTTACTTAATTTTTTATCATCACTTATTATAAATTCAATATTTAAAGCATTGCAAAGAATAGCCTCATTAATATTTTTAACATAGATTGCACATTTAATATTAAGAGTCTTTGCTAGTAAAAGTTTTTTTTCATCAAAGCTAAAACAATTGATTTTTTCCTTATCAAAATCCTTTTGAAAAAAAATAAATTCATCACTTTTTATAAGTTTATGTCCAAAAATAAGCATCTTACATCCATTCTATAACTTGACTTAATTCACTTGTTACAAAACATTTTAAGCCCATGTCTTGTAAAGGTTTTACTGGAATTATAGCATTTTTAAATTTTTGCATACTGGCTTCTTTTAAGCGAATATCAAGGCTAAAAACATCTCTAATTTCACCATTTAAGCTAAGTTCTCCTATAAAAACGCTATCCTTGCTTAGTGGTCTATTTTTAAAGCTTGAAATTATCGCAGCCACCACGGCTAAGTCAGCGGCGGTTTCTGTAATTTTCACGCCTCCACTTACATTTATAAAAACATCATAATGACCCAAGGGGATATTAAGCTTTCTTTCAAGTAAGGCTATAAGCATATCTAGCCTATTTTTTTCATAGCCCGTGCTACTTCGTTTAGGATAAGAACTTTCACAAACAAGGGCTTGAATTTCTAAGATTAACGCCCTACTTCCTTCCATAACAACGCCTAAGGCACTACCTGAAACTGCCTTTCCTCTTGTAAAAAAACGTTTTGCTATGTTTTTTGCAGATATTAAGCCCTTTGAACTCATTTCAAAAATTCCTACCTCGCTAGTTCCTCCAAAGCGATTTTTAAAGCCACGAAGTAAGCGAATTTCTCGGTTTGCATCGCCTTCAAAGTAAAGTACCACATCAACCATATGTTCTAAAACTCTTGGTCCTGCAATGCTACCATCCTTTGTGATATGTCCTATTATAAAAGTAGAAATATTTTCTGCCTTGCTTAAACGCATTAATTCAAAGGTTATCTCTCTAACCTGACTTATGCTACCAGCAACTGAACTTATCTTGTTAGAATAAATTGTTTGAATTGAATCAACTATTAAAATTTCATACTTATTTTTATGAAGTTCTTCTAGGATATTTTCTAAGCAAAGTTCAGTTAAAAGATACAAATTTTCAGTATTTGCATCAAGTCTATCAGCACGGAGTTTAATTTGAGATTTACTTTCTTCCCCACTTACATAAAGTACTTTTTTTCCATTTTTAGCTAAATTTGATGCTATTTTAAGCAAAAGCGTGGATTTACCAACACCGGGGCTACCACCTATTAAAACTAAAGAACCTTCTACTAAGCCACCACCTAAAACTATGTTAAGCTCGTCATCTTCTGTGCTTATTCTACTAAAATTTTCTAATTCTATATCTTTTATGCAAACTGCCACACTAGGCTTTAAGCTTGCATTTGCGATTTCTTTTAAAACTTGAATTTGGGCTTGATTTAATTCTACAAAACTATCCCAAGCACCACAATCAGGGCACTTTCCTAGCCATTTGCTTTGCTGATTGCCACAGGCTTCGCATTCAAAAATAACCTTTTTAGCCATAACTTTCCATTTTTACACTAATTTTAAAAATTTTAACATAAATTATTTAATATAAATTTTCATCTAAGTTTTATTTAATAATATAAAAGTATAATCTTTATTACAAAATTAAAATAAAAAAACGGATGGTAAATGAGTAAAATTTTAAAAGTAGCTCTAATTCAATTTTCACCGATATCTTACGACAGAAAAGCCAATCTTAAAAAATCATTAAATTTAGCAAAAAACGCACTTGAAGACGGGGCAAAAATCGTTCTTTTTCCTGAGCTTTTTGATAGTGGTTATTGTATTGAGGATAGGGATAAAGAATTCGGGCTTGATTTTAGCAAAAATGAAATTTTTTCTAAGCTTTTAGAACTTGCTAAAACATATAAGGCTTATATGATAGCTTGTAGCATAGAAAAGGTAAAATCAAAGCTTTATGATACTGCCTATGTAATTGGCAAAAAAGGCATTTTAGGCAAATATAGAAAAATTTATCTTTGGGGCGATGAGATAAAAAGATTTAAAAGTGGAAATGAATATCCTGTTTTTAAGCTTAATTTTGATGAATTTAGTGTTAAGGTAGGTTTGCAAATTTGCTATGAGATAGGCTTTGGAGAGGGGGCTAGATTTTTAGCATTAAAGGGGGCTGAAATTCTTTGTTATATGGCTGCCTTTGGAAAAGCTAGAAACTATGTTTGGGACCTTGCTAGTAAGGTAAGAGCTCTTGAAAATGGGCAATTTATTCTAGCTTGCAATAGAAGTGGAAGCGAGATTTCAAAATTAAGTCAAGAAGAACTTTTATTTGCAGGAAATTCAAGGATAATTAATCCGAAAGGAGAAATTTTAGGAAAAATTACTCAAAAAGAAGGTGTGTTAATAAGGGAAATAGACTTAGAAGAAGTTGCTATTCAAAGGGAGAATTTGCCTTATCTTAAAGATATAGATTTAAAACTTAATAGCAAAATCTTAAAAAAAATTATCAAGGAGAAAAAATGGCTAAAAAAGAAATTTTAGTTGGTTATGGTGTAGATATTGATGCTGTTGCAGGTTGGCTTGGAAGTTACGGGGGCGAGGATTCTCCCGATGATATTTCAAGAGGTCTTTTTGCTGGTGAGATTGGAATTCCTAGACTTTTAAAACTCTTTAAAAAATACAAAATTAAAGCTACTTGGTTTTCTCCAGGGCATTCTATTGAAACTTTCCCTGAACAAATGCAAATGATAGTTGATGCAGGGCATGAAATAGGGGCACACGGATATTCTCATGAAAATCCTATAGCTATGAGTGCTAAGCAAGAAGAAGATGTGTTGCTTAAAAATATAGAATTGATAGAAAAATTAACAGGCAAAAAGCCAACTGGTTATGTAGCACCTTGGTGGGAATTTTCAAATATTACAAATGAGCTTTTATTAAAACATGGTATAAAATACGACCATAGTCTTATGCATAATGATTTTACTCCTTATTATGTAAGGGTTGGGGATAAATGGACTAAGATTGATTATAGTGGCGAGGCTAAGGATTGGATGAAACCTTTGATTAGAGGGGAAGAAACTGATTTAGTAGAAATTCCTGCTAATTGGTATTTAGATGATTTGCCTCCTATGATGTTTATTAAAAAATCTCCAAACAGCTTTGGTTTCATTTCTCCAAGAGATATTGGCAAAATGTGGATTGACCAGTTTGATTGGGTATATGAAAATATGGATTATGCAGTATTTCCTATGACAATTCACCCTGATGTAAGTGGCAGACCTCAGGTTTTATTAATGCATGAAAGAATCATTAAACATATAAATAAACATAGTGGCGTTAAATGGGTAACACTTGATACTATGGCTAATCATTTCTTAAAACACTTTCCTAGAAAATAAACTTTGCCCCTTTGGGCAAAGTGCTTTTTAATCACTAACTTAAAAATGTAATAAATTTATATAATATAGCAATATATTTAAATATAAAATTAAATTTTTTAAAATAAAAATGATACTTGTGTTATGATTTAAATTTGACTTTAAAATAATATAAAAGTATTAAAATTTAAAAAATCAGCCTATAAATAAAAATTTATAAAGGATATAAAATAATAAATATAAATTCTAGTTTAGATTATAGTCCTATTATCTCAAACACTCAAATTAAACAAGAAAATAATTTAGAAGTACAAAATCAATCAAATATTAAAGAACCTGATTATCGTGGTAAAAAATTAGATATAAATATTAGAATTTTAGGACCTTATAATAATATAGATGAAAAACAAATGCACTCTTTTAATATTTTTTTATGAAAGAAAATGAGTTAAAAGACCCTAATAAAATAGAAAAATCATCCTTTAAAAATATTCTTAGCAATGATTTTATAGGTTTAGATAGAGAAAAAACTAAATTACAAGCTTATGTTTCTATGCTATTAGTTTTAAACTTGATTCTAGTATAACACAAAAAGCAAATGATTTTATAAATGAATTTAATGAACTTATAAAAGAAGATTTAAGCCTTGATGAATTTAAAGAAAAATATCTTGATTTTAAACAAAGGCATGATGAATTTGTGCAAGAGTTTGAAGTGGCAATGGGAGATAATTTAGTTGTTAAAGATACTAAAAATTTCGTGCCTATACAAGCTAAAAGTACTCAAACTTACACAAGAGATAATTTAATAAAAGATTTTTTCTTAAATTTCTTAGAAAATGAAAAAAGCAAAGAAACAAGTATAATAGAACTTTTAGAAAATTTGCATAATATAGATGATTTTAAGATTGATATAAAAACTTAGGTTTATAAATAAAAATAAATTTTAAATTACAATCAAAGCACTTTGCAAAGATTTCAAAACGCTTCATTATGTACAAGGTTCATATTTAAATCACTTTCTTTATAGGCTGCTTTCATTTCGTTTTTTTCACCTATTGCGATAAGATTAAAAATGGTATAGCCATTTGGTTTTTTAAGTAAGTTGCAAATTTCTTCATCAGAGATCTCATATCACCCTATTCTATTTCGAATTTGTACCCAACAAGTACCAAGATTATATTATTCGGTAGCTAAAAGTATATATGTTGATACGATAGCCCCATCTTCTATCCAAAATCACTTTGCCTTTTATCAGCCGTTTTTACCATTACTACTATTACGCTATCAGCCCCATTGATTTGAGAACCACCAAATGTTTTACACTCACCTATTTTATAAATAATATCTTTATTTCTAACAACTACAAATTCCATGCCCTTATACCCAAAAGAAGTTGACGTGCTAAGTGCTATTTATATAATATCATTTATAATATAATTATCAATTCGCGTATTTTTATAGCTTCTTATAGAATGTTTTTTTAATGCAAGTGCAAATAAGTTATTTTTCATTTGATTTTTCCTTTTTAAAATTTTATCGCAAATGATAAATTTTAAAGTATAAAGATTAATAAGCTAAAAGACTTAAAATCAAAATTCAAAGATTTAGAAATGTCAAGTAAAAATTTTGATTTTTTCTTTGGGGCTATGATTGGGGTATAACAACCATTATTATACCTGTCCCATATGCTAAAAAACTGATTTTTAGAACTAAAATATTCGCCATGACTTAGGTCAAGTGCTTGTAAATAATTACCCTTGTGATTTATAATTACTATAAAATCTGGATAACGTGGGTCATCTTATATTTTTAATAAAATAAGAATATTTAAAAGCTGATTTAAAATTTCTTTATTGGTTTTATAAGAATTACTTTTAAAACCTAATTTTTTAGATATATCTTTTAATTCTGCAAAACTTAGCTTATCTGTGTATAAATCTTTTGAATTTATCATTTGTAAAATATCAAGTTCGCTAAAAGTGCTATTATCAATTAAATTAAAAATAGTAGTTAATGACGTAGCACCGCAACTTTCTTCATAATTTTACCTTATCACCCTTTCATTTTTAATTTCTTGATAAGATTTAACGATAAAATCAGCTTTTAAAAGATTAATACTTATAAAAAAAATATAATAAAATATACTTTCAACCTACACCTTTTAATCCTTGATATCTATGCTTTGTTGAATTTCTTTTAATCTTTGTAACATCTCCTTCCTTGCCCTATCTATTTCTTCAAAGATTAAACTTAAAGGGTCCTTATCAATGCTGGTTTCATCTTTTTTATATTTATCTTGTTGTTCTTTAACAAAGACGCTAAATTCTTGCTTAAATTTAGAAATATCAGTATTTGACATAATATCATTTAATTTAATTTGAGCTTGTGTATCATTAATATCAATTATAAAAATTCCTTGGGCTTGTACCCAAGACTTTAAATTTGTCTCATCTATACTTTTGTCATGTCCTGTAAGCTTTCCTGTGATTGTTATTTCACTTTCTATAACGCTGTAATTTGCCTATTAACCCTATTAAAAGCCCACCTTTGTTATGTATCGCCATTTATATATTTTGTGGCAGTGAAATCAAAAAGCCGACATTTAAATATTCTTTACCACCACTATTATTATTTAATATTTGACTTAGGCTTGAAGTATTGAAAAATAAAGAATTTATAAGTTTATTTTCCTTATTGTTGTAATTATATAAAAGGTCTGCACTTGTAAATTCTTTATTGCTATAAATTTGTGTAACTTCAAGAGTTTTTGTGTTATACTCATAACCTTGTGGAAAATTAGAAATATCATTAAGTGTAAAACTATCCTTTGAATTTAATACATCCTCGCCTACAATACTATAAGCATATTATAAGCATTACCTATTGTTTTAGCTATATCTACTTTTATAGAATCTATAAAAAGGTGCTTTTGTTTGAGTCTTTGCCCTTACTATGCTTTCCATGGTTGAAGAATGAAATTTTATATCACTTGAGATATTTGCAACCTCGTTAAAATCACTTGTAAAATATCCATCCTTATCCACTTCCATAACCTAAACTTTCACTTACTGATTGTGATTTATCAGTTACTAAATTTGAATTTTAGTATTTTATGAATTTAAGGCTACGCTTTGGCTTGAATCTTTTAAACCTTTGCTTTGCGTATTTAAATTAATATTTAAACTAGTATTATAATTTTGATAGTTCGAAGTTAACATATTACAGCTCTATTTATTAAATTAAAACTCATATATTTCTTAAAAGAAAATTTATATAATACACTAGTACTAAGTTGTTAAAATTCTATTTAAATCATTTTTAACTCTTAATAGAAACATCATTAGCAACATAGCCCTTAATAGCAGCATTTCTTATTTTATAAACACTTCCATTAGAATTTAAATCAACAACTATCCCACTATTTGAAAAAGTATATTGTGGTATCCCAAAAGCACCAACAGATATAGTTTTTGTAGCAGTAATAGCTAAATACTGATGTTGTCTTGGGTCTGCTATATCAACAAATTCATTAAATCCTTGTTTATTTGTATAAGAAGAACAAGTCGAATAACCATATCCACACATTACACCATTACTAACTTCGTTATCTATATCAGGAAGAATTACTACACCGATTTGTGCTATAAAACCACCAAAACCTGAATTTGCATTTTGAAAAAGTACAGGATTTGAAATATTATAACCACCCTTAATCTCTTTCATCTTTTCATAACTAAGTTTTTTAACCCCTAGTGAGTTATCACTTACTGTCCCGTTTGTAATCTTTGCTAAAAAATCATCTGCTAAAGCAAACATTGAAACCAAACTACTTAAAATAGCCACACTAATAAATTTTTTCATCTTTTCCACTTTAAACTAAAATTTATTAAATCCTAACACAATAATCGTACTTATTTTAAAAAATTTAATCTTTTTATTAAATATGCTTATATCTTGTATAAATTTGTTATATTTTTAAAATTTTTTCCATAAGCTTAAGGCAAATATAGAATCAAGGTTGCAGAACTTCCACCTATGCTAGCATTTACAGACATAGCAGTATTAGAATTTAAGCTATAGGTTGAATATAGAAAAGGTAGGAATTGACCTTAATTCTGAGTTTTGTACCCCATTAATCTTTTGTTTATTTTGAAATCTTTGTTCAGCTCCTAAATCTAAGGTAATTTTTGGGCTTAAAACTATGAATAAATCTCCACCTATATAAAAACTATTTCCGTATTCAACGCTAGCAAAATCAAACTTTCTTTTTGCATTGTATCCAAAACCAGTATAAACGCTATAAACAACTGGGTCGCTGTATTCTCTTAAAGTCCTTTGTATGCTTTGAGATTTTAAATAAAAATTCTTTGTTTCATCTACTGCCTTTTCTCTTTGCATTAAGGCTGATTAAAAGGTAAGCCGTGGAATGAAGTCTGCAACACTATCAAAGGTGTATATAAAACCTAGCCATAATGAATCAAATTTAAAGGAATTTTCACTTGAATAATCATTTGTATAAAAATACGTATATTCTTGCCTTATATAACTTCCACCACCTGATATTAATATATCAAATTTAGAATGCAAGATAGAAACAAAACTTTGATTTAAGCTTAATTGCTTAGTATCATTCCAAATAGTAGGATCTCCACTTACTGTAATATTTAGATAAAAATAATAAGAATTTGCATTTCCTGTACTAAGAAGTAATAAATTTGTTATACTTCTTAAGCCTATTTGCTTTTTAAAAAGAGAAACAATGCTTAATTCATCACTTGCAAAAAGTAGATTAAATGCAAAAATAGAACTTAAAAATATTTTAAAATTTCTCATTATTACTACATAAAAGTTTGATTTTTAGAAAAAAATCAAGTTTATAAAAATTTAAAAAGAAGTCAATGTTTTATAACTTTGTATATTTTTTAAATGTATAAATTTGGAAACTACTTTTAAAACAAATTACAAATAAATTACAAAAAATAAAAATTTTTTATGTTATAATTTAATTAGTTTAAAAATTATTTTAAGGATAAAAAAATAAAAAAAATTTCTTAGTGCGACTATTTTAAGTAGCTTGGTTTTAGTATCTGCTTTAGCAGATGATTTTTTAGCAAAGATTACAAATGGGACAGTAAGTAATAACTCGCCAGGTATTAAAAAGCTTAGTTATGAAGAGATGAAAGAGATTAAGGGTGGGTATTATGGAACATTATACTAATGTGGTACAACTTCATGTTACGCTCTTGCAAATCGCACAAAATCATTTAATACTATGTCATATAGAGAGAATATAGAATGGAACGCTTTAACCAATGGAGATTTATATTTATTTGTTGGATTTATGGCTAAAAATAATTGGACAATATCAAAGTCAGGGCACAAATACAACTATTTTACTTATGATGCAATAATTTATGATTTAAGAACTGGACGCATACATAAACAATAAAAACAAGTTTTAAATAATAATTTAATAATTAGACAACTAAGCATTCAGTATAAAAATCAATTTGATAAATATTTTGGTGGTTTAAAATAAACATGTTTATACCGATTTGACATAAAATTAATTTATTAAAAAAGAGATTAAGATGATAAATAACATAAATCATACAAATTTAAATTATCAAACTAACATGCAATATGCAAAAGAAGAAAATTTAAACACTGATACCTTAAATCAATCTTCAAATTTAGTAAACAATAAATCACAAACTGTAAGTGAAATTTAGGCTTTGGAGTAGATAGTCAAGGATATTTTACAAGTGATTTTAATGAAAGTACAGGAATCCCAAGTGATTATAAAAATTTATGCTAAGGATATACAAGAATATGTAAACATTATTAGCCAAAAGAGTTCTATTAATAATGCTTTTTTTACAAGTATTGATATAAACAAAACCTTATCTAACGCATATAAGCTGTTTTTACAGCTTATATCTGATGATGAAAATACAAAATTAAGCAAAGAAGTACTTGAAAATATTCCTAAATACTTTCAATATGATACTCAAAATTTTAATATAACAAAAATATATGAAAATAAAAATGAACTTATGAATGTTACAAAATCAAAAGAAGATAGATGCAATTTTAAAATTGAAGCTTCAATAAATTTTGATATTGAAAATAATCAAAGCATAAGTAAGGGCGATGCGTTAGTGCTTTTTATTAAAAATTTGGATAAAGAAATTAATGCAAGTTATCATATAACCCAAGGAGATACTATTATAATAGGTAAATAAACGGACTTGATAAAATAAAAGTCTTAGGTCAATTTTTAGACGAACATTCTATAACAGAAGTTGGCAATAGTGAAATTTTCAGACAAGTTTTGCTTATGTCTATGACAATGAATGATATTGAAGAATTTAAGAAAGAATGGTTAAAATTAGAAGAATTAAATAATAAAACCTTACAAGAAAAGCAAAATACTCAAATTAATAACGATATACTTAGTAATGAAAATAATGAAAATGAGTCTAAAAATAATAACTTTCACGCCCATACAAAGCAAAAGTAAAAACACTCAAACTTACACAAAAGATAATATAGCTAAAAATTTTTTCTTAAATTTCTTAGAAGTTGAAAAAATAAGGGAACAAGCATAATAAAACTTTTAGAAAAATTGCATAATGTAAAAAATTTTAAAATTGATATAAAAACTTAAACTCTAACCTTAAAGGTTAGAGTAAAGATTACTCGACTTCAGCGTCGATTACATCATCATCTTTTTTATTTTGTTTAGATGTGTCTGCTTGATTATTGTCATCTTTTTTATACATAGATTCAGCTAACTTATGAGAATAATCGCTTAAAGTTTTCATTTTGCTTTCAATCTCTTCTTTTGTAGCATTTTCATTTTTAAGTGTTTCTTTAAGCTCATCTAATGCCTTTTGGATATTTTGCTTATCTTCACTAGGTACCTTTTCACCAAGCTCACTTAAAGATTTTTCTACTTGATGTGCTAAACTATCAGCTTGGTTTCTAGCATCAACTGTTTCCTTGCGTTTTTTATCCTCTTCTTTGTGAATTTCAGCATCCTTTACCATTCTATTAATCTCTTCATCGCTTAATCCACTTGAACCTGTGATTTTAATCTCTTGTGCCTTACCTGTAGCATTATCCTTTGCTGACACGGTTAAAATTCCATTTGCATCAATATCAAAGGTAACATTAATTTGTGGTGCACCTCTTGGAGCTGGTGGAATGCCATCTAAATTGAAATTTCCTAAGGATTTATTATCCCTACTAAATTCTCTTTCACCTTGTAAAACATTGATAGTAACTGCACTTTGATTATCCTCAGCGGTTGAAAAAGTTTGTTCTTTTTTAGTAGGAATAGTAGTACCCTTTTCAATAATCTTAGTCATAACCCCACCTAATGTTTCAATACCAAGCGAAAGTGGCGTAACATCAAGTAAAAGCACATCCTTAACATCACCCTTAATTACCGCACCTTGAATAGCAGCACCAATGGCTACTACTTCGTCAGGATTAACTGATTTATTAAGGTCTTTTCCAAAAGTTTTTTTAACCTCTTCTTGTACTAGAGGAACGCGTGTAGAACCCCCTACCATAACGATTTCTTTAATATCGCCCTTATTAAGCCCGGCATCTTTTACAACCTCATTAATCTTTGTAATTGTTTCTTTAACCAAATTTTCAATCATTGATTCAAATTTAGCCCTTGTAAGCTTTTTAACAAGGTGTTTAGGACCACTTGCATCGGCTGTTATATAAGGTAGATTTATGTCTGTTTCTTGAGCTGAGCTTAACTCTTTTTTAGCATTTTCTGCTGCTTCTTTAAGCCTTTGCATAGCCATAAAATCGCCCTTTATATCCATGCCAGTATCGTTTTTAAACTCAGATGCTAAAAAGTCTATTAATTTATTATCAAAGTCATCGCCTCCTAAAAACGCATTACCTCCAGTTGCAAGTACCTCTACTACATTATCCCCTGTTTCAAGCACGGTAACATCAAAGGTACCACCTCCTAAATCATAAACTACGATTTTTTCACTTTCTTTTTTATCAAGCCCATAAGCAAGGGCTGCTGCTGTTGGTTCGTTTATAATACGCAAAACATTAAGCCCTGCAATTTGCCCTGCTTCTTTTGTAGCCTTTCTTTGAGCATCATTAAAATACGCAGGAACGGTTATAACTGCATCTATTACCTTATCTCCTAAAAAGGCTTCAGCATCTTCTTTAAGTTTCATTAAAACCTTAGCTGAAATTTCTTGAGGAGTATAAATTTTACCTGCAATCTCAATAGCACAAGCACCATTTCTATCAGTAATATGATAAGGCAATCTATCCTTTGCTTCCTTAGCTGCTTCTTCATTAATCATCAAGCCCATAATTCTTTTAATAGAATAAATAGTCTTTTCAGGATTTGTAACAGCTTGTCTTTTGGCACTATCGCCTACTAAAATTTCACCCTTATCAGTAAAAGCAACTACAGAAGGTGTTGTATTTTTACCTTCTTTATTTGGTATAACCTTGCTTTCACCCCTTTCATAAACAGAAACACAAGAATTTGTTGTTCCTAAGTCTATGCCTATAACTTTACTCATTTTTTATCCTTTTTATTGAATTTATTTTGCAACACTAACTTTTGTAGGTCTAATCACACGCTGTGCAATTGTATAACCCTTTTGTAAGGACTCAATTATCTCACCACTTTTATGATTTTCACTCGCAATATGATACATAGCCTCGTGTAAATCAGGGTTAAATTCCTTTGAGTCATCTATAGCCTTAATCCCATGTTTTTCAAGTTTTTTTAAAAATAATTCTAAAGTAATCTCAACTCCTTCTTTGATTTTTTTACTAATCTCATCATTAGCCTCTACGCGAATAGCTGCTTCTAATGCGTCAATTACTTCAAGCAAATCCCTAGCAAAGCTTTCATTTGCATAAATTAAAGCGTTTTGCTTTTCCTTTTCCATTCTTTTTTTAATGTTTTCAAATTCAGCATTTGCCCTCATGTACTTATCACGCAAATCATTAAGTTCTTTTTGTAAAATCTCCTCCTTGTGCATTTGAAGTTCTTGTGCACCTTCTTCTAAATTTTCATCCTTTTGCGTATCTTGTGAATTGACTTCTTCGCTCACGCTACCTCCTTTAATTGATTTAATATCTTTTTATAATCTGTATAAACACTACCTGCTAATATAATATTTGCATTCTTTCCTAAAAATTTAGTATCTATTTTAAGACCCATAAAGCCTTCTTTAAAAAGTGGTTCAAATTCTATATTTTTTGTAAAATAACGATTAATTCCACTATCTAAAAGCCTTACAAAATCATCATTTTTATATATTTGATAAGCCCTTTCTTCATTACTTCTAAACATAAGTAAATTTTGCTTTAAGCTATCAATTTTTTCTACTAATTCAAAAAATTTTAATCTTAATGCTAAGGCTTCAAGACTAAATAAATCAAAGCCTATTAATGTTTTTAAAAATTTAAAGGCTTCATCTTGATATTTTAAGGCTATTTCACTTTCTTCAAAGTCCAAAATTATAAATTTATTATTTAAGCTAAATAATTCCTTAAAGATTATATCCCTGCCTGCATAAACTAGACAATAAATTTCAAATTTCTTACTTAAATCATATAAAAAATCTATATTCTTAATATCTAATTCAAACATAGTATCAAGGTTATTTTCCCAGTAATTTTGCATAGTTAAAATGGTAGGAATTCGCCCACTACTTAAATGAATCTTACTTAAAATTCCCTCATCGCTTAATTGTTTAAGATAAACGCGAATTGTAGAAGCTGGTATGCAAAGGGTGGAATTTAACTCATTTGAACCTATAGGAACATTATCAAGCAAATAGGTTTGAATTATAGATTCTAAAATCAAATCCCTTTTATTTCTACTTTTCATTAAGCTTTATCCTTTAAATTTAGCACTCCTTTCTTAAAGTGCTAACAGCATTATATAACATTGAGTGTTAATTTGTCAAGTATAATTATAAAAAATTTCACTTAATTTTATTTAGTCTTATAAACTCAATTTAAATTAGTATATATTTATAAAGTATTAAAAAACTTAAAAAAATATTTAAAAGCTGTAATTTTGTAATAAATTTACAATGAAATTTAAAATTTAATGCTTATTTTAAGTTTAGTTAAAGTATAATTATACTTTATTTAAAAATCACAAGGTAGATTAATGACTAAAAAACGAGCATGGACCATATTTAGAATTATAGTACCAACAATTTTATCTTTGTTTTTACTTACAATTTTACTAGAACATACTTCATTCTTAACGCTTTTTACCGGAATTTGTATATTTTTATTTGCAATGACTCTTTTACAAGAAAGCTTTAAAATATTATCTGGTGGAATTTTAGACCAGTTTTTAGACAAGGTAGCAAATACGAATTTTAAATCTTTCATTTTTGCCTTTGTGCTAACTACCTTTGTGCAATCTAGTGGTCTTGTTTCAGTTATTGCCATTTCTTTTTTAAGTGCTAGTTTGATTACTCTAAGTTCTGGCGTGGCAATGATTTATGGGGTGAATTTATCCACAGCTCTTAGTGCTTGGATTATGAGTTTTTTCGGTGTTAAATCTCAAATTTCACTTTATGCAATGCCTTTAATAGTCTTTGGGGTCTTATTTTTCATAAATAAACACAAAAAAGTAAAGGGACTGGGCTTATTTTTATTATCACTTGGCTTTTTATTTTTAGGCATTTCTTATATGAAAGAAGGTTTTGAAAATTTCAAAGAAAGCATTGATATTTCTCAATTTCAAATGCAAGGCTTTTTAGGGCTTATAGTTTATGTCTTAATAGGCTTTTTTATCACGACCCTAACCCAATCATCTCACGCTACCCTAACCCTAGCAATAGTTGCCTTAAATGCTGGTGAAATTTCTTATGAAAACTCAATAGCCATAGTAATAGGGGCAAATGTGGGAAGTACCATTATGACCGTTATTGGTTCCTTAAATTCAAATATTGAGGGTAAAAAACTTACTGCAACGCATGTATTTTTTAATATAGCTGTTGCACTTTTAGCCATTGTTTTCTTTAAATATTATCTTTGGATGACTGAAGTGGGGGCTGAACTTGTAGGCATTGCAAGTGATGATTTAGTATTAAAACTTTCATTATTTGCTACTATTTTTAACATTATAGGCGTGGTTATTTTCTATCCTTTTATATCTCAAATGTGTACCTTTTTAAATAAAATAATAAAGGTAAATCCTAGAAAATCACATATCGAACAACCAGTTTATCTTACTGAAAGTGCCTTAGAATTTAGCGATAGTGCCTTAGAGGTTTTATATCTTGAAAGTAAGCATTTGTTTAAAAATACTACAAATTTAGTATCAAGGGCAATTAGTTTAAATTCGGGTGATATTTACACAGAAGAAAATGTTGATGAGTTAATATCTCGTAGGAATCGCCCTATTGAGATGAATTTTGACGAAGAATATCAAAACAAATTTAAAGGAATTTATTCTAATATCTTAGAATTTGCAGTGGATGCAAGTGCTTTAAGTGATGATTCTGAAATAAGTGCTGAATTTATGGATTTAAGAAGGGCAAATTTATTTATGGCAACAGCTATAAAATCAGCCCAAACCTTGCAAATAAATATTATAAAATATGCCTTTTCTACAAACGAGGTTATAAAAAATGAGTATGATGGGATTAGAAAAAATCTATTAAGGACACTTAGATTAGCCCAAGCACTCATTGAAGCACAAGATAATGAAGGGGTTAAGGAGTTGATTGAAGAACTTAATTATAATGTTAAAAAATATGATTCTATATCATCAAGTTCTCTTGATTCTCACATTAGATATAATAGAATCACCGATACAATAGCAAGTTCTATTATGAATGATATGGCACTAGCAAAAAGTATAGCAAATGATTTAACGCATTCTAGTGAAATTTTAGTTTATCACATGAATGATAAATTAGGCGATTCATCTCAAAAATTAATAGATGAAGAAATACATAAAGATTAAGGGTTTAAAATGAGTGATTTTGATTTTTCTAAGCTTACAAATAGGCTTAATACAAATTCTTTAAAATTCAATGTCTTAGATAACGAACTTCCTATGTGGGTTGCAGATATGGACTTTGAAAGTGCACCAGAAGTTGTAAAGACAATAGTAGATTGTGCAAAAAGTGGGCTTTATGGCTATAAAATCGTAAATGATGAATTTTATCAAAGCATTATAGATTGGTGGAAAAAAAGGCATAATTTAGAATTAAAAAAAGAATATATTTGTTTTGTTTATGGAGTTGTTCCTGCTATTTGTTCGATTATTAAAGCATTTAGTAAGAAAAATGATTTTATTTTAGTACAAAGCCCAGTTTATGGGACCTTTTATAAGTGTATTAAGGCTAATAATAGAAAGGTGCTTGAAAATCCACTAATTTATAAAAATAATGCTTACAAGATAGATTTTAAAGATCTTGAAAAAAAACTAAAACACTCAAAAACTAAAATAATGATACTTTGTAACCCTCACAATCCAATAGGTAAAATTTGGCAAAGACAGGATTTAGAAAAAATCGCTACACTTTGTAAAAAATATAAGGTTTTAGTGATAAGTGATGAAATTCATTGTGATATAACTCAAGATAGTTATACTCCCTTTGCTAGCATAGATAATCATAACTCAATTACTCTAATCTCGCCTAGCAAGGCCTTTAATCTAGCAAGTATACATAGTGCAAGTGCCTTTACTGCAAATCCACATTTAAAAAGAAAGATATATATTGCCTTTAATGCCGATAAAATCGCTGATGTTGGTGCTTTTAGCGTTGAGGCTAGTATTTGTGCTTATAAGCAAGAAGAATGGCTAAATGCCTTAAATGAAGTGATTACTAAAAATAAAAACTATGCTAAAATTTATATAAAAATGCACACTCCGTTAAAGGTAGTACCTTCAAATGCTACTTATTTACTATGGGTTGATTGTTCAACAATTTGCAAGGATACTACGAATTTTGCCACGTTTTTAAGAGAAAAAACAGGTCTTTTTATATCAAAGGGTATTGATTTTGGTAAAAATGGAAAAAGCTTTATACGCATAAATATAGCCACTCAAAAAGAAAGATTACAAGATGGCTTAAAAAGGCTTGTAAGAGGGGTTGAGTTGTATTGTAATGAAAATAATATCAATATCAAAGAACTTAACTAAAATTTTAAAGCCTTTAATCTAAGCGAATTTAATACAACAGTTATTGAACTACAACACATAGCAAGGGCAGCAATATGAGGGCTTAGCGTAATAAAAGGCAAAGCCCCTGCTGCTATAGGTATACAACAAGTATTATAAATAAAGGCCCAGAAAAGATTTTCTTTAATGATAGTTTTTGTTTTATTTGCAAGTTTAAAAGCAAATATAACTAATCTTAAATCATCTTTCATTAATATAAAATCACCTGATTTTTGAGCTAACTCACTTGCTTTTGCAAAACTCATACTAGCATTTGCACTACTTAAACAGGCCGCATCATTTATACCATCGCCTATAAATAAAACTTCTTTTTTGCATTTTTGTAAAAAATTTAGCTTATCATCAGGACTTAATTTTGAGTAAAATTCTTTAATGCCAAGTTCCTTAGCAATCTTACTTACGCTTTTTTCATTATCTCCACTTAAAATAATGCTTGAAATTTTTTTATTATATAAATAAGAAATTAATTCTTTTGCCCCTTGTTTAATGGAATTTTCAAAACAAAGTCCACCAAGACAAAGCTTATTTTTTGCAAAATAAAGCTGGGTTGGTGCCCTTTCTTCAAATTCATTTAAAAAAGTTCTTGTTTTATCAATATTTATATAATTTTCTTGCAAAAAATCAGCATTCCCACTTATATAAATTTCGCCTTCTTCACTATATTTTATACCCTTTGCTAATAAAACCTCACTTTCTCCTAAAAGTTTATTTTCCTTAATACCTGCCTTTTTAACAATAGCCTTTGCAATAGGGTGAAAACTTTGGCTTTCAATTTGTGCTAATTTATTAAAATCTTCATCGCTTAAATTGTGCTTAAAAATATTTAAATCATTAGTGGTTAGGGTACCTGTTTTATCAAAAAGAACGAGTTTTATACTGCTTAAAAGTTCTAGGGCTACTGGATTTTTAATGAGTATAAAATTGCGAGCACCTTTGCTAAAGGCTAAACTTAAAGCTATAGGCGTTGCAAGTCCTAACGCACAAGGACAAGATATTAAAAGCGTGGCACATGCATGAAGTAAGGCTAAGTTTAAATTTACCTTTATAAGCCAAAAAATAAAGACACAAAGGGCGATTATTATAATGCTACCAACAAAATAAGCTGAAATTTTATCTACTAATTTTGTTAATGGCGTTTTAATACTACTAGCCTTAAAAACTAAGTCTTTTAGCCTTTCAAGCGTACTATCCATGGCCTTTTTACTAGCCCTAATGTGTAAATTTCCATTTATTAAAATACTACCAGCTTCGATTTTATCATTTTCTTTTTTTAAAACTGGCAAAAATTCCCCATTTAAAAAACTCATATCAATTTGTGCTTGACCCTTTAAAATAACGCCGTCAACGCACACACACTGACCTTCTTTTACTAAAATTTCATCCCCTATATTGACAAAAGAACTTAAACTTTCTTTAAATTCATTGTTTTTATCAAGCACTAGAGTTTTATTTGCGTTTATTTTATTTAAGTTATTTTGATAAGTACTTGCCCTTTGTTTAATGCTTTCTTCAATAACCTTACCTAAAAGAACAAAGCTAATAATCATAGCCCCGCCACTAAAATAAAGTTGAGAATTTTCACCAAATAAGCCAAAATAAGCCATTAAAGAATACAAAAAAGCACTTAAACTTCCTAGTACTATCAAAGTATTCATATCTAAATTTTTATTTTTAACACCTAAAAAAGCGTGTTTAAAAAAATCTTTTCCACAATAAAAAATCACAAACATACTTAAAATTCCCTGTATCAAAGCAGAAAATTCACCACTTACAAACATTTCAAAATACATTATTAAAATGCTTAAAGTAAAACTTAAAAAAAGCTTGAATTTAAGCTTTTTCAGTTCTTTTTGCTTGAATTTATTAAGTCCAAATTCATCTTCTAAAATTTCATAACCAAGGCTTATGATTTTATTTTTTATGGTATTAATAATATTTTCATCCCTTAGCAAAAAAACACCACTTGAATTTATATAAGAAACACTGGCATTTTCAACACCATCAATCTTCTTACATACCTTTTCAATGCCGTTACTACAATTAGTACAAGTCATTTTGCCAATTTTAAGACGAAGTTCTTTCATTATAAACGCTCTAAAAGTTCAAATCCTAACTCTTTAATCTCTTTGCACAATTTTTCTATATCATTTTCGCTAATCTCAACATTTAAAATTTTATCTTCTAAATTTATATCAATCTTACCAAAATCATCTTCTAAGCTATTTTTGATAAGATTAACGCAGTTTTGGCAATTTACCTTTGCTACCTTAAATTTCATTTTTACTCCTTAATGGTTGTATGGTGCAATGCCCTATTTCAAAGTCGTGTAAAAGCTCTCTTGAAAGTTCTTTTGCCAAAGTTTCAAACTCATCAAGGCTTTTAAGATGTACCCTTAAATACATAGTTGCAATAAGCATTTTATACGTAATTTGACTAATGTGTAAATCTAAAATTTCACTAACTTCTCTATGGCTTAAAATCTTTTTTTCAACCTCTTTTGTATTAATAGGAGAGGCCTCAAGCAAGACATTTACACTTTCTTTAAGTAAAATTATAGCCCATCTAAGCAATAAAAGCGATAAAATAAGTGCTAAAATTGTATCAATATAGACAAAATTTGTAAAATATACAATCACCCCACCTATACACACAAACAAAGAACCTAATAAATCGCTTAGCATGTGTAAAAAAGCCGATTTCATGTTTATATTTTTTAAATTGGCACCCCTTAGCATCATAAAGGCATTAATAGCATTTACCAAAAGGCCAATAAGTGCGATTATCATTAAGCTTTTTGCATCAATACTAACAGGATATAAAAGCTTAATAATAGCTTCATAAATGATATAAATTGCAGAAACTATAATGGTTAGTGAATTTATAAAGGCTACTAAAATTTCAAGGCGAAAATATCCAAAACTTTTTTCTTTATTATGCAATTTTTGTATGGCAAATATAGCTAAAAGGCTCATTGACAGGGCAAAAACATCAGAAAACATATGCAAGGTATCACTAAGCAGGGCAAGTGAATTTAATAAAAGGGCATAAATAAATTGAACTATCATCATTGAAAAGGTCATAATTAATGATATTAATAAAATTTTTTTATCCATTTTTCTTGCGTCATGATTATGGTTATGTGTGTGAGTATGTTTGTATTCGTGCTTACAAGAACTATCAATTAATGGTGTATGAAGTAAAATTTCTGGCATAAAATCTCCTTTTTTTAAGCCTTATAATACGCTTTATTAAATGAAAAGTTATAAATTTAAAAGCAATACAGAAATAATAATCAAACAAAGCCCTAAAAAGCCTATAATATCAAGCTTTTCTTTGAAAAATATAAAGCCACCTAAAAAAGTACCAATTATACCTATACAACCCCAGGTGCTATAAGCTATGCTTAAAGGCATGATTTTTATAGCAAAAAATAAGGCTATAAAGGCTAATACAGCTAATAAAATAGCGATAATTCCTATAAATTTATTTTCAAAGGCATTTGATTTTTTAAGCATTAAATTTGCAAATATATCAAGCAAGGCTGAAAGAATGATAATTAAAAAATAATTCATGGTTTAAAAACCTTATAATTTATCATTAAAATTCCAATTATTGCAAGTATTACTCCTAAAATTTGAGTATTGCTTAATTTTTCATTAAAAATAAAAAAGGCTATGCAAAGTACAAATATAGTTCCTATTAACTCCCACATAGCATAGGCTACGCCTACTGGAATTTTTTTTAACGAAAAGCACATTAAAACATAAGAAATGCTTATAAAAATAGAAGTAAGAGTAAGTGCAAAAAGCATATTTTCAAGCTTTAAAAAGGCTGTGCCTATACTTTCAAAAACAATGGCAAGAAAAAGCAGTAAAAAAGCTAACTTCATAAAATCTTATTCTAAAGTACCACCATAATATAAATTATCAGTTGCTTTTAAACCCAAAGTTGAAAGATACTTTACATTTTCATCTTTTTTAGCAGCCAAGGCAAAGTCAAGGGCATTAAAGCCTAAATCATCAATCTCATTTAACAATGCCCTATTTTCAACCAAAAGTTTTAAAATTTCAACATCACCATAAGCAGCAGCGTGCATTAAAACATTTTTTGAGGTATGTTCTAAGGCACAAAAGGTTATAAAATATGGAGCATTAGTATTATTTGTACTAAGGGCTAATTTTTCGTTATTGTTTATGTATTTTTGATTTACATTTGCCCCGTTTGCAATTAAAAGCCTTACAATGTCCTTTTGTCCAAATTCAATAGCATAAAATAAGGGCGATTTTCCAAATACATTTGTAAAATTTACATTTGCACCCTCATCAATTAAAAATTTAACACTTTCATAATTTTCCAAGGCATAAAAAATAGCACTTTCGTACCCTGCTTCAAGTTGTGCCCCCATTTGTAAAAGTAGTTCTATACTATCTTTTGAAACTCCTTTTAAAAGTGCAGTATGTAGACCAAGGGTTAATTCTTCTCTTGTTGGGTTATTTTTATAAATATATTCTTGTAATTTCGTAAGATTATAATTTTTATCTACAAAGACCTTTGAAATAGGCGAAATATCCCTTATAATCTTTGTTTCCCCAACTGCCCAGTTTAAAAATTCATTTAAAACATTATTTGCGTACAAGGTATTTTCATTTGCATTAAAGCTAAAATTTGTTTGAAAATATTGTTTTAATTTTTCAAAGGTTTTTTCGTATTCACTCCAAAACTGCGTATAAAGCCTATAATTTCCTATGGTTTGATAACCCCAATAGCGAAAATAAGTCTTTAATTTTTTATTTTTTTCTTCTGAAATTTTATTATTTAAGCTTCTAGGATTAAGGGCAAATTCTAAGAGTAAGCTATTAAAATGATTTAGCTTTGGCATGTAAGAAATGCCAGAACATGAACTATTGCTACCTCTAATATCATTTGCAAGTTTATAAAGTTTTTGAGTAAAAGCTTGATTTTTAAGAGAACTTTTACAACTTGCTATTATATTTTGTATATTTTGATTCGTATAATCTACATTTTTTAAATAAGTAGGATTTTTTTCAATGTATTCACAAGTAATATTTTGTGCTGTTAAATAACATACAAAGAAAAATAAAATAGTTAAAATTCTCAAAGTAAGGCCTTAAAAATTTATTTGTTTTATTAAAACATTTTATAATTAAAGCTAAAATTACTTTAAAATAGCTTGAAATTTCAAGCCCAAAGGGACTTAAAATTTCAAGTTTAAAATTTAGCTTTCAAGTTTGAAATTCTTAATCTCGTTGAAATTTAGATATCTGTAAATATTTGCCTTATGGGCATCGCTTAATTTATCACTAACGATTTGTAGGTATTCTTGTGGGGTTGGAATTTTTCCAAGCAAGGCACAAACAGCACCAAGTTCAGCACTGCCAAGATAAACTTGTGCACCCATTCCCATTCTATTATCAAAATTTCTAGTTGAAGTAGAAAATACCACAGCATTATCATTAACCCTTGCTTGATTACCCATACATAAAGAACAACCAGGCACCTCAATCCTAGCACCAGCAGCCCCAAATATACTATAATAACCCTCGCTTGTAAGTTGGGCCTTATCCATTTTTGTAGGTGGTACTACCCACAGACGCGTATTTATCATGCCCTTATTTTTTAGAATTTCTCCTAAAGCCCTGTAATGTCCTATATTTGTCATACAAGAACCAACAAAAACCTCGTCAATCTTCTTAGGACGTTTACTATCATTTAAAATTTCACTTAATGTAGCCACATCATCAGGGTCATTTGGACAAGCTAGGATAGGTTCTTTTATATCATTTAAATTTATATCAAAAACATAAGCATATTTTGCATCTTTATCAGCCCTTAAAAGAGTAGGATTTTTTAGCCATTCTCTCATTTTTTCAGCGCGTCTTGCAAGGGTTGCTTTATTTTCATAGCCTGCAGCAATCATAGCCTCAATTAATACTATATTTGATTTAATATACTCGCTAACACTTTCTACGCTTAAATCAACGCTACAAGCTGCCGCACTTCTTTCAGCAGAGGCATCGCTTAATTCAAAGGCTTGTTCTACCTTTAAATTTGGCAGACCCTCAATCTCTAAAATTTTTCCAGCAAAGATATTTTTCTTATTTTTCTTTTCAACTGTTAATTGCCCTTCTTTTATAGCATAATAAGGAATAGCGTTTACCAAATCCCTTAATGTTATACCAGGTTGTAATTCTCCTTTAAAACGTACTAAAACGCTTTCTGGTACATTTAAAGGCATAGAACCAGTCACCGCTGCAAAGGCTACAAGGCCACTCCCTGCAGGAAAGGATATACCTATAGGAAATCTTGTATGAGAATCCCCACCTGTTCCAACAGTATCAGGCAATACAAAACGATTTAACCAAGAGTGAATTACTCCATCACCCGGCTTTAAGCTTACCCCACCTCTACTTGTCATAAAGCTAGGTAAGGTTTTATGTAAATTTGAATCACTTACCTTTGGATAAGCAGCTGTATGGCAAAAACTTTGCATAACAAAATCAGCATTAAAACCAAGGCTAGCTAGTTCTTTAATCTCATCCCTTGTCATAGGTCCTGTAGTATCTTGCGAACCAACTGTTAAGGTAAGTGGTTCTATATACATTCCAGCCCTAACTCCTTCAACTCCACAGGCACGACCAAGCATTTTTTGAGCTAAGGTATATCCTCCACTACTAGCTTTTGGTTGTTCAGGTTTAACAAAAATTTTTTCACTCTCTAACCCTAGAAATTCTCTAGCCTTAGCACAAAGTCCACGGCCTATAATCAAAGGAATTCTACCTCCTGCCCTAACTTCATCTAAGATAGTATTTGGTGTAAGTTTAAATTCGCTTACTACTTCATTATTTTTTAAAATTTTACCCTCATAAACTTTTAACTCAAATTCATCACCCATTTCAAGCTTACTAACATCACAAATTATAGGCAAAGCCCCACTATCTTGTGCTGTGTTAAAAAATATAGGGGCTATTGTTGAACCCATAACTATACCGCCACTATGTTTATTTGGAACGCCGTTAATTTCTTTTCCTAAATGCCATTGAATTGAGTTTATAGCTGATTTTCTACTTGAACCAGTTCCTACGACATCGCCAACATAAACGATTTCTCGACCTAACTTTTTAAGTTCTTTTATCTTTTCCAAAGAACCACTTTGTCTAACCTTTAACATAGCATTAGCATGTAATGGAATATCACTTCTAGTAAAGGCATCACTTGCCGGGCTTAAATCATCAGTATTTGTTTCGCCAGGTACCTTAAATACTACGCATTTAATGCTTTCAGGTAATTTTTCTTTTTGAGTAAACCACTCAGCATTTGCCCAACTTTCAATAACTTCCTTTGCATAAGCATTAGTTTTACTAAGTTCAGCAATAGTATGAAAATTATCATGTACAAAAATTATATTTTTAAGAACATTTGCAGCTTTTTTTGCTGTATCATCTTGTTTTAAAGCATCGATTAAAACCTTTACATTATAACCACCAAGCATGGTTTCAAGCATGGATAGGGCTTTATCTTTATCAATTGCTGGTGCATTTACTTTACCCTTTAAAATAGAATCTAAAAATTCACATTTAACCAAGGCTGCATCATCAACGCCCGGATTTACTCTATTTTGTAAAAGACTTACTAATTCTTCATCTTTATTTGTTTTAAGCAATTCACAAAGTTCCTTTGTTTGTTCTGCATTTAATGGAAGTGGTGGTATGTTTTGGGTCGCCCTTTCTTCTACTAACTTGCTATATTCTTGCATAAAAGACATTTATACTCCTTGTCAAAAAAATTTGTTATAATTTTAGCTACTTAAAGGATAAAAAATGTTTAAATTATATTATAAATCGCCTTTTTGTTACTTATTGCTACAAAGCAACGAAAATAAGCTAATAAGCATTGAAAAATGTGAAAAAATGCTTTCAGATTCAAGTTGTGATTTACTAAATTTTGCTAAGAATGAACTTGATTTATACTTTAAAGGAAAATTAAAAGAATTTAAAACTACCCTATTTTTAAATGCAACTAACTTTCAAACAAAGGTTTATAAACAATTACTAAAAATTCCTTATGGGCATACTGCTACTTATAAGGATATAGCTATAAAAATACAAAATCCAAAAGCATTTAGAGCAGTTGGCAATGCAAATAAAAATAATCCCTTACCCCTTTTTATACCTTGTCATAGAGTACTTGCAAGTAACGGGCTTGGAGGTTATAATTTAGGTATTGAATTTAAGAAATTTTTATTAGAGCTTGAAAGAAAAAATATTTAATTATTTGTTTTTTTAGTATATACTTTTATTTTTTAAATTTAAGGAAAAATAATGGGACGAGCATTTGAATATAGAAGGGCTTCAAAAGAGGCTAGATGGGATAAGATGAGTAAGCTTTTTCCAAAGCTTGCAAAGGCCATACAAGTAGCTGCTAAAGAAGGTGGAATAGACCCTGAAATGAATCCAAAATTAAGAAGTGCGATAGCCACTGCTAAATCAAATAATATGCCAAAAGATAATATAGACGCTGCTATAAAAAGGGCAAGTGGTAAGGATAGTGCTGATATTAAACAAATTCATTATGAAGGAAAGGCACCACACGGGGCTTTAATTATAGTTGAGTGCATGAGTGATAATCCAACTCGCACAGTTGCTAATGTAAAGGCAATTTTTAGCAAAAACGGAGGAGAGATACTTCAAAATGGTTCTTTAGGTTTTATGTTTTCAAGAAAGGCAGTTTTTCATTTAGAAAAATTTAACGGGGATTTAGAAGAATTAGAACTTGACTTAATAGATGCTGGACTTGAAGAACTTGAACAAGATGAAGAATTATTAATAATAGGCGATTACACTGCCTTTGGAGAACTTAGTAACGCAATTTGTGCTAAGAATTTAACAATTAAAAAAGCCGGGCTTGAATTTATACCAAATAATCCTGTTAACTTTGATGAAAATCAACTCATAGATATAGAAAAATTAATCGATAAATTAGATGATGATGATGATGTTTGTGCTGTTTATACAAATATAGAATAAAGGAGAAAAAATGCTTAAAGAAATTGATGTTAGCAAGGTACAAGAGTATAAATTTGCTATCATAAAGACCGAAAAAGGTGATATTAAGCTTAAACTTTTTGGCGAGGAAGCCCCACAAACAGTGTGCAATTTTGCAAATTTAGCAAATGATGGCTTTTACAAGAATTTAACCTTTCACAGAGTGATACCAAATTTTGTTATCCAAGGAGGTTGTCCTTATGGAACTGGTACTGGAGGTCCTGGTTATGAAATAGCTTGTGAGTGCGATGGACAAAAACACAAGCATTTAAGAGGTACGCTTTCAATGGCACATGCAGGACGCGATACGGGTGGGAGTCAGTTTTTCATTACTCATAGTCCTCAATCTCACCTTGATGGAGTTCACACCGTTTTTGGACAAATTGATAGAAAAGATGAAGAAAGTTTTAAAACGCTTGATTCTATAAAGGCTGGGGATAAAATTTTAGATATTATCATACTTAGTGAAGAAAAAAGCGAAACTAAAAAAGAAGATAGCTAAATTTGGTGGTAGTTTTTGTCACAAATAGTTGATTTTTTAGTACAACTTTGTAGCGATTGGGGTTATGTAGGCATTATCTTTTTAATGACTCTTGAAAGTTGCTTTGTGCCATTTCCTAGCGAAGTTGTAATGATTCCTGCTGGTTATTTAGCACACAAAGGGGATTTAAATTTAAGCCTTTGTATAATATGTGGAATGCTTGGTTCGGTATTTGGGGCATTAATAAATTATTATATTTGCTTTTTTTGGGGAAAAGATTTTGTGTTAAAATTTGGTAAATATTTTGGCATTAACGAAAAGAAATTTTCCAAATTTGAAAAATTTTTTAATGATAATGGCGAATTTTCAACCTTTACCTGTCGTTTATTACCTGGAATTCGCCAATATATCTCAATGCCTGCTGGGCTTGTAAAAATGAAGCTTTTAAATTTTATCATTTTTACCGCTGCTGGAAGTGGAATTTGGGTAAGTATATTAGCCTTTTTAGGATATTTTATAGGGGAAAATCAAGAATTAATAGCCCTTTATTTAAAGCAAATTTTAATAGCACTTGTAATTTTTGTATTTTTTGCTAGTATTATTTATATTAAGATTAAAAAGCCTTTTAAAAAATCAAAAATTTAAAAGGGCGTTGCAAGATTTTTTATATTTATTAATATTTTGATTTTTAAGTTCTTTGTTACTGACTTGATAGCATTCTTTAAATTTTGGCGTTTTAATCACCTTAACATAGGCCTTTGGAATGGCTATTTTATTTTTAATAAATTTTGGTTTTTTATCATAAATAATTAAATTTAACACCTCCACCCTTTTATATTTTTTAGCTAATTGCCTAGCCCTTTTTTCTATCTTAGCCCATACGCCTGAGTTTAAATTTGAATTTTGTGGGGTTATATTACTCATTAAAAAGGTGCTTCTTTGAGAATAAACGCTATAAGAAAAAGAAGCATTTGGGGCTATATGACCTCTTTCATAGCCACTATTTTTATAATCAGACCAGGACGAGCGATACTTTTTAGCGATGTTTGTATCATCTTCAAATTTTGGTCTTTTTTTGAGTTGTTCTTTATATAAATTTAAAGCTAGAATTTCATAAGCTATAGCCTTTGTGCCCTTAAATGCGTAATCATAGCAATTTACATAAAAATATTTATCCATGATTAAAGAACAATTTTTTTTACTAAAAAAAGGCTTAAATTCATCACTCATTTCATATTTACAAAAGGCTAAATTTAAGGCTAAACAAAGGATAAAAAAGCATTTACGCATTATTCTTTTAAGGTCTCTTTAATCTCTTTTCTTCTGTCACTTAATTCTTTTTTGCTTTTGTTAAGGTTGTTGTTAAGTTCGCAAATTTCTTTATATTCTGCATCGCTTGCAAAATCAACTTTTATATCATTTTTACAAATTCTTTTTTTATAATCTTCAACCCTTTGCTTAGCTACTTTTAAAGGGCTTTCAATGCCTTTTAACTTTGTTTGTATTTCATCTTTTATGTAATTTGCATAATCAACATATTCTTTAACCACTTCTATATCTTTTAGCTTTTCATCATCTTTATAAAAACTTATATTTTGCTTGCCATTTTTTTGAAACAAGACCACATAGCCATCCTTTCTAAAATCATAATTTACAGGCGTGAAAATGTATTTTGTCGTATTTGTAGAATTTAGGGTTTGTGTTAAATCAAGCACTAAATAAGAAAAATTTGAATAATCCTTTGAATGCGTAATCTTGCCATACAATAAGGTTTCCATTCTTTTATAAATTGCTAAATCATCAATCAAAGTTTTTTCTACCACAATATCATTTTTTAAAAGCTTATAACTTTCACTAGCCCTTGAATTTGCTATAAATTTAAAAAGATTGTGTTCAAAATCGCAAATAAAATATTCTTCTACTTTACCATTTGTATAATTTTGTACGATTTGTTGCAATACAAAGCTTCCTCTTTTATCCTTTATAAATAGTCCTCCAAGCCCATCAGCAAAGCCATCCTTGCAGACCCCATCCCAAAAAAAATTAAAACCCTTAGCATATATTTCATCAGCCCTATAAGCTATCTTACAACTTTCTTCTTTATTTGTAGCTTGAATAAAAGATAATTTTGCATCATTTATTTTATTATCCTTAGCCTCTTTTAACCTTGCATTTTCAAAGTCTAAAATTTCTTTATAACTTACCCTTTCTAAACCAAACGCACAAAGTACAAAAACACAAATTAATAACAATTTTTTCATAACATTCCTTATTTTTAAACTAAATCTCACATAGAGCACGTAAGTAATTTGCCACTAAAATAACTTGATTAAATCTTATCAGCTTCGATTAATCTACTTAACTGCTTTGCTAACAAGGTAGCACTTGCCTCGTCCTTGCTAAGTGTTTTAATCTTTTGAGTAAATTCATAAAGTCTATCATCCATTATTAAATCACTTGCCTTAAATTTTGGTTTTTGCATTTCATTTTTTTTATCTTTTTTAAAAAACATTTTCAACCTTTATAAAATCTTGATTTATTAATTTTAGCTAAAATTTCCACAAAAAATTTTAAAAAAAGGAAAAAAATGATTTTAATCACTATTTTATGTGTATATACCTTAATTTATTTAAGTATTGATTTTATTCAACTTAATTTTTTAAAAAAAGAAAGAGATAAAAAGGCTGAAATTTTAAGTCAAAATGATTATATAAATGCTGCAAATATTAGCATTGAAAATACTAAATTCAATATATTTTCTAATCTTTACACCCTATTTTTAAATATATTATGGCTAAGTTTTGGCTTTTTGTACTTAAAAGAGTTTTTAATACAAGAAAACTCACGTCTTGAAAATACCCTATTTTTGCTTATCTATCTTATAATACTAAGCCTTTTAACTCTTCCTTTAAGCATTTACGAACAATTTGTAAAAAACAAAAAACAAGGCTTTTCAAATATAAGCACAAAGCTTTTTATAGTGGATAATATAAAATCTTTAATCTTACTCATAATTTTTGGCTTTTTAATTATCTATGGTTTGCTTTTTTGCTATGATTTTTTTGCTTCTTTTTGGTGGTTAGCTGCCTTTATTTTTGCCTTTTGTATAATCTTATGCGTACAAATAATTTATCCTTTAATAATAGTGCCTATGTTTAATAAAATGCAAAAACTTGACGATGAAAATTTACTTAATGAAATTTCTTCTTTAATGAAACGTTGTGGCTTTAACTCAAATGGCGTTTTTGTAATAGATGCAAGTAAGAGAGATAAACGTTTAAATGCTTATTTTGGAGGGCTTTTTAAGAGTAAAAGAGTGGTTTTATTTGATACGCTTTTAAACGCCTTAAATCAAAGAGAATTAATAGCAGTTTTAGGACATGAATTAGGGCATTTCGTGCATAAAGATTTAATCAAATTATTAACAAGCAGTGCCTTAATGCTTTTTGTGCTTTTTTTTATCTTTGCTCATTTGCCAAATTTTGTTTATGAAGAAAGTAATTTAAACGAAGTTAACGCTGGTGTTTTCGTGCTTTTAATTATATTTGGACCAGTTTTTGTATTTTTTATATCACCTTTAATAAATTTTTTAAGTAGAAAAAATGAATTTAAGGCCGATGAACACGGGGCTTTAATGACTTCAAAAGAAGATATGAAAAATGCCTTAATAGCCCTTGCAAAAGAAAATAAGGCCTTTGTTAAAACAAGTAAAATTTATACCTTTTTTCATTTAACTCACCCAAGTATAAGCGATAGATTAAGGGCCTTAAATTGACAATAAAAAACGCCCTGACTCTTGCAAAATCAAGTCTAAATACTCACAAAGAAGAAGCTGTATTTATACTTTGTGAGTATTTGCAAAAAGATAGAACTTGGCTTTTTTTAAATGAAAATAAAGAATTTAATGAAAAGCCCTATTTTAAGTTAATAAAAAGATTTAAAAAAGGGGTGCCCTTTGAGTATTTATTTAAAAAAGCTAATTTTTATGGGCTTGATTTTAAGATTAAAAAAGGCATTTTAATACCTCGCTATGATAGTGAAATTTTATTGCTTAAAATATGTGAAATTTATAAAAAATATAAACCTAAAAAAATCCTAGAAATAGGCTTTGGAAGTGGAATTTTAAGTATAATTTTAGCTAAAAAATTTAATTGTAAAATAACTGCTTGTGATATTAGCAAAAGAGCTTTAAAAATGGCTAAAAAAAATGCTAAAATACACCAAGTTTCACATTTAATAAATTTTGTTTTAATGGATTTTAAAAAGATTAAGGGAAATTTTGATTTTATCTTTTCAAATCCACCCTATATAAAAAATACTTATAAGCTTGATAAATGGGTACTTAGCGAACCTAAAAAGGCTTTGTATGGAGGGGTTAGGGGATATGAAATTTTGCAAGATATTATTGATTTTTCTTATAAAAAAAGGGTTAAGTTTTTAGCCTGTGAATTTGGGCATGATCAAAAAGAAATTTTAAAAAAAATCCTTAAAAAAAAGCATTTTAAAGCAGAATTTTTCAAGGATGAAAATAATTTTGATAGGGTTTTTTACGCCATTAATACCAAGTAGAAACCTTTATATATTATGATAAATATTATTAATTTTTAAAAGGATATTTTTATGAAAGCTATAAATCTTTTTTTATTAGCAAGTTTAGTTGGCATTGAATTAATCTTAGGCATAGTGGTAGCCCCTGTTATTTTTTATCCACAAAATTTAATAGGAGATAATATTTTAACACATTTTCAAAGTGGTTTAATGATGACAGAAATTTTCGTTAAATTTGGCTATGTTTTACTAGTGGTAAGTATTATAAATTTTATTTATGAATTATTTAATTTTTTTACAAATAAAATAACTTTCAAGCTTAAATTTTCAAGTCTCATGTTAAGTAGCATTATCTTAGTTTTAAGCCTTAGTTTTGTTTTTTATTTTACTGCTTACATAGTTGGCACACAAAATGCTGGTGAAAGTATGATTAATGATGAGAATTTTCAAAAAATTCACTCAGCTAGTGAGGTGGTGATGAAAATAATCGTTGTCGCACAAATGTTTTTATACTTTTTAAGCTACAAAATGGCAAAAAAGTGATATAATCTAATAAAACTACGAAAAGGAGTAGATTATGAAGATTAACAATGATGCAACTGCTTTGCAACAAAATTATTATCTTAATAATGCTCAACAGAGTTATGACAAGGCTTTAGGTGATATTGTTGCGATTAGGGCTATTAGTGGCGTTGATGGTGCAAATTTAGCCATTGCCGATTCTTTGAGAACTCAAGCCAGTACTATAGACCAAGGCATAGCAAATGCTTATGATGCAATTGGAGTTTTACAGATTGCTGATGCCAGTTTAACAGGCATTGCTGAAACTACTGATAGATTAAGCGAACTTTCTGTACAAATGAATAATGCAGTCTTAAATGATTCTCAAAAATCTATGTTACAAACTGAGGCTAATCGTTTGCAACAATCCATTGAAGATTCTTTTAATAACGCTACTTATAATGGTAAAAATGTATTTCAAACTATGAATTTTGTCGTAGGAAGTGGAGTAGAAAGTACTAGCTTAAATAGCATTGATAGTAGTGGTTTAGATATTAGCAATCAAGAAAGCATTGAAAGTTTTGTAAAGCAACTTAGTTCATTGCGTTCAGAAATAGGAGCAGGTATTAATGCTATTACTTCAAATATTAACGCAAGTGTGCAAAATAGCCTAAGTGCAAAAAGTAGCGAGGCAAATTTATTAAATGATGATTTAGGCGTTAATACTACTGAACTTAACACTGCTTATCTTAAAGAAAATTCAGCCGCCTTTATGATGGCTCAATCTAATTTAAATTTAGAAACTAAATTATCTGCCTTAATCGGCGATTAAGAGTCCTAAGGGACTCTTACCCCATATATTAAAAGCTTTAACTTGAAAATTTTTATTAATCTTCCTACTTGGCTTGGCGATTGCGTTATGAGTAGCGTTGCGTTAAAGGCTATTTTTGATGAATTTGTTGATGCTAAGTTCGTACTTTATGGTTCTTTTGCAAGTTGTGAACTATTTAAAAGCTTGCCAAACTGCGATATAATCGTGTCTGAAAAAAAACGTTATACTCAAATTTTAAAACTTAGAAACAAACTTGAAACATTCGACCTAGCCCTTTCTTTTCGTTCTGCTTTTTCAAGTAAGATTATATTAAATTTAATCAAGGCTAAAAAAAGATTTTATTTTGATAAAAATGAAAATAAAGGCATGCATCAAGTTTTAAAATATGTTTATTTCGTAGAAAAAAAATTAAATTTAAAGGTAAAAAATCTTAATTTATGGCTACCTATAAAGCCCATTAAAACAAATGAAAAAATCCTTGGCATAAACCCTGGTGCAAAATATGGCAGTGCAAAACGTTGGAATAGTGAGTATTTTGCCACTCTTGCTACGTATTTTAAGGACTATAAAATTTTAATTTTTGGCATTAAAAGTGAATTAGAACTATGCAACGATATTGAAAATTTACTTAAAAAAGAAAATAAAAATGTGCTTAATCTTTGTGGCAAAACTAGCATAAAAGAACTTTGTGAACACATTTCAAGCCTTGATTTTTTTATAACAAATGATAGTGGTCCTATGCATATTGCAACAGTTTATAAAATAAAAACCCTAGTACTTTTTGGTCCTACAAATTTCAAGCAAACTTCGCCTTTTAATAATGAAAACGCTAAAATAATTCATTTAAATTTACCTTGTATGCCTTGTATGAAAAGGACCTGTCCTTTAAAACACCATAAATGTATGCAGGATTTAACCCCTGATATTGCCTTAAATGTGGTTAATAAATATTTTAAGCTTTAAGCTCTCTTACATTTTCAAAAAATACCACTCTACCACTATCCTTGCTAAGTTCATTAAAGCTAACTATATCAAATTCAAGGCATAAAAAAGCAGAAGTTGCAAAATTTTCAACACATAAAGGACTTAAAAACTCGATAAGTTCACAGATTCCAGGATTATGCCCAACTACAGCAACCTCTGTTATATCATCGCTTAATGCTTGTAAAATGGTAAAAATTTCATTCGTACTAGCTAAATATAACTCATCCTTATAAATTATATTTTCACTATCAAAGCCCACAGCCTTAGCAAAACGTTTTACTGTCATTTTTGTTCGTTTTGACGAGCTTGAAATTATGCTATCAAGCCTTATGTCATAATTTTTTAATCTCAAAGCAAGTC
Organism: Campylobacter sp. LR264d; assembly: GCF_008633895.1. Taxonomy (NCBI): domain Bacteria; kingdom Pseudomonadati; phylum Campylobacterota; class Epsilonproteobacteria; order Campylobacterales; family Campylobacteraceae; genus Campylobacter; species Campylobacter sp. LR264d. The sequence goes on from NZ_VJNT01000010.1 coordinate 126,463, forward strand.
GTTTTAAGTCTTCCTTGCCCTCTTGTGTAATTTTTCTATCAAAATCATCGCAAATAGCGTTTTTTTCAGCCTTTGCATGTCTTAATAAATAAATTTTTTTCATCTTTTTCCTTTGATATAAAATTTAACCAACAAATAACCACAAACAAAGCCAAAAATATGGCCATACCAAGCCACATTTATACCCATTAATAAGGGTGCAAAACTCATTAATAAAACGGCTATAATTAAGCCCTTTAAGCTTTCTTTATCAATAGCAGCAAAGGCCCCTATCAAAACGCAAATTGCCCCACTTGCCCCGACTAAATTTGTACTTTGCAAGAAAAAATTATAATCAAAAAGTACATAAAAAGCACTTAAAAAAGAACAAAGCAAACCACCGACAAAGTATAGAAAACAAAATTTTAAGCTACCTAAAAATTTTTCTAAAATTCTACCAAATTGAAATAAAACCACCATATTTACAAATAAATGCATAAAATTTCCATGCACAAACATAGTACTTAACACCTGCCAGAAAAAATTTGCCTTGAAAAATAAGATATTAAGCCCGAGTAAAACATAAAATTCATCATCATAAAAAAGCATAAAAATATATATTAAAACATTAATTAAAATTATAAAATTTGTAAGCAAAAATACCCTTTTAAAAAAATCCCTTAATTGTTATAAATTTCACTTTAAATTCACATAAAATTTGTTAGAATAAAAACCAAAAAAATATAGGGATAAATTTTTGAAATTTAAATTTTTAATTATTAGTATTTTAATTAGCAAATGCCTTAGTGGAGGTTTTATACTATCCCCTGATGCTCTGCCTCAACTTGCAAAAGAATTTATAGCTAAACATTTTTCAAACGCTCAAATTGGCATGGTTCAAATGGATAAAAATACCTACGAGGTATATTTAACCGATGGAACTGAATTAGAATTTTACATTGATGGCAATTGGAAAGAAATTGAGGCTAAATTTAATGTAATAAGCTTTAATATACTGCCTCCAAATCTTGCAAGTATTATGCAAAATAATTTTCCAAACACAGCCATAATAGAAATCAAACGCAAGGCGAACTACTATAAAATAGAACTTACTAACCATTTAGAAGTTATAATGGACTTTAATGGGACTATATTAAATGCAAAATATGATTAAATTATTTTAATTTATAAGCTAATTCTATACTAAGTACTACATTTTTATGATATTTTGGAAAGTATTTTGACGCCTTTTTTATCACTTGAAGGCTGTTATTGTCTAAAATTTTATAATTTGAACTACTTATTATTTTTAAATCCTTTAACTCATTATTTACTAAACTAAATTGCACCCTTACAAGACCTGTAATCTTAGCATTAATGGCTTCTTTTGGATAATGCTTTTTAGCAGTTTTATTGATTATGCTTTTAACCTGACTTAAAAAATTATCATACTCACCACTATCGCCTTCACCACCACCTTGTCCCCCACTTGCTAAGGCCCCATAATTATTATTTATACTTGTATTTTGAGAATTTGGCGATGTTAAGGCTTGATTTATTTTTTGCTTTATCTTTTTTGGATCATTTTTTACTATTTTTTCTGGCTTTTTTCTTCTTTTTTTTTCTATAATCTTTTCTTTTTCTTCTACTAAATTTTCTTCTAAATTTTGATTTTCTAAACTTTTTTGTTCTAAATTTTCACTATTTTCATTACTTGCAAAATTCTTAAAAGAAAGAGTTATAATGCTTTGCTTAAAAGAATTTTGCACCTTAAAAATATCTACATAAAAATAACTTACATATAAGGGTAAAAAAACTATGCAAGTAATGATAAAGGCTTGAATTTTATGCATTTGGTCTAAAAAAATGCTTATGATAATTTGGTAAAACTATACTTTTAACATTGACATCATAAAGGGCATTTACATTTTTTTCATTTAAAATTTCATCTCTTAACCCACAGCACATGACCTCTCCACTTTTAAGCATTAAAATTTTATTAGATATATAGCAAGTATCAAGCTGATGAGATGAAAAAATTATACTTTTTTTAAGCTTTTTTAAAAGAATTTCAAGCTTAAAAACATAAGATAAATCAAGTGCACTCATGGGCTCATCAAGCATTAAAATTTCCCCATCTTGCAATATAGCCCTTGCGATTAAGCCGAGTTGTTTTTGCCCTCCTGAAAGGGTGTAAAAATTTTGATTTTTTAAATGTTGTATTTCAAGCATACAAAGTACTTCAAGTGCCTTTGCAATTTCAATTTTACTATAAGAAAAACCTTCACTTCTTGCATACCGACCCATTAGTACTACTTCAAGCAAGGTAAAAGGAAAGGTAATATTTTGAATTTGAGGTACAAAGCTTAAAATTCTAGCCCTTTTTATAGGCTTTAAAGTAGCTAAATTTACGCCTTTAAAAAGAGCTTGTCCTTGATAATCAATAACCCCTAAAATAGCCTTTAAAAGCGTACTTTTTCCACTACCATTTTGTCCTAAAATACACATAATCTCGCCACTATCAAGGCTAAAATTTATATTTTTTAAAATGCTTTTTTTGTCTATACTAACGCTTAAATTTAAAAGTTCTAGCATTGCAAGGCCTTTTTTTTGTTTATAAAAAGTATACTTGCAAAAATAGGAATTCCAAAAACGCTTGTAAGTATACCTATGGGTAGTTCAGTTTGGGTCATACTTCTTGCAAGTGTATCACAAATCAGTAAAAAACAGGCTCCAAAAAGGGCACAAAATGGCAACATTAAACGATGATTAGCCCCTATTATAAAACGGGCGATATGAGGCATTACAAGCCCTACCCAACCGATAAGTCCTCCAAGTGCCACACTAGCACTAGCTAAAAAGGTAGCTATTAGTATAAAAATAAGCCTTGTTCTTTTTACATTTATACCAAGACTCATTGCACTTTCATAATCTAAATTTAAAATATCAACAACCCTAGCACTTAAAATACAAAATATCAAGGCAAAGATTAAAAATAAGCTTAAAATGATTAAGGGTAATTCTTTTATAAAGGCTAGTGAGCCCATTAACCAAAAAACGATATTTGGCAAGGTATTATAAGGGTCTGCTAGAATTTTAATTACGCTAACCCCAGCCCCAAAAAAAGATGAGCTTATAATACCTCCTAAGATTAGCATTAAGATACTTTTATTTTTATCAAAAATCATAGATAAAAATAAAGAAACACACATTGCTAAAATTCCACAAATAAAGCATAAAATTTCTATGCCAATCGTAGAAAAGCCAAGTACCATGGCAAGTGCAGCCCCAAAACTAGCCCCACTTAAAACGCCTAAAATTCCAGGAGAAACTAAAGGATTAGCAATTACACCTTGATAAAGTGCCCCACTCATTGCTAAACTAGCCCCTACCACAATGGCTGAGATAATACGAGGAAGTCTTGTTTGAAAGATGATTAAGGTCTCGTTAGTGTTTTCATTTGAAAAAATTAATTTTAAGGCATTTAAAGAACTTATATTATAACTTCCAACCCCAAGGGCGATTATGCTTAAAATCACAAGTAAAATACATAAAATAACTATAAAATAAAGCTTATTCATGTAATTACTTAGTAATTAACGCATAGCCAAATTCCCTATGTTCGCTGTAAGAAATTTCACCATTTTTTTCGTATTTTTTTAAAAAATCATGTATGATTTTTTCATTAGGTACCCCACCATTAGCCTCTACATGCCAAGACATGCTCTTAAACATTTCATCAAAGTCCTTTGTTTTGGTATGTGTTTTTGTAACATATTCAATTTTAGGTTCTTTTATATTTTCTTCTTCAAGCCAGGTTAGTACCTTAGAAAGCCCAAGGGGAGTTTTTAAAGCTAGGTTATGTAAGTTTAAAAGTTCTTCTAAAAAATCACTTTTCTTAAACCTACCCCAGCCTATATAACAGAAGCTTTTAATATTTGAATTTAACGCCTTTAAAAAGCTTTCTTTACTATAAAGTGCTGGGGTTAAGGATGCAAAGATAATATCTAAATTTAAAGGGCTTGTATCTAATTCATCCCAAGTGCACAGTATGCTTTTAACATTATTTATATTAAAATTTTTTGCGTCCTTATTTAAAATTCTAAGCATTTCATCTGAAATATCAGCTGCATAAACCATTTTAGCCCTATTTGCTAATTCTAAGGCATAACGACCCGTACCACAGCCTAAATCAAGTACATTTTTATCCTTAAAATCTACCCCATTATTCTCAAAAAAGGACAATACCTCGATAACTTCTTCGTTGTCCTTTTTAAATCTTGGAAAGTTTTTTGCCTTTGCATCCCAAAGTTCTTTTGTAAATTTCATTTAAGTCCTTGCAATCTTATATACGCATCATAGTTTAATTCTTGTAAGAATTCCTTATAAAATTCTTGTGCTATTTTTTTAGCTTCTTCATCGCTAAAAAGTGTTGGCTGAGTCTTTGACATAGCCCATAATAACCCAACACTTTGCATTATAGTAGGAGGCCTTGTTAGCCAGTTACTAGGACTTGATGGTGCATAATAAATTTGTTTTTGCTTAACCGCTTTGAAATTTGCCCATTGTTTGCTAGGATTATTCATTAATTCCTTATAAAAACTAATCTCTCTTACAAAAATCATGTCAGGTTCATACTTGCTTAAAAGTTCAAAATTTACTTGCAATCTCCTTGCATTTTGCGTAAAATAAGAACACTTTATAGAATTCTCACCACCCATTAAAAAAACTAATTCTAAATTATCATTATCCTTAGCACATTGGGTTTCAAACCCGTTATATCCTTGTGCTAGATAAATTTTAGGTCTTTTTGTGATTTTACTTTGCAATGATTTTAATAAATCTTCATTTTTATGCAAAATTTTAATTAATCTTTCACCCCTTTCTTTAATATCAAGCTTTGAAGAAATTGTCCTTATAAGTTCGTCCTTATTACTATCATCTAGTAAAACGACTTCTACCTTAAAGCTTTCATATTTTTTCTTTAATTCTTCTGGGTAATTTTTCCCAGCAAAGATAAAATCAGGCTTGTAAGAAACTATCTTTTCAAAAGAAGCATTATAAGGCATACCAAGTACTGGTAAGTTTGCTACATTTAAGGGCATAAACTCAATATCTTCTTCATAGGGCTTATAATTTAGCCCTATTAAACCTTGAGGATATAAAATTTCAAGCAAAAGCGTTAAATTTGGACTTACACCAAAGACCTTTTTAGTATCTGCCATTAGTGGCAGTAATGCTAAGATTAAGATCAAAAATATTTTTTTCATACTTTTCCTTTAAAAATCATATTATACTAAATTTCAATAATTATATTCAAAGCCTGCTACAAAACTACGTCCGGGCATATAATTATTTTCACTATAATAATAATTCGTATCAAGCATATTATTTATCCCTACATAAATTTGAAAATTATCTATAAAGCGATAATTTGCCCTAACATCAGCTAAGGTTACGCTTGGAATTTCAGCGGTATCACTTTCCCAAAACTCACTTTGATAAGATACATTAAAGATAACATCCACTTCTTTTATAGGCTTTAGGGTAAGATTTGCGTTTATAATACTATTTGGAACGCCTAAAATTTTATGCCTTGACCCACTTCCACCAGCATCTAGGTATTCTTGGCTTGTCTTTTTTTGCACATAAGAATATGACCCTGTAAAGAAAATTCTATTATCAAACATAGCCTGTCTATATTCTAACTCACCACCATAAGAATAACCCTCTTTAACATTATCAGTCATATAACAACTAGAACCTTCTGCACATAAAGAATTATCAACGCTCTTATCAACCCACATATCAGTTAGATAATCATAAAAGGCATTAACTGATATTAAACTACTTCCAAATTCAAATTGGGCTCCAACTTCACTATTTATAACGCTTTCTGGGTCAAGATTTGCATTTGGCACAGCCCTACCCCAACGTTGAGAATATCTTTGTTTTTGAGTAGGTAGATTGCTTTTTTTACCTACATTTACATGCAAGGTAGTAATATCATTTACATAGGCATAAAGAATAGCTTGTAGATTATAACCCCAAATATGCGTCTTATCAGTAACAATACCATTATTAACAGCACTAGAAGAACTGCTATAATTAACATTTTCAAGGTCTGTAACATCATTTCTTTCATAACTTCCACTAACTACAAAACGAAAGGTATCATTGATTTGTTGTCCATATTCTGCAAACAAAGAACTAGTAAAATCTGAAATTTTTTCAAGTGGAGCATTTTGAACCCCGTTTAAATCTTGACTTTCTTCCTCGTGATTATCACTTCTTAAATTTGTACCTATTTTAAAGACCTTATCATCACTTATATCAAAATTTAAAACAAAAATACCACCTATAGTATAATCATCATAAATGGAGTTTCCTATTGCATTTCCTCCCAATGTTAAATTACCACTAGTATCAAGACTATACCTTCCATTCATTCTTAATTTATTATAAAAACTATCATAATATACCCTAGAATCTAAACTTATATTATCGGTAAAATGAGTGTTACCTAAGAAATAAACAGTGGTTTTATCATAATTTGGCCAATCCCACCAGTTTCCTCCATCTGTTGAATAAAGTCCACCCTTTTCACCTTCTTGATATATAACATTTAAAGAATATTCATCGCCGTTTTCTAACTCATATCCTATCTTACCTTTAAGGGTTGTATTTGTATAATAACTATTTCTTCTGTTTCTATCAGGTTGTAATTCTGGAATACTACCACCAGGTTCAAATTTATGTGAAAGTTTATAATAATCCCTATCCACATAAGAAACGTCAAATTGATAGTATAAATTCTCATCTTCTAGCAACCTACCTCCAATTTGAGCAGCCATTTGGTGTTCATTTGGACTTTCATAGCCATATTTAAGCATGGCCTCAAAGCTTTTAATAGGCTTTTGAGATACTATATTAACAGCCCCATTTTTTGTATTTAAACCATATACAGGAGAAGTATAGCCCTTTGAAATTAGAATTTGAGAAAGTCCAAAGGTAGTAAATTGAGACCAGTCAGTTTGTTTATCATATATAGAGTGTACTGGAATTCCATCTAAGAAGATACCAGGAGTACTTTCCCCTCTTATATAAATACTAGGTTCGCCCCTTTGAGAATAAGCCCTTTGATAATAAATACCAGGACTAAACCTTAAAGCAGATGCAAGATCCTTTGAATTTGAGTTTTCTATATCTTCTTTTGTAATGGTATGGACCATCTCATTTTCATCGGGTGTTTTTTGGGCTACGATTTCAACTTGACCTAGGGTATTAACGCCCTGGTTTGCCTTTTCATTAGTCTCATTTGCAAAAACACAGCCTACTAAAAACATACTAGTAACAAAACTTAATCTAACGCTTTTCATGTTTTATCCTTTTTAAAAATAATTTATACAACCTTATTTTAGCACTATTTAAAGGTATATTATTTTTTAAAGTCATATTTTATTTTATACCTTATCGCACTCATTTACAAAATACAAAAAAAAAAAAAAAAAAAAAAAAAAAAAAACGATTTTATTAAGTAAAAATAGGAAATCTTAAAATAAGATAAATTTATTCTCTGTTTAATAATTGTTTAATTAAATAAAATGTAAAAATTTTTAAGCAAATTTTATAAATGTTACAAAAAGTAACAAAAAATTTATTTTTAATGGCTTTATTCTTAGCTTTATTAAATTTTATTTAAAAGATTATTTATTTATTTGTTTGTTTGTTTTTAATTATATCTTCTAGTTCAAGTATCTTTTGTTTAAGTTTTATTAATTCATCCTCACAACACTCATCAATAGCCCTACTTTTTTCCTTTTGCTTAAATTTAACAATATGTGCAGGAATCCCAGTAGCAGTTAAATTTGGGGCAACGTCTTTAACTACTACAGCGTTTGAGCCTATTTTAGCATTTTCTCCTATGGTAATATTCCCTAAAATTTTAGCCCCCGTACCAATTACTACGCCACTTTTTATAGTAGGGTGTCTTTTGACACCTTTTTCAAGGCTAGTACCACCAAGCGTAACCCCATGATAAATTAAAACATCATCTTCTATTATAGCAGTTTGCCCTATGACAACCCCACTTGCATGGTCTATAAATACCCTTCTACCTAAAACTGCTCCCGGATGCAAATCAACCCCCGTTAAACAATATGAAATTCCACTAATAATTCTGGCTATCCTTTTAAAATTTCTCTTATAAAAAAAATGTGCAAAACGATAATTTATAACAGCCCAAACCCCCGGATAATTAAAAAAAAGTTCTATAAAAGAATTAAAGGCAGGGTCTTGCTTTTTTGGTTGTAAAAAATCTTCTTTTATGATAGAAAAAAACATTATAACTCCTTACTTTTCAAATATCCATTATCATTTAAAAACAAATATAACTCCCCTAAAATTTGCTTTTTTTGCTTTTCATTAACTAAATTTGAATTTGAAATTTTCTCATTTAGATTATCCATTATTAAGTGCACGTCATAATCAAGGTCTTCAAGGGTATCAAGTATGGATTGGGCCTCGATTATGCTATCAATCTCATAACCCTTTTCATTTATACTAACGCTTGCCTCTGTTGGGTGAGTAAAAAGATTATGGCGCATTCCAAGTACTTCTTGATAAGCCCCCACTAAAAAAAAGCCTAAAAAATAATTTTCCTTTTCAATGTCTACATCATGTAAAAACAAGGGCTTATTTTTTAGATAAGAAATTTCTCCATCACTATCACAAGTAATATCCCAAATACTAGCACTTCTGCTAGGTTCTTCTTCAAGTTTGTCAAGAGGCATTATAGGGAAATTTTGACCTAAACCCCAAAAATCAGGCATTGATTGAAAAAGTGAAAAATTTACTAGATATCTTTCTTGCATTTGAGTCTGAATTGCTAATAAATCACTTGAGTTTTCTTTATGAAGTAAGATAGCCTTTTTTGCTATGAGTTGGGTTAAAATTTCAGCATTGGACCTATCACTTAAATCCACATAACCAAGGTCAAATAAAGTTAATATACTTTCTAAATGCTCTACGCTATCATGCAAGTACTCAAGGGCATTTGATGGCTTTATGCTTTTATAAAGGTCAAAAAGTTCATCTATTAACTTAGGATTATCCTTTTTTAAAACTAGCTTACTTTCTGTGTATTCTTGAGAAAAAAGTTCAAGCACGGGGGCCACTAAAATTGCATGAGAGGCTGCTACAAAACGACCACTTTCTATAAAAATATCAGGTTCTGTGTCGCCTTTTTGTTCGGATATGTTTTTTAAGATAAAAACAACATCATTTGCATATTCTCTTAAAGTATAATTCCTAGTATTTTCATTTTTAAACTGCGAGTACTCAACTGCAAGGCCACCACCTAAATTTATAGCATGTAGATTTTTTGCTCCCATTTTGCGAAGTTCAGTATAGATATTACCTGCCTCGTTTAATGCCTTTTTTAGAGGGTGAATTTCGCTAATTTGCGAGCCTATGTGAAAATGAATCATGGTAAATTGGTCTAAAAGTTTATTGTCTTTTAGCATGTTAACAGCTTGTATTAACTCAGTAGAAGTAAGACCAAATTTAGAATTTATGCCTCCACTTTTTGCCCAAATTCCACTACCGGTTGAATGTAATCTTATGCGAAGTCCTATATTTGGCTTTGGTTTGAAACGTTCTTTTGCAATGTCAATTATTGATTCTAACTCATTTAAGCCCTCTATTGTTAAGGTTATATTATGTCCCATTTCAGCAGCGATAAAGCCTATATTTATGAGTTCTCTATCCTTAAAGCCATTGACCGTTATAGGAGCGTTTTCATTGTTATAAGCCATAGCTAAGAGAAGTTCAGCCTTTGAACCAGCCTCAAGACCATAATTATAATTTTTCCCAAGCTTTACTAAATTTTTAACAAAACCTGGATATTGATTAACTTTTAAGGGATAAACGGCGTTAAATTTGCCCTTGTATTCAAATTCCTTTCTAGCCTTATTAAAATTTTTGTAAATATTTTCTATTTGCTTTTGTATTAAATGAGGAAAACGAAGTAATAATGGCCCCCTATAACCATCATCTCTAAGTTCTTTTACTATGTCAATAATGGCTGGTTTTTTTTCATAATTTATGCAAACCTTGCCATTTTTTATAACAAAATTATCATCCCCCCAAAGTTCGATTCCATAATTATTCATAGGCTATTCTCCAAATTATAAATTTTAAGCATTTTTTCTTCTTTAGTATTTAAATTTTTATAAAACAAAGATTCTTGTAAGGCCTCATTTTCACCCATACATAAAAATATTTCAGTATTTAAATTATCAGCATTTGCAAGGTGTTTTGCAAGTTTTTTAGGCCCATAATTTAAAAGCACTTTATGTTTTTTTCTTAAAATTCTAGCTATATTTAAAAGCTTAGTAATATACTTTTCATCCAAGGCACAAAGATAAATCCCGTTCCTTTTTTCTTCAAATTCTTTTTGTTCTAAGATAGCAATTATCCTTTCAATGCCTATCGCAAAGCCTACTCCATAGCCACTTTTTCCACCCAGATATTCAATCAATCTATCATACCTGCCCCCACCTGCAATTGAGGCCTTTGCCCCTATTTCATCGCTTACAAACTCAAAGGCACTCTTAGAATAATAATCAAGCCCACGAACTAATTTATCATCAAGCTTAAAATTTATATTATCTTGTCTTAAAATATCTTGCAAAAGTTCAAATTCTTTTTTGCAATTTTGACATAAATTATCCCTTATGATAGGCATATTAACAAGTAAGCTTTGGCAATTATCATTTTTACAATCTAAAACTCGTATAGGATTTAATTTTTTACGTCTTATACAATCATCGCAAAAACCATCCTTATCTAAAAAATCAATAAGCTTTTGTCTATATTGTGGTAAGCATTCCACGCAACCTAAGGAATTTAATAAAATATTAAAATTAATATCCAAGCGATTAAAAATTTCAACTAACATTAATATTAAAGTAGCGTCCTCATAAACACTTTTTTCGCCAAAACACTCAACGCCAAATTGGTGAAATTCCCTAAGTCGCCCCTTTTGAGGCCTTTCATATCTAAACATAGAACCATGATAAAACCAACGTTTAAGGCTTGAACTTTTATCAAATTTAGCCTCTATGTAAGCCCTAACTACTCCTGCTGTGCCTTCTGGTCTAAGGCTTACTTCATTTTCTCCCTTATCGATAAATTCATACATTTCCTTTCCGACTATATCAGAACTTTCTCCAACACTTCTTTTAAAAAGCTTAGAAAATTCTAAATGAGGGGTATTGATATAAGAAAAGCCATAATTTTTAGCTACTTCTTCGCAAATTTTAACAATCTTTTCATAATAAAAAGCATCTTTATCCTTAATGTCTTTCATACCCTTTAAAGCACTAATCATTGATAAATTCCTTTATTTTTTTATGTAAAATTTCTATGCTATCACTCGCATTTAAAGTTAAAATTTTTGTTTTATCTTTTAGTAAAAAAAGCACTTCTTCTATATTTTTTTGAACATCTAAAAAATAAGAAACCCCTCTTTTTTCAATGCTATCAAGGCTTTTTTGCTTAAATCTTTGATTTATTAAATTTTCATCACCCTTTAAAAAAACTATCTTTTGTGGCATATATTCATTTAAGGCAAAAATATTTAATTTAAGTAAAAAATCCTTGTCAAAGTCTTTAGCATAGGCAATTCCTGATATAAAACTTCTATCGCTAATTATAAGCTTATTTTTATTTTCATTTAAAATTTCTTCAAAATGCTGGGTTCGATCAGCTAAAAATAAAAATAACTCGGCCCTTTTTGAGATTGTAAAGGGTTTATTTAATAAAAGTTCTCTTAAATGCTTTCCAAATTCTGTGCCACCTGGTTCCATTGTAAAAATAGCATCCTTAAAATCATTTTTTAAAAGTTCTATTTGGGTACTTTTCCCCATGCAATCAATGCCTTCAAATGCTACATACAAGACTTATCCTTTAAAAATGGCAAAATTCCCTTTGGCACAAGTGAACTCACATCTCCATTATAAGCAAGAATGGAACGCACTATAGAACTTGAAATAAAGGCATTTTGTAAATTTGGCATTAAATAAACGCTTTCAATCTCACTCCACAAAGCATTATTTGCATAGCCAATTTGTAATTCATACTCAAAGTCACTAACAGCCCTAAGCCCTCTAATAATGGTTTTTATGTTTAATTTTTTAGCTAAATCTACTAATAAACTATCAAAACAAATTATCTCAACATTATCTAAATCACTAGTGGCAAGTTTTGCTAATTTTTCTCTTTTTTCAAGACTATAATAAGGCTTTTTAAGCTCACTTGTAGCTATTGCTAAAACTACCTTATCAAAAATTTTTAAGGCCCTTTTTACCACATCTAAATGCCCATTTGTAATGGGATCAAAGGTACCAGGATACAAACAAGTCATTAATTTTCTCCAAAAAATAAGCATAAATATAACAAAACAAAACTTAAAAGCTATTATCTTTGCCATTTTTTATATAAATTATGTTTAATACCGAGTAAATCAAGCCATTTACCAATGATAAAATTTTCAAGCTCGTCTAAATTTAAAGCCCCAGAATAAGATGCTATAACAGGAGGTGCTATGATAACACCCATTTTGCTAAGCTTAGTCATTTGCTTTAAATTTAGGGTTGAAAATGGCATTTCCCTAACGCCTAAGATTAAAGTTTTTCTTTCCTTTAAAGCAACCCCACAAGCCCTTGTTAATAAGCTATCACAAAGACCATTACTAATTTTAGCCAGACTAGAAATAGAACAAGGTGCAATTATAGTTTTATCAATGCCAAAAGAACCACTCGAAACCCCACTGCTTAAATCATCATCATTTAAAAACGCTACTTTTTTAAAACTATCCTTATAAAACTCATCTATATTAGCACTGTTTTCAGCCTTAAAACTCAACCTTGCTCCCTTAGTTACAATGCAAAAAATTTCATTTTGAGAATTTTGTAAATTTAAAAGCAGTTTAAAGCCTAATTTTACACTACTTGAACCTGACATTCCTAATAAAATTTTCATTCTATTAAAATCCTATCTTTGCTAATTACAACGCCTTGCATTACCTTGCCATCTTTGTTTTTAGCACGAATTTTTTCGTTTAAATTGGCATTTTCAAGGGCTATTAATTCTACTAAAACATCTATATTTTCATCTTGCAAAATTCCTGTAATTTTGCTGTGTTTTTTGATTAAGGCTGATGATTTAAACATATTTTCTTTTAAAATGGCATTTTTTGAGATATTTGTTTTGGAAATTAAATTATTACTATCTTCTAAATTTAAAGCATTTGCAGGGACCTTGTCAAAATCAAGCATTACTATTTTATAATCTAAAACGCTTAATTTATCATTCTTTTTAATGGCCCTACTAGCTCTTAATACCTGCAAATTTCCTTTGATAAAATAGCGAAAAAAAACATTTTTAGCTATATTTTTAGGGGTTTTAAACTCGGCCCTTACAAAGCCTTGTGCTCTATTAAATTTGCCAGGTGCTAACTTTATAAATTCGTATTCTTCAAAGTCCTTTGGCAACGAAGTAATCTTTAAATCAACCTTTGTAATAATGATTTGAGGAAAATTATATTTAAATTCTTGTATCAAAGCAGATTTTACAAGCTCCAAATTAGAAGCTTGTAAAAAATTTAAAAATAAAAGAAGAATAAAAAATTTTCTCATAACTTAAAAGGTAGGTATAACCGAACCTTGATATGTTTTTTCTATGTATTCTTTAATCTCTTTTGAACGCAAAACATCTTTTAAAATTTTGCTTTTTTCTTTATCTTCATCGCCCTTTCTAACGGCAATTACTATCGCATAAGGGCTATCCTTACTTTCTATAATAAGTCCATCTTTTAAAGGATTTAATCCAGCCCCCAAGGCGTAATTAGTAGGAATTACAGCCAAATCTGCATCTCCTAGTGCCCTTGGTAATTGGGCTGCTTTTAATTCTATAAATTTAAGTTTTTTAGGATTTTCCTTTATATCAAGGGGAGTTTTATTTTCCTTGTTTTCAAGCTTTATAAGATTAGCCTTTTCAAGCAAATCAAGGGCTCTACTTTCATTTGTAGGGTCGTTTGGAATAGCTATACTTGCCCCATTTTTTATATTTGCAATATCTTTAAATTTATTAGAATAAACAGCCATAGGAACAAGTAAAATATGTTCGATAGAAACTAAATTCGTATTTTTATTTTTATTAAAATCATCTAAAAAAGGCTTATGTTGATAAAAATTTGCATCTAAATCCTTATCATTTAGGGCAAAATTTGGTATAAGATAATCATTAAATTCCTTAATCTCTAACTTATAACCTCTTGCCTCAAATAAGGGCTTACTAAATTTTAAAATTTCAGCATGAGGAGTAGGTGTAGCCCCAATTACTATGGTTTTATCACTTGCAAAAATAAAGCTTAATAAACTTAAAAATAAAAATATCTTTTTCATCATACTACCTTAAAAAGCAGGAACTACAGAACCTTCATACTTTTTAAGTATGAAATCTTTTACCTTTTGACTTTGCAAGGCCTTTAAAAGTGCTTGAATTTTAGTCTCGTTTTCTCTTCCTTGCCTTGTAACTAAGACATTTACATAAGGGCTTTCACTACTTTCTATTAAAACAGAATCTTTTACAGGATTTAGCTTTGCAGACAGAGCATAATTTGAATTAATAATAGCAAAATCTGCATCACTTAACGCCCTTGGTACTTGGGCAGCTTTTAGTTCGCTAAATTTAAGATTCTTAGGATTATCCTTTATATCAAGTGGAGTTTTTAAGGCATTATCATTTTTAAAGCTAATGAGACCGGTTTTGGCTATTAAATCAAGGGCTCTACTTTCATTTGTAGGGTCGTTTGGAACGGCAATTAAAGCACCATTTTTTACGTCTTCAAGACTTTTAAATTTCTTAGAATAAACAGCCATAGGCTCAATATGAATCCCACCAACAATCACAAGTTTAGTTTTTCTAATATTATTAAATTCTTGCATATAAGGTATATGTTGAAAGAAATTTGCATCTACTTCTTTATTATCAGTTGCGATATTTGGTTGTATATAATCATTAAATTCTTTAATGACAAGTTCATAACCTTGTGCTTTTAAATCAGCTTTTACCTCTTCTAAAATTTCAGCATGAGGAACAGGAGTAGCTGCAACTACGATTTTTTCTGCTGCATTTAAGCTAAGTGCTAAAAAAGCAGAAAACAAAAAAGCTTTGATATTCATAATTTTTCCTTTACAATAAATTTGGCTTAAAAAACTTAAAATTCTACTTTAAACAAACTTAGCTAAGCCTTAAATTTCCTTAATCTAAACAAGAGACTAAGTACTAGAAAAAAGAGTAAAACACTCATTAAAATAGGACTTTCATCATTTGAAAGTTCTAAGATAAATTTAAACAATACTAGCAAAGAAAGCACTATAAGACTTAACATAGTTTTGCTATTTTTTGCCCACATATAAAATAAATTTCCTAAAATTTGAACGATTTGTACTAAGATAAGTAAAATAACAACAGTTTGTATCATTACTTCTTGATTAAATCTTTCATAACCATAACGAATGGCCACGTCTCCTAAGCCACCTCCTCCAACCGTGCCAGCTAATGCAGAAAAGCCTATAGTAAAGATAAAAACTAAGGTAACCCCACTTATAATGCTTGGCATTGACTCAATAAAAATTACACGAAAGATTATTTGAAAATTACTAGCCCCATAAGACTTAGCTGCTTCTATAACGCCTTTATCTACTTCTTTAAAGGCACTTTCTAGCATTTTTGCTAAAAAAGGGGCAACCCCTATTGAAAGAGGTACTATGGCTGCGTTTGTGCCTATGCTAGTACCTACTATTATCTTTGAAAGTGGTAAAAGAACTACTATTAATATCAAAAAAGGAAAGGCCCTTAAAATATTTGTGATAAAATCTAAGATATTATAAGCGATTTTATTTTCACTAATACCATCTTTTCCCCAAATAGCAAGTAAAATTCCAGGAATAATAGCTAAAATAAAACCAACTATAACAGAAACTAAACTCATATAAATAGTTTCTTCAAGGGCTAGTTTAAGGATATTTTCGTAATTTTGTGGAAAGGTTTTGATGGAGTTAATGCTTACTTCTTTAATGCCTTCAAAGGAAAATTCATCTATAAAATTTGCAATTCTTTCTTTAAAATTAACCCAAATTTCACTAAAATTATTTTCCATTTGCAAGCTCCCATAAAACGCCACTTTGACTGAGATAAACTAATATTTTTTCCTTATCTTTTTCATCAACATTTATAACCAAATTTCCTAAGGCCTCATCGCCAAGCTTTTCAATCTTACCCCAAACTATGTTAAAATCAATATTTAAACTCCTTGCCATATGTGTAATTATGTGATTTTGAGCTACTTCTTTTGGAAAATAAAGCCTTATATTTAAACCAGAATTTGGCAAATACTCACTCTCTCCTAAGAATTCTCTCATTTTTTCATTTGGCCTTAAAAATAATTCATCTATACTGCCCTGCCCTATAATTTGTCCATGTTCTAATAAAATAGCCCTTTTAGCAATATCCTTTACAACCTCCATTTCATGCGTTACCACAACTACGGTTATATTAAATTCTTTATTTATCTTTGAGATAAGCTCTAAGATATTTTTAGTAGTGTTTGGGTCCAGTGCAGAAGTAGCCTCATCACTTAATAAAATCTTGGGATTTAAAGCAAGTGCCCTAGCAATGGCTACTCTTTGCTTTTGTCCTCCACTTAACTCCCTTGGAAATGCCCTTATTTTATTGTTTAACCCAACTATGTCTAAGAGTTCTAAAACGCGTTTTTTGACATCTTTTTCACTCATAAATTCTTTTTTAAAAAGACTAGCAAGGCTTTTACTTTGCGTATAATGTGACCTTAAAGGCATGGCTACATTTTCAAAGACACTTTTTAAATTCATTAAGGCAAAATTTTGAAAAATCATGCCTATGTCTTTTCTTAGAATTCTTAGTTCTTTTTGTCTATTTTTAAGCTTAGAAACTTCTTTACCCAAAACCATTAAAGAACCGCTTTGATAATCTTCTAAGCCATTTATACACCTTAAAAGCGTGGATTTTCCAGCCCCACTATGCCCAACAATAGCATAAATTTCACCCTTATTTATGTGCAAACAAACATCATTTATTACAAGTTCTTTGTCATAATATTTTTTTAAATTCTTAATATCAATCAATTTTTAACCTTAAATTTATCTAATTCCTCTTCAATCTTAGCAAGTTGTTCATTTAAAGATTTTAATGCCTCCTTATTAGTAGCTACCACTTCTTTAGGAGCGTTTGCTATAAATTTTTCATTGCCAAGTATGTTGTTTAATTTATTAATTTCTTTTTCAAGCTTTGCTTTTTGATTATTAAATCTTGCAATAATGGCACTCAAATCCACATTTTCTAAACTTATGAAAAGTTCTAAATTCTCACTTACATCCCTTACTGCATTTTCTATAATCTTATCTGTAAATTCTATATTTTGACATTTTGCAAGGGTTTTTATGAAAATTTCTAAATTTTTTAACTCTTCTTTTAATCCCATATTATTTAATTTTATATAAGCTTTTTCAATGCTTTTTAATTCAAGTAAGGTCTTTGTTCTTCTAATGCTAACTATACTTTCTATCAAAAGTTCAAATAAATTTTTAATTTTTTCATCTTGTTTATTTACAACTGGATAGCTAGAAATCATTATAGAATCAGAATTTTCAAGGCTAGTAGCACTTAATCTATGATATAAAAACTCACTTAAAAAAGGCATAAATGGATGCAAAAGCTTTAAGGCACTTTTAAAAATACTGCCAAGTTCTTTTACACTTGATTTTTCAGCCTTGCTTAGTTCAATGCCCCAATCGCAAAAATCATCCCAGAAAAATTTATATAAACAATTTGCCGCATCATTAAAGCGATAATTATCTAAATTTTCCCTTACTTCCTTAACACAATCTTGAAATTTAGCATTTATAAATTTAGCTAAACTGCTTTTAAGTTCTATATTTTCTAAATCTTCAAATTTATTTTCATTTAGAAGCAAGTAATTCGCTGCGTTATAAAGCTTATTTGTAAAATTTCTAACCTGCAAAAGTTTATCATTACTAAGCTTTATGTCTCTGCCTTGAATGGCAATTAAAGCAAGTGTAAAACGCAAAATATCAGCGCTATATTCTTTTATGCTTTCATTTGGGTCAATCACATTCCCAAGGCTTTTGCTCATCTTTCTACCCTGTTCATCCTTAACAAGTGCATGTAAATAAATATGTTTAAAGGGAAGCTTATGAAGTAAATTTGTGCTTTGAAACATCATTCTAGCTACCCAAAAAAACAAAATATCAAAGCCCGTAATTAATAAAGAATTTGGATAAAATTCCTTTAAATCATTCTCATTCCAAAGCTTATCTTTACCCCAATCACCATTGCCCCAGCCTAAGGTACTCATAGCCCAAAGACCAGAAGAAAACCAAGTATCAAGCACATCTTCATCTTGTTTAAAATCTTTACTGCCACATTTTGGGCAAATACTAAGGCTATCTTCACTAGCAAATTCATTCCCACACGCACAATAATAAACAGGGATTTGATGACCCCACCAAAGCTGTCTTGAAATACACCAAGGGCGAAGTTCTTTCATCCAAGCATTAAAGCTATTTATCCAATGTGCTGGGTAAAATTTACTTTCTTTTAAGGCTACTTTTTCAATACTTTCTTTTGCTATATCTTTTTTTACAAACCACTGCTTTGAAATATATGGTTCAACGATATTTTTACAACGATAACAATATCCCACTTGATTTTTATGTTCTTGTATATCTTCTATAAAGTTCTTTTCTTGTAAACTTGCTACTATTTTATCCCTTGCTTGTAATCTTTCTAAGCCTTGAAATTCCAAGCAATGTTCATTTAAAATTCCCTTTTCATCAAATATGCTTAAAAATTCTAAATTATGCCTTAAACCTACCTCATAATCGTTCATATCATGTGCTGGTGTAACCTTTACCACGCCTGTTCCAAATTCCATATCCACATGATTATCACCAATTATTTTAATAATCTTATTAGATAGTGGCAAAACAAGCTCTTTTCCTATAAATTTTTTATATCTTTCATCGTTTGGATTTACCATTACTGCTGTATCACCAAAAAAGGTTTCAGGTCTTGTAGTAGCTACTACTAAATAATCCTTACTATCTTTAAAAAAATACCTTATATGATAAAGTTTTCCATAATTTTCTTTGTATTCTACCTCTATATCACTAAGTGCCCCATCATGAGTGCACCAATTAATCATGTAATTGCCACGTTCTATCAAGCCCTTATTATACAAATTTACAAAGGCCTTTTTAACTGCATTTACAAGGCCACTATCCATAGTAAAACGAAGCCTAGACCAAGCAGGAGTTATACCTAAACTTCTCATTTGATTTAAAATCTGACCCCCGCTTTTTTCTTTCCACTGCCAAACTTTGTCTATAAATTCACTTCTACTTAAATTTTCTTTTTTGATACCCTGACTTAAAAGCTGTTTTTCAACCACATTTTGAGTAGCAATACCTGCATGGTCAAGCCCAGGTTGATAAAGCGTTTTATAGCCATCCATTCTTTTATAACGAACCATTATGTCTTGCAAGGTAAAGGTTAGAGCATGTCCTATATGTAAAATTCCTGTTACATTGGGTGGGGGCATCATTATACAAAAAGTTTTATTTTTCTTTTGAATAGCCTTATTTCCATCTATTTCAAAATATCCCCTATTTTCGCAAATTGAATAATATTTTTCTTCTATATTTTTATCATACATGTTAAAACCTTGATTTATAGCTTAATTAATTTGTATAATCTCACAAAATGGAAAATAATATTGTGCCTCGCTAATGCCTTGTTTTAAGTTTTTAATATGCTTAGCAAAATCACTTCCCTTTAAATTTACATTGTGCTTAAAATTCACTTTTTTTATAATCTCTTCTCTTTTAACCCTTTCATTTAGGTGTTTTAAGTCGTTTTTATAATCACTTATATCATTTAAAGTAATGTATTTATAAGCCTTTTTCTTTTCTGAAAAAATTATATCTTTATTGTAAATGCTAATATCCATTTTATTTTTAGGTAGCATTTGTATAAAAACGCTTAAATTATAATCTTTTGAGCGATTTTGAATAGGAGAAAGCATATCCTTTAAAAGCCCCTTTCTATAATTTGTCAAGGACTTTCCCTCCATTATATAAACCTTTACATTTTCAGTGCTTAAAAATGGTTCTAATCTTGAATCCTTACCCCTTTGTTGATATTCTTTAATAGTATTTAAATTTGGCGTTTTTTCACTTGTCTTTTTAAAGCTTAATTTTTGAGACGTTTTTGTATTTGTAACTGAGTGTATATTATCTTCGTTTAAAATTTCTTTTTTAACTTCCTTTTTTAGTTCTTTTTTTAATTCTTTAACCTTTGGATTTTCCTTTGTTTCATTTGTGTTTAATGTGCTTAAATTTTCATTTAAGGCTAAATTTGAATTTGATTCTTTATTGTTTAAAGCTTGTTCGTTAATTGTATCAGTGTTTAAAAATTGATTATTTATACTATTGAAGCTTGGAGTAGCAACCTTTATCGTTTCTTCTTCTGGCATTTCAAATAAATAATAATAAGTCCCACCAAGTACTACTAAGATAATTATAAAAAAGCCTACTATAATAGAAAAAATCTTTAAATTCATTATTCAATCCTTAAAAGTTATCAAAAATAAATTATATAACAAGATAATTAAAATTTATATTTTTTAAGCAATTTTTTTTTATAATTTCAGCTTTTTAAGGACACAAATGCCACTTTCAAAATTAAATGATGAGCAACTAAGAGCTGCAACTACCCCACTAGGACATAATCTAATAATAGCTAGTGCAGGTACTGGCAAAACTTCAACCATAGTAGCTAGAATAGCCTTTTTATTAAATAAAAAAATACCTGCTGATAAAATCATGCTTTTAACCTTTACGAATAAGGCAAGTGGCGAGATGATAGCAAGATTAAATAATTATTTTAGCAAGGAAATTACAAGTAAAATCATGGCAGGTACCTTTCATAGCATTGCTTATACCTTGCTTAAAAAGATAGATAAAAATATTAGCTTAAAAACTGCAGCTGATTTAAAACTTTTATTAAAAAGCCTTTGTGAAAAACGTTCATTTTCTCATTTAAGCGAATTAAAACCTTATCAAGCAAGTTATTTATATGATATCTATTCTTTGTTTTGCAATACTGCTTTTGATAAGGATTTTAAAGAATGGTTTTGTAAAAATTACGAAGAACAAAGCGTTTTTGCCCAAATTTATGAAGATATTTTTTTAGAGTACAAGGGTGAAAAAAAACGTTTTAATTATCTTGATTTTAACGATCTATTAATTAATCTTAAAAATCACTTAAAAGAAAATAAATATGATTTTGAAGAAATTTTAGTAGATGAATATCAAGATACAAATTCCTTACAAAGTTCATTAATAGAGGCCTTTGAAAGTAAAAGTTTATTTTGCGTAGGTGATTATGACCAAAGTATTTATGCCTTTAATGGTGCTGATATTAGCATTATAGGTAGCTTTGATAAACGTTTTAAGGATGCTAAAATTTTTTCTCTTAATAAAAATTACCGCTCAACTAAAAGCATTTTAGCCCTTGCAAATAAAGTTATTATAAACAATGAAAGGCTTTATCCAAAAGAACTTATAGTTACCAGAGAAGGTGAATTTAAGGCCCCTGTTTTGCTTAGCTTTAGCGATAATATTTTACAATGTAAAGAAATTGCTAAAATGATACAAACAAGTGGGGTTTCACATAATAAAATAGCTGTGATTTTTCGTAATAATTCTAGTGCTGATGATATTGAAATAGCTTTGAGAAATCTTGGAATACCTAGTCTTAGAAAGGATAGTAGAAGTTTTTTTGATAGCCTTGAAATAAAGGCATTTTGTGCTATGTTTTGCCTTTTAATTAATAATAAAGATATAATGGCCTTTATGCACTTAATGCAATATACTGCTGGTGTGGGCTCAGTTTTAGCAAAAGCAATTTTTGACGGGCTTTTAAAACTAGGTCATGGAAATTTAATAAAGGGCTTTTTAGAACCTGACAAAGATGTAAATTTACAAGGTACCTTGCAAAGCAATTATGACTTAGGGCTTTTTGCAGGACTTGATATTTTTGAAAATGAAACAAGATTTTCTTTGCAAAGTGAATTTAACAAACACCCTATTTTAAAGCTTTCAAAGATAAATGAAAATTGTGCTAAAAATTTAGAACAACTCTTTTTATATATAAAAAATGGCATTAATCAAAACAATCCCTTATTTTTGATTGAATTAATTTATAATAATCTTTTTTTTAAGCATATTTGCGAAATTTTAGCTACTAAAAGGGCTACAAATAAAGCTGGACAAGTTGATATATTAAAAAAGAGTGAAAATTTAGAAAAGATTAAAGCTAAGCTTTTAATCTTAAAAAATCTTTCAAAAGATTACACAAAGGCAGATAAGTATTATAATTTTTTAACCCTTGGGGCTAGTGAGATAAGTAGTGGAAGTGGGGTAAATTTATTAAGCGTTCATGCTAGTAAGGGCTTGGAATTTAGCCTTGTTTTTGTTATAGACTTAGCACAGGGTCGCTTTCCTAATCAAAAACTTATCTCAATGGGTGGAAGCTTAGAAGAAGAAAGAAGGCTTTTTTATGTAGCAGTTACTAGGGCAAAGGATAGGCTTTATCTAAGTTATGCCCGTTATGATAATAATAAAAAAACAAGCTTTGCACCATCTTGTTTTTTAGTAGAAGCAGGACTTAGCAAGGGCGAATTTATATAAAAATTAACATAAGTCATTTTTGCTTAATATTTTTTGGTTATAATTTTCGCACAATTTTAAAATTAGGAGAAAAAATGTCGGTAACTTTCAAAGGTAACGCTGTAAAATTAAACGAAAATGCAGTAAATGTAGGAGATAGTGCTCCAAAACTAAATTTAAAGGCAAAGGATTTAAGCCTAGTTGAAATAGCCCCAAGTGGAAAAACTCAAATTATTTTGTCTTTACCAAGCCTTGATACGGCTGTGTGTGCTACTGAGGCTAGAGAATTTAATCAAAAAATAGCAAGTTATAAGAGTGCAGAAGTTGTTGTTGTAAGTATGGATTTACCTTTTGCAATGGGTAGATTTTGTTCTACTGAAAACATAGAAAATTTAGTCGTTGCAAGTGATTTTTTAAATAAAGAATTTGGCAAAAAATATGGAGTTTTACTAGAAGATAGCCCACTTGAAGGACTTTTAGCAAGGGCTGTTTTTGTTATAAAAGATGGCAAAATCGCTTATAAGGAAATAGTTAGCGAAATTACAAATATGCCAAATATAACAGCACTTGATGAATTTTTTGCAAAAAATTCAGGTTGTGGTTGTCACTAAGTTTTTGGGCTATCTTAGCCCAAAATTGTTTTTATACTTAAATTTTAATTTTTTATCTTTAAATTTTTCACAGACTCAAATAAGCCTTACTTAAAAGCTATGAAACTTTCAAAATTTGCCCATTTAAAAATGCTTTCTATGCGTGAAAAACCTGCGTTTTCAAGCATTTTAATATTTTCTTTTTGAGTGTAAGGGATTAATACATTTTCTAAGGCCTCCCTTTTTGATGCAATCTCAAATTCGCTATATCCTTGCCTTTGTTTAAACTCAAAATAAAGTTCTATCATTATTTTTGCGATTTTTGCGTTCTCATAAAGTATTTTTTCGCTTAAAATAAAAAAACCTCCCTTATTTAAAAATTTATAAATTTTATCAACCAAGGCCTGTCTTTGCATGGGTCTTATAAATTGCAGGGTATAACTTGCAATAAATATATCATTTTTAAAAAAATTAAAATCGTTTAAATTTGCTTGTATAAACTCAATATTTGTCCCATAAGCCTTAGCCTTAGTCCTTGCAAGGTCAAGCATAGCACTTGCCTCATCAACTCCACAAAGTAAAAAATCCTTTCTTAATTCAAAAAGTTTTATTAATAAATTTGCTGTTGATGAGCCTAAATCACAAATCTTAGCGTTCTTTTTTGCCATTTTTGCTATGATATTAGCACAAAGATTTAAATTTTCACTATAAAAAGGTATAGAACGTTTTAACATATCATCAAAAACACTAGCTACATTTTTATCAAATTCAAATTGTTTTTGTGGTGTTTTTTGAAAAAGTTTATCTCTCATAAAAGCTCCTTTTTATCTATGTTTTCAAGGAATTTTAAACTTAGTTTAATATCCTTTGAAATTTGAAATTTTAAGGCATCTAAATCACTAAATTTAGCATTTTCTCTTAGAAATTTAACAAAAAAAAGCTCAATTTTTTCATTTTCTTTTATATCAAGCTTAAAATTTTCTATTATATGCGTTTCAATGCTAAAATTTTCATCACTCATTCTAATTCCTACAAAAGAAACGCTTTTAAAAATAGTATTTTTAATACGGGTAAAATTTACATAAACCCCCATTTTTGGCACAAAATAAGAATCATTTTTTAAATTTAAGGTAGGATATAAAGCCCTTTTTCCAAGACCTTGACCACTTATTACAAAGCCCTTTATCTTATAAAATCTACCTAAAAAAGCATTTGCCTTATCAATGTCGCCATTTTGTAAAAATTCCTTTATTAAACTTGAATGAATGCTTATGCCATTTAGCTTAATTTCGGGCACTATTATAGTTTTTATGCCACTTAATTTTTCAATATCACCTGCCCCACAAAGCCTATTTTTACCAAAGGTAAAATCATATCCAACGACTATTTTTTCAAGTTTTGGCAATTCTTTTTTAAGTATTATTAAAAATTTTAAAGGACTTAAGTTTTTAATCTCATTAAAATTTAATTCTACAAGTTCTTTTTTGCTTAATTTTTGTTTATCTTCTTTATCGCAAAGTACTAAGCCCTTAAATTTATCAATGATTAATAAAATTCCATTTTCATCTAAATGCTTTATAAGTTCTTTATGTCCTAAATGAAGGCCATCAAAACAGCCTATTGCTAGGCTTTTGACCCTATTTTTCATAGTGGTAGAAATATTCAACATTTCCATTTTTTCCTTTAACTAACGATTCTTCGCATTTTTTTAAAACCCAGCCCAAATTTTCACAAGCTTTTTCAAAATTCTTTCTAGCCCTTGTAATTTCATCCTTATCAAGCACAACGCCCTTAGTGCTTTTCTTAGCCTTTATTCCAACTTCAAATTGAGGTTTAAAAAGTAAAATTATATCTTTTAAGGCTAAATTATCAATATAAATAAGGACCTTTAAAAGCGAGATAAAACTTAAATCGCAAGTAATTAACTCAAAACTCTCATCGCTTTTAAAATCCCTTAAATCCATATTTTCAAGGCTTTTAATCCTTGGATTATTTTTTAGACTTTTATGAAGTTGATTTGTTCCAACATCAATTGCTGTAATTAATTTAGCCCCGTTTTTAAGTAAAATTTGTACAAAACCTCCAGTACTCGTTCCTATATCTAAGCAGTTTTTATCCTTAATATCTACAAAATGATTTTTTAAAAAGGCTTCTAATTTTAAGGCTGCCCTACTTACATAAAACTCATCCTTTAAACTAAGATTTAAAAGATTTGAAAAAAGTATCTCTTCATCGTTTAAAATGGCTTTTTTATCTAAGCTTGATAAATAATTTTTAACATTAAAAGATGGTTTAAAATTTTCATTATTTAAAGAAATTTGACCTACTAATATTAATTCTTTTGCTTTATTTTTACTTATATTTAAACGCAAAGCTATAAAGGTGTCAAATCTCATTTAAATCCCTTAGCATTTTTTGTAACTCTTTTTTTTCATCAGAAAACCACCACTTAAAAAGCTCGTAAGTGTTTTTATTAAGCACTTTTTCAATCTCTTTTAATTGCTTGTTTAAATTTTTTGTATTTTCTTGCATTTTGCTTAAATTTTGTTCTTTTAAATTTTGTAAATTATCTATTAAAAAGATTAATTCTTTATTATAATCAAGACTAGCAGCGTTTTTATAAGGTATGGTATAAAGGCTAAGGGTGCATAAAATAAGGCTTAGACTAAGGATTAAAAATTTAAATTTAAGTTTAAAACAATAATTATATAAATATGCTATAATAGAACTTAATATAAAAAAATTCATAAAATCAAAAATAAAAGAAAAAAGTTTAAAATAAAAATTACCCAAATAATAAAGCAAAAAAAGCTTTAAACTCATAAGCATATTTAAAATATAAGAAAGTTTATCTAATAATAAAAGCTTAGAACCCTTATAAAATTTAATATTATCGCTTAATATGCTTAAATTTTGAGGCTGATTTTCTATAAAAAAAAGCTTAAAAAGTGCGTAAATTAAGGCGATTAAAAAGCTAGTAAAAATGATAATTCTAAAATCATTATAAGCATTTTTTTTAAACTGAGAAAAAAAGCTTTTTTTAAAAATTAGTAAAAATAATGGCAAAAAAACAAATAAAAAAACATAATCTATACTTTCAAGATTAAGCAAATTTACAAATAAGCTTAAAATGCAAAATAAACTTAAAAAAAATGTCATAAAATATATAAAAAAATTTCCATTTGTAAGCTTATAAAATAGGCTTTCTTCAAGTATAGTTGCAGTTTTTAAAATTTGTTTTTTAGCTTGTAAAAAGCTTTTAAATTCAACAAAAATTCCATAAAAGCTAAAAAATAAAAAAAATGGGGCAAAAACAAAATGCTGCCAACTTATCAAAAAGCAAAAAGGACTAAGCAGAGCTAGAATTTTAAACATTATTTAAAAGGGCATTAAAGGCATTTTCATCAAGCAAATTAACGCCTAAGGCCTTTGCCTTATCAAGCTTGGAACCAGCCTCTTCACCAAAAAGCACATAATCAGTTTTTTTTGAAACACTAGAACTAACCCTACCTCCCATTTTTTCAATCAAGGTCTTAAATTCATCCCTTGGCTTGCTTAAAGTGCCTGTTATTACAAAACTTTTATTAAAAAATATGCTTTCTTCATTTATGTCATTTTTTTCAACACTTAATTTTAAAAGTGCGTAAAAATGTAAAATTCTTTCTTCATTAACCCTAACAAAGTCCAAAATGCTTTTAACCATTTCTATACCAAAACCATCAAGCTTTAAAAGTGCGTTTTCATCTTGCTTAAACCACTCTAAACCAAAGCTTGTAGCTAGTTTTTTAGCCGCTACTTCTCCTATATGTTCAATACCTAAGGCATTTATAAAACGGGTCAACTCACAATTTTTAGCGTTTTCAATGGCGTTTAATAAATTATTTATCTTTTTATCCTTAAAGCCTTCTAAATCCTTAAAATCATCGTATTTTAAATAAAAAATGCTTTCAACGCTTGAAATTTTGCCTTTTTCAAATAAGAGTTGTACTATGCTTTCTCCAAGCCCATCTATATTAAGGCATTTTTTGCTAACAAAATAAATTATAGAATTTACCAATCTTGCCTTGCAGTCTAAATTTTGACACTTTATCAAAGCCCCTTCATCAAGCAAAATGCTACTACAAACTGGACACAATTTAGGTCGTTTAATATCATTTTCTATCCCAGTTCTTCTATCTTTAAAAACATTTGTAATTTTTGGGATTACATCCCCACTTCTAATAACATTTACATAATCATTAATTTTTAAATCAAGCCTTTTTATCTCATCAAAATTATGCAAACTAGCATTTTTAACTATAACCCCATCTAAATTTACAGGTTCTAAAACAGCCACAGGCGTTACAACTCCACTTCTTCCAACTTGCAAATTTATATCAATTAATTTTGTGCTTTTTTCAAGAGGTGGAAATTTAAAAGCTGCCATAAACTTTGGAAATTTAATGGTATAACCTAAACTTTCACAAAGTGCTAAATCATCAACCCTAACTACCATTCCATCCATCATCATAGGCTTTTCATCTCTTTTTTTAAGTAAGCTTTCATAGGCTTTTACAACTTCATCAAAATCCTTACAAAGTCCTACAAAATCATCCTTTAAAAAGCCAAGTTCTCTTATAAACTCCATTACCTGGCTATGTTTTGTAAATTTTAAAGTGTTAAAACCCACGCCCCAAGGATAAAATTTTAAATTCCTTTGCTTAGTAATACTCGTATCAAGTTGCCTTAAACTGCCACTTGCTGCGTTTCTAGGATTTGCAAAAAGACCTTTGTTTTCACTCATTCTTTTTTGATTTAAGCTTTCAAAATCCTTTTTTAATATAACAACCTCGCCTCTTATCTCAATCTTTTCTTTATAAGAAAGTTCTTTAGGGATATTTTCAATCTCAAAAACATTTAAGCTAATATCTTCTCCAATCTCGCCATCACCCCTTGTAGCCCCACTTATCAAATGTCCATTTTCATAAAGTAAATTTAAACTAGCCCCATCAAATTTTGGCTCAATGAAAAAATCATTCTCACATTTTATCCTTTTCATCCAAGCCCTTAATTCATCTTTGTTAAAAACATCTTCCATTGACCACATTCTCGCTAAATGCTTGATTTTATGAAACTCACTTTGTATTAAGGGGGCTACCTTTTGAGTTGGGGAATTTGCATTTATTAAATTTTTGTTATTGCTTTCAAATTCTTTTAGTTCTCTAATTAAAGAATCGTATTCTGCATCACTTGCTAAGGGCATATCCTTTTCATAGTACGTCCTCATCCATTCATTTGCTAAATTTATTTTTTGTAAATACTCATCATAGTTCATAAAATAAGCTCCCCCATAGCCAAGTTTAAAGCAAACATTTGCTTATGTTCGTATAAATCATGCACCCTAATTATATTAGCCCCATTTTTAAAGGCTTGTAAATGTAGATACAAAGTCCCTGCTAGTCGTTCTTTTACTTCGCTTTTAAAATAAGCATTTATAACGCTTTTCCTGCTTGCCCCGATTAATAAGGGCTTATTAAAATGCAAAAAATGTCCTAAATGCTTGATTAAAAGCATGTTATGAACTGGGCTTTTTCCAAAACCAATGCCAACATCTAAAATTACTTCTTTGATTTTATACTTAGCTAAAATTTCAAGCTTTTCTCCAAAAAAATCATTAATCTCGCTTATCAAGTCATTATAATAAGGATTTTCCTGCATTGTAAGGGGGTCATTTTGCATATGCATTAAGCAATAACTTGCCTTATAATTTTGTGCTAGTTTAGCTAAATTTTCATTTTTTAAACCAGTTATATCATTAATCAAATTAAAGCCCTTATTTAAGGCATATTCAAGGCAATACTCATTAAAGCTATCAAGGCTAAAATTTGACTCTTTATAATAATTTTTTTTATAGATTAAATCAAGGCAATTTTTAAGTCTTTTAAATTCTTCTTTTTCCCCACAATACAAACTCCCAGGGCGAGATGAAACTGCTCCAATATCAATAAATTCAGGCTTTAATTCTAAAAAAGAGATTAATCTTTTTTCAAATGCCTTTTCACTCACCCTAGAATCAGCATTAAAACTATCTTCATTTATATTTATTATAGCCATTAATCTAGGGCTTTTCAAATTTGTATTTGAATTTGAAAAATGACTTTGCAAAAAAAGGGCTAAATTTTTTAGCTTAAAATCTTGCTTTTTTTCTTTTTGGATTAATTTTAAAATTTGTTCTTCATTTGCAAGTAAAAGGGCATTTGTATTTTCCTTGCAACAACTTATTATATCTTTATTTGTAACTAATTCAGCACCAACCCTTAAAGAATCTTGTTTTAAGATATTAGCAGCACTACAACTTATATCCTTAATAAATATAAAATGCGTCTTTGTCTTTTTTGACATAATCTCTTGCCCCATTTTGTGAGGTTTGATAAATTCGCATAAAAGATTAAAGTCGCTTTCTTCGTTTAGTTTATAAAAAATCATTTCCTGTCTTTTAAATAAAAATTAAGCAAAAGTGTAGCAAAAATCACCCCACTTTTAGAATTTAGCTTTGCTAACTCATAGCTTTCATAAAAAAATTCAAGCTCTTCTTCGTTAAAATCTGTGATTTTCAAGCATTCCTTGCATAAAAGAACAATTTTTTCTAAAAAAACATTCTTTTCTAATCTTTCATTTTTCTCTAAAAAATCATAAATTGCTTTTAAATCAAGCTTTTTAAGGTCTAAATTTAAATTTCTTTCTTCTTTTTGTACTCGTACTTTTTCGCAAATCAAACGAGATTTTATAGTAGGAAGTAATAAATTCTTAGATGGAACAACTAGTAAGAATTTAATATTTTTAGGAGGTTCTTCAAATAATTTTAATAAGGAATTTTGTGCTTCTACTTCGTAGTGTTGTGCCATTAAAACTATGATTTTTTCATCTTTTTCGGCTATATAGCTTTCCTTTTCAACAGCCCTTGCGTGTTCTATTAAAAAATTTGGTGCTACTAAATTTGGGATAAAACGAAGATTATTAAGTCCATATTTTTTAATCATATCTGCTTTTATATTGTCAAAATCTTCGCTAATTAAAATTTTACTAATAAACAAAAAAGATCCTTAAATACTAATCTTAGAAAATAAAATCGCATCTAAGCTTTTATCAAGAAGTTTAAAAAGAACGATTAATTTCATATCTAAATCCTTATCCTTTGAATTTAGATAAAAACTATCTTGCAATTGTTCATCAAAAATCCACAACAAGCTATCATCCCTTGACCTTGCTATTTGAGATTTTTTATCGTGTATTGAGCCTATATAAAAATATACAAAACCATTTGGAAAGGCGATTTCTAGCATATCATTTAAAAGGGCTATATCTTCTTTGTTTTGAAATTTCTTATCATAAAATGCCCTTAAAGAAACAAAGGGTAGCATAGGTCTAGCTGGATTTGCGTTAATGGATTGTAAAAAATAATTTTCATACCATAAACGAGAATCATCGCATATTAAAATAAAAGTACGTCCTTCTAAAAGTAATTTTAATCTTGCTTGCATTAAGGGAGCCCATTCTAAACGGCGAGTTTCCATCCAAGAATAAAAAACCCCATTGTTTCTAATATAATCAAGGCTAAAACTATGCAAATCTCCCATTTTATTTATCCAAACCATACACAGAATGCAGGGTGCGAACGGCTAATTCTCCATACTTTTCATTAATTATCATAGAAATTTTAATCTCACTTGTACTAATCATGCCTATATTAATTCCTTCATCAGCCAAAGCTTTAAATGCCATTGAAGCCACGCCAGAATGAGATTTCATACCAACGCCAACCACTGAAACTTTTACAACAGCTATATCACTTTCAATAACAGCGTCTTCTCCTAAAATTTCACGCATATTTTTAGTTGCCAAGTTTAGCTCATTTTCAGGCACAGTAAAGCCTAAATTTGTGGCCCCATCTACCCCGACATTTTGAATAATCATATCCACATTTATATTTGCCTTAGCAAGAGAGGTAAAAATTTCAGCTGCTATACCTGGCTTATCCTTAATCTTTCTTAAAGTAATCCTTGCTTGATTTTTATCCAAAGCTATACCACTGACTAAGACCTGTTCCATTCCTTCTTTTGTAATCATTGTTCCCTCATTATCATTAAAACTACTTCTTGTAACTAAATTTACATTTAATTTTTTGGCAAGTTCGACAGAGCGATTTTGCAACACTTTAGCCCCAAGGCTTGCAAGTTCAAGCATTTCCTCATAAGAAATTCTATCAAGCTTTTTAGCCTTAGGTTCAATGCGTGGGTCTGTTGTATAAACCCCATCAACATCTGTATAAATTTCACACAAATCAGCATTTAAAGCCCCTGCAACAGCCACAGCGCTCAAATCACTTCCACCACGACCCAAAGTCGTAACATTACCATCTGAATCAACTCCTTGAAAACCAGCAATTACCACAACCTTACCTTGTGAAAGTTCATTTTTAATCATACTAGTATCAATGTGCTGAATTCTAGCCTTTGTAAATATACTATCTGTCATAATTCCTGCATTTCTACCCGAAAAAGCAACCGCCTTATAGCCTTTTTCATTTAAGGCTATTGAAAGTAAGGCTGAAGTAATTCTTTCACCACTACTTAAAAGCATATCCATATCTTTTCCATTTGGTAAAGAACTAAAATAATTTGCATAATCTATAAGTTGATTAGTAACCCCACTCATTGCAGAAACGACAACTACAAGTTGATGACCTTCATTTATATTTTTAATAACACGTTTAGCCACTGCTTCGATACGTTCTAAGTCGCCAACACTAGTGCCTCCGTATTTTTGAACTATAAGCATTAAATATAACCTTTCTCCTCAAAATATTTTAAAACCTTACAATAAATCTTTTTTTTAAAATGATTAGTAAGTGCGAAAACTTCTTTCATATCAACAAAACGATAATCTTCAAATTCTGGATTTTTAGTATGTATATTAATCTTAGCATCTTGTTTTAAACGTACTAAAAAATATCTTTGAATTTGCCCATCATAAGGATACATTTTATGAACAACTTTAGCAGGAAAATCATAACTTAACCACTCAGGGTACTCAGCAATAATCTCAATCTCATCAGTACCAATTTCTTCTTTTAACTCCCTAAACAAAGCACTTTTAATATCTTCTCCCTTATCAATGCCACCTTGTGGAAATTGCCAGATATTTTCCATATCGCTTCTTTTAGCAATAAAAAGCTTACACTCGAAAGGATATGCATTTGAAAGAACAACAGCAGCGACATTTGGTCTATAATTTTTTTCTTTTTGCATACCCTTTCCTAAAATTTAATGCGTGATTTTAACTTAAATAAAATCAAAATTTGATTAAAATGCTATATAAAAAGATAAATTAAGGTTTAATTTGCATTTATATATACATATTCCATTTTGCGAACAAAAATGTTTTTATTGTTCTTTTACCTCTTTAAAGAAAAATGGACTAGAAAAGCCTTATTTTAACGCATTGCTTGATGATTTAAAATTTCAATTTACTTATTTTAATATTAAAAAAAACTCTATTAAGACCCTTTTTATTGGAGGTGGAACACCAAGTGTAGTACCTTCTGTTTATTATGAAAAACTTTTTAAATTTTTAGAAAATTTCCTATTAAGTAAAGCTGAAATTTCAATAGAAGCAAATGTAAATTCTGCTAGCTATAACTGGCTTTATCAAATGAAAAATTTTAATATAAATAGAATTTCTTTTGGAGCCCAAAGCTTTAACAGGGAAAAACTTAAATTTTTAGGCCGTAATCACTTAAAAAATGAGATTATAAAAGCCCTTGAAAATGCTTATAAAATAGGTTTTAAAAATATAAATTTGGATTTAATATATGATACAAAATTAGATAATAAAAAAATGCTTGAATACGAGTTAAAAAATTTAGAAAATTTTAAGCACATTTTAACACATATTAGTGCTTATCATCTTAGTATAGAAAAAAATACTCGTTTTTACAAAAAGGATTATTTTAAAAAAAATACCTCAAATTTAATGCGTTTTTTTATAAGTAGTATTGAAAATTTAGGTTTTAAACAATATGAAGTAAGCAATTTTGGTAAAATTTGCAAACACAATCTTTCTTACTGGCAGGGTAAAAATTATCTAGCTTGTGGGCTTAGTGGGGTTAGTTTTATGAATAATGCTAGATTTTATACAAAGTCTAATTTAAAAGATTATATTAAAAATCCAAGTTTTAGGGATATTGAAGTATTAAATAAAAAGGATTTAAATTTAGAACATTTATTTTTAGGACTTCGCTCTATAGTTGGCATAGATAAAAAAAGGCTTAATCAAACCCAGCTTGAAAAAGCACTTTTTTTAACAAAGAAAAAAAAGCTAGAATTTAAAAATAATAAATTTTATAATACAAACTACCTTTTAAGCGATGAATTAGTTCTTTTTTTAAGCGATTAATGTTCCATTCTATCAAGGGCTTTTATACCCATTAAATCAAAAGCTGTTTTAATGCTTAAAGATACCACTGCAAAAAGCTTTAAAAGCATTTTTTCATACTTACTACCAACTACACGATTTTCATTATAAAATTTATGAAACAAAGAGGCTAAATTTTTTAAATAATCACAAAGCTTTTGCAAGGACCTACTTTCAAAGGCATCATTTAAAACAGAAGATAAATTTAAACTCTCAAAAAGTAAATTTATACCATCTTCGTTTAAACCTTGTAAATCCTCGTTTATAATATCCTTTATGTCAAGTTCTGCCTTTATGAAAAGCTGGTGAATTCGTGCGTGTGCATAGTTTATATAAAAAACTGGATTTGAGCTATCTTGTTTTTTAAGGGCATTTAATTCAAATTCTAAGTGAGTGTCGCATTTTTTGCTTAAAAACATAAAACGCAAACAATCAACCCCTATTTCATCAATAACCTCGCTCATTAATACAAAGGACCCTGCCCTTTTACTCATTTTATAAGGCTTGCCATCCTTTAATAAAGAAACCATTTGGGCTAATATAACTTCTAAATTATCAGGGTTAAAGCCTAAAAATGCCATGGCAGCCTTCATTCTAGCTATGTAGCCGTGGTGGTCAGCCCCCCAGATATTAATACACTTATCATAACCCCTACTCATTTTATCCTTATGATAAACAATATCAGCTGCAAGGTAAGTTCCACTCCCATCATCCTTTATGATAACGCGGTCCTTTTCATCTTTGTACCTTGTAGATGCTAGCCAAATTTTATTATCCATTTCATAGGTACCACCACTTTCTTTTAGGGCTAAAAGCGTGGAATTTAAAGCATTGTAAAGGGATTTTTCACTAACATAAGAATCAATTTTTATTCTAACATTTTCTAAATCTTGCTTTATTAAAATAAGCATTTCATCCTTTGCCCAATCAGCTAGTTCTTTAATATTACTACCATCTTTAAAAAAAACTTCGTTAAATTTGGCTAAAGCCTTTTTTGCTAAATCAAGTATATAATCGCCCTTATAACAATCATCATCAAAGCTTACATTTTCTTTCAATAAGTCTATTTTTACCCTTAAAAATACGGATTTTCCAAGCAAGGCTATTTGATTTCCAGCATCATTTATATAATATTCTGTGTCAAATTTATACCCTAAATGCCTTGCAATACGAGTTAAACTATCGCCAAAGATAGCCCCTCTTGCATGTCCTATGTGAAGAGGTCCTGTAGGATTTGCACTAATATATTCAAGTAAGAAACTTTTATCCTTTTTTTTACCCCTTGCAAAATCCTTTGAATTTGTTAAGGACTTTGTAGCAAGTGTATTTAAAAAGCCTTTTGAAAGTTTAAAATTTAAATAGCCATTTACCGCTTCAACTCTCTCAAATAAATCATTTTCCTTGAATTTACAAACTAAATCTTGTGCTATTACATTAGGGGATTTTTTAAATTCCTTAGCCAAAGAAAAAGCCAGTGGCGTAGCAAAATGAGCTAAATTTTTATCCTTAGGATTCTCAAGGATAAAATCACGATTTAAAATTTGATAAATTTCTTTATAAACTATATTTTTCAAAATTTAAGCTTTTTTATTTTCGTTAATGCTAGCATCATTTTGATTTAAGTCAGCTTTTTCTTCTAATTTTTCAGTTTTTTTAATATCTTCATCGCTATTCATTTCACTTTTAAAGGTCTTTATGCCCTTACCCAAACCCTTAGCAAGTTCTGGTATTTTCTTAGCCCCAAAAAGTAAAACAATTATCAATAAAATAACGACCCATTGCCATACACCTATTGAACTAATACCCATTTAATCTCCTTTTTCCCATAACTTTTGAAGTTCGTTTAAATTTTGATTTGTAATTTTAGCCCTTTGTGCTAAAAAAATCGCCCTTAAAAGCTTATAACTTTTTTCTAAATCATCATTAATAATCAAATAATCATAATCTTTTAAAGCCTTCATTTCGTCCTTTGCGTTATCAAGTCTTTTTTGCAAATCAGACATTTTATCAGCATTTCGTTTAAAAAGCCTTTGCTTTAATTTAGCCTCGTTTTTAGTGGTTATAAAAATTGAAACTATCTTTTCACCAATTTTTTCCTTAGCTATAAAAAAGCCTTGTACATCTATATCAAAAACTACTATTTTGCCACTATCTAACGCCTTTAAGGTATGCTTTAAAGAAGTACCATAATAATTACCATGTACCTTAGCATATTCTAAAAAATTTCCTTCTTTTATATCTCTTTCAAATTCCTTTTGAGTAACGAAAAAATAATCTTTCCCATGAATTTCACTCATTCTTGGTTCTCTAGTAGTTGAAGAAATAGAAAAATACAAATCCTTTTCAAATTCAGCAAATAATCTCGTTAAAAGCGTGGATTTACCGGCACCACTTGGCCCTGATACAAGCAAGATATAAGGTTTCACTTCTTACTTTCTTCAAAGCTTACTTTAATATTTATATTCATATTCATACCCTTTAAAGCAGCTTTTAGTGTATCATCATTTATGCTTGAGGCAATTGTTTTAGCTATGCTTTGGCTTAATTCTCGTTCGATTTCATCATTTTTACCACTAATACCAGTGCTTATATTAATGGCATGTTCGCTAACTTCTTCGCCTAAGGCTTCTTGTATATCACTTTCTTTTAACTCATCAAAATCATTTTCAGGCAAGACGGGTACGACTAAGTCTTCATTTTCAACGCCTAACTCATCAGTATTTAATATAGGTTCTTCTTTAAAATTTTCTAAAACCTTAGTGCTATTATCCTGTGAGATTTCCATATCCAGTTCATCAATTTGGGCCAATTCTTCTTTGATTTGTTCTTGTACGCTTAATTCTTTAGTATCATCTATATTTTTAATATCATCTTCTTCTATAATAGGTGCTAAATCATCCTTAAATTCATCAACTTCGCTTTTTTGACCTAGGAATTTAGCATCTTCTGGCAAGTCATCAAAATCAAGTTCTTTTTCCTTTTCATCAACGCTTGGTACATCGCTTGGAGTCTCATCTTTAATCTTAGTATCCACCTCTTTTAAGCTAACATCTTTAATCTTTTCTACATGCTTATAATCTTCTTCTTCTGGTATGCTTGCTACAACATCTTCGAAATTTTCTTTTTCTAATTTCTCTTCATCTAAATTTTCATCATCTTCTAAATCTTCACTAAAATCTAATTTCTCGCTTTCTAAATTCTCATCCTTGCTAACTTCTTCACTAATTTCTTTGGAATTTTCATCCCTTATCTCTTCTTCAAAATTCGCCAAATCATCTTTAAAATCATCTACTTCTTCTATACCTTCTTCAATCTTTTCTTCTTCCTTGGCTTCTTCTATACATTCTTCAGGTTCTTTTTCTTCGCCAAGGTCTTTAAAATCTTCATCATCGCTTAAATTTAAATCATCTATGTTTAATTCTTCTTCAAAGCCCTCATCATCCTTTTTATCATTATCTAAGTCCTCTAATTCTTCTTTTATATCCTTATCATCAATCTCCAAAGGATTTATAACAGAATTATCATCTGGCAAATCTTCTAAATTTAAATCATCAAAATTTATTTGCAAATCATCATAAGGATTTATATCACAACTTTCAGCTGGTTCAATCGCATCTTTGACAGGTTCAACAATAACACTATCATCAAATTTCATAGGCTTATTATTTAAAAGTGTTATAAAATCAGTCGGCAAAAATGGTTTTTGTAATAATTCTACATTTTTTTCTTCACACTCTTTATTGCGAGGTATTAAATAAATAAGGCGTTTACACTTAGTTTTTAAAAAATGTAAATCAGCTTGAATATCACTATCTAAGATAATCACATCAAAACCACTTGGGTCCTTTGGGCATTCTTCAAATTCTTCAATTTTATAGGCAAGTTTTTGTACGCTAAGATTTACAAGCCTTGATACAACAGGATTTGCATTAAGAAGTAAAATTTTCATAGTCTATCCTTAAATTTGTTCGTTATTTTATGATAAATTAATTTATTTTTAGCTTATGTAAAAAAAAGTACTTGCATATTTGAAAAAGTTTCTAAGATAAGTTCCTTAAAATACTGCATCATTGCAAATAAAATTACAATCACAACTGCTATTGCAAGTCCTATTTTTATAGGAAAACCAACTACAAGTAAGTTAAATTGTGGCATAGTTTTCATTAAAAGCCCAAAGATAACATCAGCTAGTAAAATAATGCCAGTAATTGGAAAGGCCATTGTGAAACCTATTAAAAATACCTTAAACATAGCATTATTTATATAATGTAAGAAATCTTCACCCGGAAAAAATACGCCAAGTTCTATATAATCAAGACTATAGCCCATAAATAAAAGTATTAAATGATGCCCGTCAAAGGCTAAAAATACAAGAATAGCTAAAAGGTGCAAAAGCTGCGAAGTTAAGGGCACACTAGAACCAGTACTAGGATCTACAACATTTGCCATAGTTAAGCCCATATTAAAGGCTATTTCCTCACCTGCCATCATTATTATATAAAAAACGAGGTCTAGCATAAGACCTGCAACCATACCAAATAAAATTTCAGCTAAAATTTGCAAGATTAAAAAGCTATCTAAATGAACATTATCAAGCCTTGCAAGTGGAAATAAATAAATAGTTAAAAAAAGTGCTATGCAAGTTTTAATGGTAAGTGGAACGGCATTGTGAGAAAAAAATGGAAAAAAAACGATTAAGCCACTCATTCTAGCAAATAACAGCATAAAGGTAGCGACATTTTTATCCGTTAAATAATTAACAAATTCCATAATTTTTTAGGGTATAAATTCTATCACAAAAAGAAGCAAGCTTACTATCATGGGTTACAAAAAATAAAGCTGCGTTATTTGTTTTAACATAATCAATTAGGATTTCTATAACATTCTTTGCGTTTTCAAAATCCAAATTTCCAGTGGCCTCATCAGCAAAAATAATCTCGGGCTTTTTACAAAGTACCCTTGCTATACTAACCCTTTGTTGTTGTCCTCCACTTAATTTTGATACCTTTTGATTTAAAAGCATATCAATACCTAGTTTTTTTAAAATATTTTCATCTAAACTATTGCCCGATAAAACACTTGAAAGTTCGACATTTTCTAAGGCTGAAAAGCCTTTAAAAAGATAATGAGTTTGAAAGATTATACCCATTTTAAAACGGCGAATTTCATTTCTTTGATTTTCTTTTAATGAGTAAAGGTCCTTATCTTTGTAAAAAACCTTGCCAGAATTTGGCTTTAAAAGAGTAGCTAAAATATGTAAAAGTGTAGATTTACCACAACCACTACTACCTTGAATAACTACTGATTCTTTTGAATTTAAAGTAAAATTTAAATTTGAAAAAAGCGGATAATCAAAGCTTTGAGTAAGATTTTCCGCTCTTAAAAGCTCCATTTTAACTCATTTGTGCAGCTACTTCAGCAGCAAAATCTTCATTTTTCTTTTCTAAGCCCTCACCCACTTCAAAACGAATAAATTCAGCTATTTTTATGAAACCACCAAATTCTTTTTCCTTTTCTTTGATAACTTGTTCAATGGTCTTTTTATCATCCATTACATAAAATTGACCCATTAAAGTAAGTTTACTATCAAGTTGAGAATTATCATTTATAAAACTTTCCATTTTTCCAGGTATGATTTTATCCCAAATTTTTTCAGGCTTATTTTGTGCCTTTAACTCAGCCTTAATATCTTCTTCGGCTCTCTTTAAAATATCATCGCTTAATTGCTTTCTACTTGCAAATTTAGGAATCTTATGTTCTGGCTTGTTAGGGTCTTTTAATCTTCTTCTTTCTTCATTATCCTTTTCAAGCTCAGCCACCAAAGCCTTATACTCACTCTCAATAAAGCCTAAATCAAGTTCTTTATAGCTTAAATAAACAGGTTTCATAGCAGCTATATGCATACAAAGTTGTTTTAAGAAATTCTTTGATTTTTGAGCTACTTCTTTATTTTCACAAGCTGCAGCTATAATTACGCCTACGCGTCCATTTGTATGGATATATCCATTTACAATGCCACCTTCATTAGCCTTTAAGGTAGCAAATCTTCTAACAACTAAATTCTCGCCTATAGTAGCGATTTGACTTTTTAAATATTCTTCAAATTTAACCCCATTTATAACGCTTGAATGAAGCTCTTCTACATTTTGTAAACTCTTACTTTGAATGTGTGCTGTAGTATCCTTTGTAAGTGCTATAAATTGTTCATTTTTAGCTACAAAATCT
Source organism: Campylobacter sp. LR264d (assembly GCF_008633895.1). Classification (NCBI taxonomy): domain Bacteria; kingdom Pseudomonadati; phylum Campylobacterota; class Epsilonproteobacteria; order Campylobacterales; family Campylobacteraceae; genus Campylobacter; species Campylobacter sp. LR264d. The sequence goes on from NZ_VJNT01000010.1 coordinate 166,565, forward strand.
GTTTCTGAATTTATCTCACTAACAGTAGCACTACTAAAATCATCACTTACAACCACACTCACAAGCCCTTCAGCCGCTAATCTATCTGCTTTTTTAGCAGCCTTGCCAAGCCCTTTTTCTCTTAGCAATTGAACAGCCTTATCAAAATCTCCATCTGTTTCTTTTAAAGCATTCTTACAATCCATCATACCTGCGCCAGTGCTTTCACGCAGTTCTTTTACCATTTGTGCAGAAATTTCAGCCATTATTCTTCCTCGCTTTCAAAATCTTCTTCTTTCATAGCCTCTTCAATGACTTCTTGTTTTTCACTCTCACTAACTTCTTTAATCTTTTCTTCGCCTTCTTCTGCATCTTGTTCTCTTAAACTTTTACCTTCTAAAATCGCTTCTGCCATTTCTTGACAAAAAAGTTGTACTGAGCGAATTGCATCATCATTACCAGGTATAGGATAATCAACCAAATCGGGGTCACAATTTGTATCAAGAGGTGCAATTACAGGAATTTTTAAACGATTTGCCTCTTTAACAGCTATTTTTTCTTTAACTGTGTCAATAACAAAAATCATATCAGGTTGAGTTTTTAAGTAACGAATTCCACCAAGATAAGCAAGTAATTTTTCCTTTTTTCTACTAAGCATTAAGGCTTCTTTTTTTGTTAAAAGCTTTATACTGCCATCTTCTTCCATTTTTTCAATAACTTCTAGTTTACGTATAGATTGACGAATAGTGCCAAAATTTGTCATCATACCACCGAGCCAACGATGATTAACATAAGGCATTCCACATTTTTCAGCATATTCTTTAATAGCCCCACCAGCTTGTTTTTTAGTACCTACAAAGAGTATAGTCTTACCCTCAGCAGCAACGTCTCTAACTATATTATAGGTATATCTAAAATATCTTAGAGTTTTTTGCAAGTCAATAACATAAATGCCTTTTCTTTCGCCAAAGATAAATTTCTTCATCTTAGGATTCCAACGTCTTGTTTGATGCCCAAAGTGCACACCACATTCGAGTAAATCTCTCATGCTAACCATAACTTCTCCTTTTAAATTTAGCTTTTTACCTCCGCATCCCTTAAAATAACCAAGCTAAAAAGGATTGATGCGTGTGAAATAAAAGCCGTATTTTAGCAAAGTTAAGTTTATTTTTTACTTATTTGAAGTTTAAAATTTGAAAATTTTCAAATTATTTTAATTTTTCCTATGTAGTTTTTATTACTTTTAATTTATAGCTTTTTCAAATTTTTTAAATTTATTTTTTATCGAAATTTATAGGATTATTTAAGCATTTATAAATTATTATCCCTTTTCAAATCCTTATTTATTTTTAAAGCCCTAAAATAAATAGCAGTATAGCTTATATTATCTCTTTTAGCTAAATAACTAGCTACTTGGTTAGTTGTATTGCCTTGTTGTAGAAGTTGAGATATTTCCACATTATATTTTTTGTATAGTATTGCAATCTTAGGTCTTTTTTGTGTTGGTTCATAGTTAAGCTCTTTTTGTAGCTTTCTTGCTAAATCTTGCAAGGTTCTTAGTAGCAGTGTAATCCTTTTTAGCCATTATGGTATCTATTGCGTAGTTTATTGTGTAGCCTTGGCTAAGTAAGTTAATTCATCTTTATAAGCTATTGCCTTTGAAGCTCTTTTATACTTTGTTATAATGCCTTGTTCGCTTAGTTCTTTTCTAGTAATTCTAAACGATTATATAAGGTTTGAAAGACTATATTTTTATCGTTATACTTTTCTATTAAGCCCTTAGTAATAGCGTATCTGCTATAACCTTGTTTAAATAACTCACTCACTTCGGCTAAGTATTTTTCACTAACCTTTAAAAGTGGATTATACCCTATGTATTTATTTAAAGCACCAAGTAACATAGCATTTAATTCTTTTAGTTCAGGTTTTAAAATGGCAAGTTTAGCTAGTATTTGTGTGTTTCCTAAACCTTGTTTATAAAGGTCTTGTATTATGCCCCTATTATCAAAAATAGCTTATTAGTCCTTGCCTTTTTAGCATTAATGTATAAAGGTTTTAATTCCCTATAAGTCATATTTTTATAGTTTGTTTCCATTTTATTATGCAGTTCGTTAAACTCATTTTCGTTAATATAACATTCTTCAAAGACTTTTCTAAGACATAACCTTTCTTTGCTATATTTGTCTATTACTAGGTAAGATTTTCCCTTATATACTCCAAAATCACTCGCATATATTTTATTTAAGATATTTGACATTGTGCCCCTTTTAGTTTTGTAAATTATACTTTCTTTTTGCTTAGGTTTTGTTTTAAATTATAATGGGATATTTTAGAACTAAGGCAAATTTAAAAAAGTTAAAAATACAATTATAAGTTATTTTTGTTAGGTTTAAATATTATTTTTTATCAAAATTAGGCAAAAAACTCTAACTTCTTAAGCTAAAGATAAATTGCCTAATTCAAACACAATCACTTCTTAAAAGCCTTTACAATCTTAGCTTGAAGTTTAAACCAGTCTTTAAGTAGCATTAAAGGATAGCCTCCATAGGCATTACCACCTTTTAAATTCTTAGAAACTCCACCTCTTGCAGCAATGCTTGTAAAATCACCTATTTTAAGGTGTCCAGCCGTTCCGCTTTGTCCACCCATTATTACATTTCTACCAAGTTCTGTAGAACCTGAAATTCCAACTTGAGAAACTATTAAACAATGTTGACCAAGTTTGCAATTATGTCCTATTTGAACGAGATTATCTATCTTTGTGCCTTCTTTTATAATAGTACTATCAAAAACAGCCCTATCAATAGTACTACAAGCCCCGACTTCTACATAATCTTCTAAGATAACATTGCCATTATGATAAATTTTATAATGTTCCCCACCCTTGCTATGTGCATATCCAAAGCCATCACTCCCTATAACGCAATTTGCAAGTAAGTGGCATTTTCTACCAATTTTACTATCATTATAAATAACTACATTTGGATGAATGATACTATCATCTCCTATGCTAACATTATCACCTATGTAAGCCCCAGCCATTATAACAACATTTTCACCTATACTAACATTATGCCCTATATACACATTTGGCATTATAGTAGCACTTTTTGCAATCTCATGTTTTTTTTCTTTAACATTTGTTATTAATGGCTTAGCAAAAATTCTACTTAAAAAGGCAAAGCTTAAATGAGGATTAGAGCTTATAATAGCCTTAGTATCCTTTGGCACCAAATTTTCATGCTCTTTTAAAACCAAAATCGCGCCAGCACCTGTATTTGTGATATCCTTAGCGTTTTTATCCCCATCACAATAGGTAAGTTCGGTAAAATTTGCCTTAGATAAGGAATTTAAACCCGAAATATCAATATCCTCATCCTTATAGTCAAGATTTAAAAATTCAGCAATCTCACTTAATCTCATTTTATCTCCATTAAAACTGAACCACTGCGAACTATGTCGCTTGGATTGTATTTTTTAATAGTCTTGATAAAATTATCAATCCTATTTGCATCATCAGCTACCATTAAAAATAAAAAATTCTCATTACTATTTGCAATCGTTCCATTATACGCCTTTAATACTGCGTCAAGCCCTCCTAAATTTTCATTTAGTGGAATTTTAACAAGGGCCATTTCTTTTTCTATAAATTCTCCACTTTCTATAACCTTATAGGTTGGGATTAATTTATGAAGTTGTTTTACTATTTGTTCAAATACCTTTTCATTGCCCGAAGTTACTATATTTACACGGGAAAATTCGCTTGAAACAATGGGTGCAACCGTAAGGCTATCTATATTATAACCTCTACCTGAAAAAAGCCCAACAATGCGAGATAAAACCCCATGTTCATTTAAAACTATAACTGATAAAATTCTTCTCATTTTTTATCCTTTGCTGTTGGTAAAATCATATTATAAATAGCAGTTCCGGCAGGAACCATAGGTAAAACATCTTCAAAGCGATCAATTTGTACATTTAAAACTGCTGTTTTATCGCTTTTTAAGGCCTTATTAAAGGCGTTTATAAATTCATCCTTGCTTTTAATATCAAAGCCCTCGCAACCAAAACCTTCTGCGATTTTTACAAAGTCAGGTTGATTTTGTAGATTAGTTTCTGAAAAATGTTCGTTATAAAACATACTTTGCCATTGTCTAACCATGCCTAAGAATGCGTTATTTAAAATAATGTTTATAAATTTAATCTTATATTCGTTAGCTGTCATTAATTCTTGTATATTCATTAAAACGCCACCATCTCCAACGAAATTTATAATAACCTCCTCATCTTTAAGAACTAATTTTGCACCAAGGGCTGCAGGTAAAGAATAACCCATAGTACCAAGCCCACCACTTGTTGAAAACTGCCTAGGATAATTAAATGGGAAAAATTGTGCAACCCACATTTGATGTTGACCAACATCAGTTATAATCCTAGCATTTGGGACTATCTTAGCACATTCTTGTATAACCCATTGAGGTTTTAAAATTTCATCACTATCATCATAAGACATAGGATAAAGATTATTATATCTTTTCAAGGTTTCAAGCCATTCTTTATCATTTGGATTAAATTTTTCTTTTTTAAGTTCAAGTAAAAGCTCATCCACAACGCATCTAATATCACCAACTATAGGAAAATGCACATCAATTATCTTAGAAATAGAACTTGGGTCAATATCTATATGAACTATCTTTGCAGCTTTAGCAAATTCGCTTGTCTTGCCCGTAATCCTATCATCAAATCTAGCCCCAATAGATATTAACAAATCACATTCACTAAGTGCCATGTTAGCAGCATAACTTCCATGCATTCCTGCCATTTTTAAATTTAAACTATCATCATTTGCTAAAACACCTAAGGCCATTAAGGTTTCAACAGCTGGAATTTGAGTAAGTTTAACTAATTCTCTTATACTATCACTTGCATTTGAACTAATACAGCCTCCACCTAGATAAAATAATGGCCTTTTAGCCTCTTTTAACAACTCGGCTAACTTTTTAATCTGCTTTGCATTGCCCTTATAAGTTGGCTTATAAGTTTTCATTGAAATTTCACTAGGATACTCCCAAGTCCCAAGATAAGCACTAACATCCTTTGGTATATCAACATGAACAGGTCCTGGACGTCCACTTTTTGCTATATAAAAGGCCTCTTTTAAAACGCGTGGCAATTCATCAATATGAGTTACAAGATAATTATGCTTAACGCAAGGCCTTGAAATGCCAACTGCATCAATTTCTTGAAAGGCATCAGTACCTATTAAAGAAGTAGAAACTTGCCCTGATATTAAAACAAGAGGGATTGAATCACTATACGCAGTAGCAAGTCCTGTAATGGCATTGGTAAAACCGGGTCCACTTGTAACAATGGCAACGCCAACCTTGCCACTAACCCTAGCATAACCATCGGCTGCGTGAACTGCGGCTTGTTCGTGTCTAACTAGTATGTGTTTAAAATAATTTTGTTTATAAATTTCTTCATAAATGTTTAAAGCAGCCCCTCCTGGATACCCAAAAACTACTTCAACATTTTCTTCTTTTAAGGCTTCACATATCATCGCTGAACCACTTATTTTACTCATTTTGTATCCTTAAAGTTCATATAAAAAATTTTGCGAACAATTGTAACATATAAAACAAAATACAAGCTTTAAATTTAGCATTAGTATAAAAAAATGTTTCAATCAGTAAATTTAACCAAATATTAAAAAAATATCATTTTTAAAAATTTTCAAGGAGAATATATGAAAAAAATTTGTGCAAGTTTAGTGGTGCTTTTAGTTTTGAGTGGTTGTGGCTATAAAGGTGGTAGTGAATTTTTAGAAATGCACGATAAATCAAGTATTCAAAAAGAATTACCTCTCAATAAAATTACAAAACAAGAAATAATTGCTAAATTTAGAAAGCCAAATGATGAAAGTATATAATGCTGCTGGTGAAACAATAGATGTTGGTGGAAAAAATATAGTCGCATTTAATTCTATTAATTATAGCTATATAGAAGGTGGGGCAAATCCGGCAAGTTATGTACCAGTTGTTGGTGGTTTAATAGGAAGCAATGAAAGCGAAAACACTTTTATATATTTATGGTTTGATAAAAATGACAAACTTATACAATATGTATTTACAAAAGGACAAAATAGTTCAGGCACTAAAGTAGAATTTTAATGATAAATGCGAAATTTACATTTCGCATTTTAAAAAGTTGAATTTATTTCTTTGCTAATATTTTGTTCTAACTTACTTTTCCATTCTTCTTTTTCAATGGCTATTTTATAGGCATTTATGCAATCTTGACTAATGAGATTATATTTTTTACATTTTAAGGTTTTTTCCTTGGCAAGTTCGGGATTTGCCTTATAAAATTCCACACTTTTAGTTTCTTGGCAAGATACCAAAAACAAAGATAAAAAAATAAAAAATAAAATTTTCATACTAATCCTTTTTTAAGAATTATAGCTAAATACAGGCAAGGACCACTTATATTTTATAGCTAAAAGTCTCATTAAAACTCCTAAAAATAAGGTTATAAGCGTGCAAATTAAAGCATTTAAACCAGCCCACATTAAAAGACCATAGTAAATTCCACCTGCAATTATAGCAACACCTGCATAAATTTCTTTTTGAAAAACTAAGGGAATTCTCATGCATAAAATATCCCTTAAAATACCACCAAAAACCCCTGTTATAACGGCTGCTGAAATGGCTATTATAAAGCCTAAATTTTCATCTATTGCAACTTGTGCCCCAAGTATGCTAAATACCACTAAACCAACGGCATCAAGGCTTAAAAAAACGCTTTCAAGCCTAACAACTAACGCGGGAATTTTTGTAGCAATTAGGGCACAAATGCAAATTAAAATCACATATTCAGGGTGTTTAACCCAGGTAAGTGGAAAATGCCCTAAAAGCACATCTCTTATACTACCTCCTCCAATAGCTGTTACAAGGGCTATAAACATAACGCCAAATAAATCCATTTTATGCCGTCCAGCTGCTAGGGCCCCGGTCATTCCCTCAGCACTAATTCCGATAATATAAAGTATAGTAAGTAACACAAGCTTTCTTTAATAATGATTTTTAAAAATATATTATTATTTTGCTATAACTTTCTTTAAAATTTTAATTTTTTTGGGTTAAAAGTTTAGTTAAAAAGAAAAAAGTACTTAAAGAATAATGTAATGTTATCACACTACAAAAATGGGTATAATGTTATTTAAGGTATAGATTTGGTATAATTTTAAATATTAAATTTAAGTTGGTTAATATGCAAGAAAGTTTTTTTATTTTTCATAAAGATTGTAGAATTGCTTTAAAGGATTTAGCAGAAAATTCTATTGATTTTATAGTAACTGACCCGCCGTATTTTATCGATGGAATGGGAAACGAATGGAATGATAATAATTTAACAAATAAGGCATCAAAATCTGGCGTCATCGGTAGTTTGCCCATAGGAATGAAATTCGATAGAAATCAAGGCGTAAAATTGCAAGAATTTATGAATCCGCTAGCGGAGGAATTTTATAGGATTTTGAAGCCCGGCGGTTTTTGCGTGGTGTTTTCGCAAGCAAGGCTTTATCATCGAATGGCAATGAGCTTGGATTTAGCGGGATTTGAAATACGAGATATGCTCGCGTGGAAGTATGAAGGACAGGCGAAGGCTTTTTCACAAACGCATTTTATCAAAAAGGACAAAAATCTCTCATCGATGCAAAAAGAGATTTTAATAAAAGAATTAGAAGGTATGAAAACACCGCAGTTAAAGCCACAAATCGAGCCTATGGTATTAGCACAAAAACCAAAAATTGGCACTTTTGTGCAAAATTGGCAACGATATAAATTAGGACTTATCAACACAAAAGAAAGCTTGGATTCAAAGTTTCCGGGCAATGTAATGGAAATTCCAAAAAGTGCTAGAAACAGCGAAAGCGAGGAGAAAATCGAGCATTTGACAAGAAAGCCGGTGAGTTTGATTGCGCATTTAATCCGACTTTTCACGCAAGAAAATCAGCTAATTTTAGATCCATTTCTAGGAAGTGGTTCGAGTGCAATTGCGGCACTAAACAATAAGCGAAGATTCATTGGCTTTGAGATAGAGAAAAAATATTTTGACATCGCAAACGAGCGAATTAAAAAAGAGGTGAAATGAGCGATGAGGAAATAGAGAAAATCTATCGCTTGATAAGCGAAAAATACGAATCTAATTTAAAAAAATTTGGCGTCAAAAAGATAAATTTAAAAGCTAAAAATGGCAATTACACGAAAGACGCGCTGGTGTTAGTTTATCTTGCAAGGGATTATCCGAAAACTCAGGCAATTTCAAAACAAGAGCTTACGGAATTTGTAAGAAAGTTTTATCCAAATGTGAGCGATGTGCAACAAGCAAGGCATTTGGCGAAGCAAAAAGGCTATAACATTATTTCTGGCACGCGAGGCGATATAAATGAGAAAATCGCACCCGCGTCATATAAATTGCTAAATTTGGAATATCCGTATCCTTCGTTTAAACAAGATAGGCGAAGCGGGATTAATGCCAAGGATTTTGAGGGTTTAAAAAAGCAATATAATTACAGATGCGCGACCTGTGGCTCGATAGAAAATCAACCTCATAATATAAGAAATAACGAAATCACAAAGCTTCAAGCCGGACATATGAATCCGTCTAAACCGCTAGTTTTTGGCAATATCATTCCGCAATGTCAAGTTTGCAATCGTCCCGATAGAGATAGATTTATCTATGATAAAACGGGAAGAGCGATAGAAATCGCCAATTCAGATGATGGCAAAAGAGTGGTTGAAAGATATTTAAAAAAAGTTAGTAAAAATACAAAAGAATATTTTTTAGATTTATTAAAAAGGCTTTTAAAGATAAAATAATAATTCAAAAGCCAAAGAATAAAATTCCTTGGCTAAGCTTTGATAATTCTTTCTGTGATTTTGGCGATTTCAAGTTCTTCATCGGTAGGAATGATAAAAATTTTAACCTTTGAATTTTTAGAACTAATCTCTCTTTCTTCATTTGTGCTATTTTCATTTAAGCTATCATCAATTTCTATGCCTAAATGCTTGATTCTATTACAAACCATTTTACGAACATTTACAGCATTTTCACCAACCCCTGCTGTAAAAATCAAGGCATCAGTACGTGGCAATATACTAAAATACGAGCCTATATACTTAGACATTCGGTAACAATACATATTCAATGCTAAATTTGCAAGGCTATTTCCACTTTGAATTTCTTTTTCCACATCTCTAATATCATTATACCCACAAACCCCATAAAGGCCACTTTTTTTATTCATCATAGTATCAAGTTCATTTGGGCTTAAATTCTTAGCATTTGCTATAAAAGGCAAGATTGCTGGGTCTATATCTCCACATCTAGTTCCCATCATTAGGCCCTCAAGTGGGGTAAAGCCCATAGATGTATCAACGCTTTTTCCATTTTCAATAGCACAAATACTAGCCCCATTACCAAGATGTGCACTAATAGCATTAAACTCATCAGAATTTTTACCACAAAGTGCGGCCGCCCTTTTACTTACATAAGAATGAGAAGTACCATGAAAGCCGTATTTTCTTATATTATATTCTGTGTAATACTCATAAGGCAAGGCATACATATGAGCATAATCAGGTATAGTTTTATGAAAGGCTGTATCAAAAATAGTAACATTTGGCACATTTGGGGCTGCCTTTATCATAGTTTTTATGCCTACTAAGTGGGCTGGATTGTGCAAGGGTGCTATAGCCCCTACCCTGTCAATTTCTTCTAAGACAAAACCATCAACCAAACAATGTTCTGTTAAATTTCTACCACCATGTACAACCCTATGCCCACAGCCATCAAGCTCATTAAAATCCTTTAAAATTCCAGATTCAGCACAAAGTTCCTTTACTAATTTTAAGCCCTTTTCGTGATTGCTTATATATGTATCTCGCCTTAATTTAGTTTGAGTTTTAACATTTTTAAGTTCTATTTTACCTTGTTCATTACCTATTTTTTCAACTAAGCCACTAGCTACAACCTCTTGGTTTACAAAAAGTTTAAATTTAATAGAAGATGAGCCTGAGTTTAAAACTAAAATTTTCATATTTTCTCCTTTATTGTGACTGAATAGCTGTTAAAAGCACGGTATCTACAATATCTTCTATCAAACAACCACGACTTAAATCATTAACAGGCTTTTTAAGACCTTGTAATAATGGGCCCATAGCAATAGCGTTTGCAGTGCGTTGAACTGCCTTATAGCAAATATTTGCCGCATTTAAATCAGGGAAGATATAAACAGTTGCCCTACCTGCAATCTTAGAATCTGGCAATTTTTTCTTAGCTACTATTTTGTCATTTGCAGCGTCAAATTGCAAAGGTCCGTCAATTTGTAAATCAGGGTATTTTTCCTTTGCTATCTTTAAGGCTTCATTTACTAAATCCACACTTGGTCCTTGTCCGCTAGTACCAGTTGAATAAGAAAGCATTGCAATGCGAGGTTCAAGCCCAAAAGATTTTGCTGTAATCGCACTTACATAGGCACTTTGTGCTAATTGTTCAGGGGTAGGATTTGGATTAACAGCACAATCAGCAAAAGCAAAAACATCATTTTCAAGTCCCATAAAAAAGATACCTGAAACCGAATTTATACCTTCTTTTGTTTTGATTATTTGCAAGGCTGGTCTTATAGTATCTGCTGTAGTAGTAGAAGCACCACTTACCATAGCATCGGCCTTTTGAGTGTGTATTAGCATAGTACCAAAATAGTTTCTATCTTTAATTAACTCTTGTGCTTTTTCAAGGGTTAAGCCCTTTGCCTTTCTAAGTTCAAAAAGTATATTTGCAAATTCATCGTTAAATTCGGAATTTAAAGGATTTATAACCTTCATATCTTGCAAATTTAAGCCAAGTTCTTTACTTCTTTTGTCTATATTTTCTTTATCTCCTAATAAAATTAAATTGACTAAATTATTTTTAAGCAAAATATCACTTGCTTTTAAAATTCTATCATCATCGCTTTCAGGCAAAACTATAGTTTTTTTACTTGCTACAAGTTGTTCTGTAAGCTTAAATTTAAAACGATAGGTTGTAAGAAAATCATATTCTTTAAGTTTTTCTAATTCTTTTTCTTCAAAATCTTCGTTTAAAATGGCAAAATTCTCACCCCTTAGGGCCTCGTTTAAATAACCACAAGCTATGTCTTTATTTTTATCATCGCTTACATAAGCAACGGCTGTATTTAAATTTTTAGCAATTTTTACATGTGTGGCTAAGGTATCAAAGATTGATAAATTTGCTAAGCCTATTATGATTACAAAATCATATTTTGCCTTAATTTCTTCATAATCTTTAATGATTTTTGAATAAAAATCATTTTTACCATTATTATAGGCTAATAAAGCATCTCTTAAAGTAAAACTGAAAAATATATTTTCTTGATTTAGCTTAAATTCATTTGCTAAAGAACCATAACGACCAAGCTCTTTTTTCTTAATAACAGGACAATAAAGCCCAACGCTTTTTCCACTTTGTGTGTAGATTGTTAAAACCCTTTTAATAACAGCTAAATTTAAAGCCTTTTGTTTTGAGTTAATTAAATAAAGATTCGTCATTTTTTCTCCTTGTAAAATAAAATTGGAACACTCTTTGCTTTATTTATTTCAACAAAGTCTAAAATGATTTTAACTAAGAATAGATAAGAAAAATATTTAAAAGGATAGAAAATGAAAAAAATTTTTTTCTATATGTTACCATTAGTATTTTTTGGGTGTGCTTACACGGTTGACCCTGAAATTTCAATGAGGCCACCAGCTTACGTGGAAGAATTGCCACCAAAGCAATCTAATAACATAGAAGCACCTGGTTCTTTATTTGGTAAGGGTGATAATCCTTTATTTTCTGATAAAAAGGCCATTAATGTTAATGACTTAGTAACTGTTATAATAGAAGAAAGCACAACACAAACTACACAAGCAAATAAAGCAACAAGCAGAACAAATACTTCAAATCTTAGTGGTGGTGTTTTAACAGGTGGAGCAGGTCCTGTTTCAAGTGCGATTTCACAAGTAAATAAGTATGGAGGAAACTTAGGTTACACAACTAATAGTTCAAATAGCTTTACAGGTAGCGGTTCTCAAAGCAGAAACGAAAGCTTTAGTACTACAATTTCTACAAGGGTGGTTAAAATTTTATCAAATGGCAATTATTTTATAGAAGGTTCAAGGGAGCTTTTAATAAATGGAGAAAAGCAAATCATACAACTTAGTGGTGTAATTCGCCCTTATGATATAGAACAAGATAATACTATTGATAGCCGTTATATAGCAGATGCTAAGATAGTTTATAAGACAGAAGGCGAGGTTCAAAGGAGCACTACTAAGCCTTGGGGAACAAGATTTATCGAAGCTATATGGCCTTTCTAAACTCATAAAAGCTAGGTTAATCCTAGCTTTTATAATTTATTTTTTAAATTCACTTTCACTTCACTTATTTTTTTTACAATACCTTAAATTTTATTAAAAGGATTCATCATGCAAAATGCTTTATTTATAAACGAAGCTAGTGAGAAGATTAAGGCTTTAAAGGACAGAGGACTTAGTTTTTATAATGCAAATTATGCTATCAAAAAAGAGTATAACTCAAAACTTGATGCAAAAACTAAATTTGTTAAATTTTCAACTCTCCTTGCTTTTATAGCAACTTTCTTGCTTGGAATTTATGTATATTATTTAATCTTAAAAATAGAGGTTGAAATGTATGCTTACACGCAAGTTGCTTATGGAGCTGTGTTTTTATTTTTTATAGTAGGTTTTGTATTTTTAGCACTTTTATTTTTTAATAAAGAAGTGATTTTTGATTATCTTAGCCTTAATAATAAGCTTTGCAAGGAATATGATGAAAGTGTTTTTAAATTATATTTTAAATATCTTTTTTTACTTTTTTTATTCTTTTGCTTTATAAGCTTTGTATTGCTTAGCTTTATAGCTTATGAATATGCAGTATATACAAATACTGATTTTATAATGAATTTTACCTATATGTTAGCTGAACTTTTTGATTAAAAACTTGTTCAAGGTTTTTCCTTGAACAAATCTATAAAAATTTAAATTTAAAATTATTTAAAATTTTGTTATAATCCTTAGATATTTTTCTTACACATAAATTAAGGACAAAAATGACTTATTTAGAGATTGAAGGGACAAATAATCTAAGTGGAGAAGTTTCAATAAGTGGTGCTAAAAACGCTGCACTGCCTTTAATAACTTTAAGCATACTAGCTAAAAATGAGCTTGAAATTTCAAATATTCCTTGCGTTGCTGATATAAAAACTCTTTTTTTATTGCTTGAAAATTTAGGAGCTAGCTATAGTTTTGAAAACAATTTTGCAAAAATTTGTACTAAAAATTTAAAGCACACAAAGGCTACCTATGACATAGTTAGAAAAATGAGGGCTTCAATCTTGGTTTTAGGTCCCTTGCTTTCTCGCTTTGGACAATGCGAGGTTTCTTTGCCTGGAGGTTGTGCTATAGGACAAAGACCTATTGATTTACACCTTTTAGCCCTTGAAAAAATGGGGGCAAATATTAATATAAAACAAGGCTATGTAATGGCGAGTGGTAAGTTAAAAGGGGCTGAAATTATTTTTGATAAAATCACAGTTACAGGCAGTGAAAATATAATAATGGCAGCAGCACTTGCAAAGGGCAAAACTAGGCTTTTAAATGTGGCCAAAGAACCAGAAGTCGTTCAAATTTGTGAAGTTTTAGCAAATGCGGGATTAGACATTAAAGGCATAGGAAGTGATGAGTTAGAAATTCATGGGACAAATGGAGAATTACTTGAGATTAAACCATTTAAGGTAATCCCTGATAGAATCGAAGCTGGGACCTATCTTTGTGCTGGAGGAATTACAAATTCTAAAATCACAGTTACAAATACTAACCCTACGCATTTAAGTGCAGTTTTGGCTAAATTTGAAACTATGGGTTTTGGCATTGAAACAAAGGAAAATAAAATTAGCATTTTACCTGCTAAGGAAATAAAACCTGTTGAGATATTAACTAGCGAGTACCCAGGTTTTCCAACAGATATGCAAGCACAATTTATGGCACTAGCCCTTAGGGCAAATGGAACTAGCATTATCGATGAAAGGCTTTTTGAAAATCGCTTTATGCATGTAAGTGAGCTTTTAAGAATGGGAGCTGATATAAAATTAAACGGACATATAGCTACTATTAACGGGGGTAAGGAATTAAATGCAGCCGATGTTATGGCCACTGATTTAAGGGCTAGTTCAGCATTAATCCTTGCAGCACTTGCAGCAAAAGGGGTTAGCAAGGTCCATAGAATTTATCATTTAGATAGAGGATATGAAAATTTAGAAGAAAAATTTAAAAATTTAGGTGCAAAAATCACAAGACTTAAGGAAAGAGCATAAAATGATGGATACTTGGGCTTGTCTTAGCTTTTTAGAAGAAAATATTAAGTCCTTAAAAGATTATGAATTAATTAGCATAGATGAGGCAAAGGATAGATATTTAGCAGTTGATATTTATGCTAGGAAAAATATGCCAAGTTATGATAATAGTGCACTTGATGGCTATGCTTTTAATTTTAATGATAGATTTTCACCCCTTAATATTAAAGAAAGCATTTTTGCAGGTGATAAAAAAAGCTATAAACTTAAAAAAAATGAAGCCTATAAGATAATGACAGGGGCTAAAATACCAGAAAATGCTGATACTATTATAAGATTTGAAGATGTTAAATTTAAGGACGAAAAATTATTTATAGATGAAAACATTAAGCAATTTAATGCCATTAGATTTAAGGCAGAAGAGATTAAAAAAGATGCATTTCTGTTTAAAAAGGGAGAGTGCCTAAATGCTTCTAAACTTACGCTTTTAGCGGCACAAGGAATTTATAAAATTTACGTAATTCGCAAAATTAAAATTGGAGTTTTTTCAAGTGGCAATGAATTAAGCGAACCTTGGCAAGAATGCGATGAAAATAGAATTTATAACGCAAATGCTACTGCTATAAGGCAGATATTTTCAAAAAACTGCTTTGAATGTTCTTATCTTGGCATTATGAAAGATGAATTTGAAACCACAAAAAAAGCCTTAAATAATGAGAATTTTGATCTATTAATAACAAGTGGTGGTGCCAGTGTGGGCGAGGCTGATTTTATGCTAAAGGCTTTAAAAGAATTAAAATTCACACCACTTTTTGAAAATGTAAGAACAAAAATGACTATGCCAACAAAATTATTTAAAAAAAATAAAACTTTAGTATTAATACTACCAGGAAATCCTATGTCTGCTTTTTTAGGCTGTTTCATTTTTGGTCTTAAAATCACTTCTTTATTAAGTGGAAATTTAGGTAAATTAAACAAAATCGTAGCAAAAATGGCCTTTCATGTAAATTTGAAAGAAGGTAGAAACAACTTAATACTTGGAAATTTAGAAAATGGCGTGTTTATACCTACCAACAAAGGAAAGCTTAGCTCATCTATGATTTTACCGATAGTACAAAGCGAATTTTTATTAATAAGCAAAAAGGAAGAAAAGGAACTACAACAAAACCAAGAAGTTGAGATTATAAAGCTTGTTTAGAAAAACTTTATGTTTCGCTTTGAAATTTGTTAAACATTAGAAATTTTTAATTTTTATGACTGATTTTTACTTAGCTACTTATGCTTCATTTGTTATAGTACCAAGCATTAATTGCATGATTGAAATGCTATATAGTGCGTTTTTAAATTTGATTTTTTTAAAAAATTCCATTATTGTTTTGATTAAAATTTAAAGATTGCATAGAACCATAATAAGATATACTCTCATCGTTCATCATCTCTAGTAGCCCCCGCCAACAAAAAAAATAATCAAATCATTTAACAAGTCTAGCTTATCGTTAAAATAGAAATTTTTTAAGGCATTTGTTGCTGTTTTACTATAATCTACTTTCTTATTTTTATTTAAAATGTAAAATTGTTTTGGATAATTTAAAAAAAACAAAAATCTAAGATAAAAATCCTTTTGTATTTCATCAATTTTTACATTATTTTTTATAAAAACCTAAAATATCAAAATCATTAACCGCAGCTTTTTCTATAGGTTTAAATGGAAATGATGACCTTATTTCCACTGATTTTACTATTTGTATTAAAAAACCATTTTGATTAAGAATATTTTTAATTATCTTAAATCTACTTGATTGATTGAATTATTTGAATTATCAAGCAAAACTTCAACATTTGAATTTTTATTATAATGCTTTAACAACATAAAACATAATTGTTCTATTATCAAACCAGAATATGCTTTAAATTTAATCTCATCATCATTTCTTTTTAGGCCTGCTGAATCAGCCTTATTAAAATTTATTTCTTGCAATCTATTTTTTGCCTTATCAAGCAATGATTTTGTAAAAGCATTATCCTTTTTTAATACAATTTTTATAATTCTAAATGGTAAAAAAAACTATCTTCTAAAATTTCATTATTATCATTTTTTAAAATCAAAGCCTTATTACAATCAACTTAACATATATTCATAACAAATTTTCTTTTTTTGTAAAAATCCTAGAATAAAGCCTTTTTCCATTTAAATAAGCCCTATCTAACTTACCTTGCCATTTATTTACTTTTAACTCATTTAAAAACCCATCTTTTACTTGAAAATCAATTCCTATAATTTTAAATTGCTTGGGATTATATTTATCCAAAAAAGATATAGGCACGCCCATCACTCCATTATAATCACTAGGTATAGCCTTTGTTGTTGGTATCTCAATGGCCTTTATATTGTCATATTGCTTATAAGCATTCTTTTTTATAAGCTTTTTATCGTTATTTAGATTATCAGCCATTGTATTAAGACTTAAAAATTCATTCTTTTTTTTGCTTTCTATGTTAGTAAACCACATTACACCCTTAACCTTAATATATTTGTTTCCATCCTTATTCACGCCACAACCAATAGCATTTAAATCATAATCATTTGGTACTAAAAACTTCCTATCTCCACTATTGATACTAGCTCCTAGCCATAATTTATTTTGTTGAAAAAAAAGAAAAATATCCTTAGTGCTTATTGCATTTAAATTACCTATGATAGCAAATTTTTTATCGCTTTCATCACACCATTTTATAAATTCTCTAAAAAGTGAAAAAGGAAGATTTCTTATAATAAAATCTGCTTTATTTCCTAGTTTTACCACTTCCTTACTTCTAAAATCGCCATCACTTTTTAGTTTGCTAAGATGCTTTTTATTTATACTTATATTTGCCATTGTACCCCTACCACTTGCATTGTAAGAAGTGGCTATTAATTCTTTTATACCTAGCCTTTTAAAATTAATCATAAAATAAGCAAAAAAAATTACTTTCATTAGTATCGCAAGGTAGTAAGATAATCTTATCTTTAAAGATATTTTTATTGTATGCTAAATAAGTATTTATTTATTTTTCCATATCAAAATAACTTGTATAAAACTCATCTTTTTTATTTATTTTTGCACTTGTTAGATTAGTGCTATTATTTTTACTCATTTTTTAATCTTTTTAGTGGTTCAAAATTCAAAGTAAATATAGTTCCTTCATCCTTAACTGACTCGCAATGAATTTTTATATTATTATCCTTGCATACCTTTTTAACCAAGGATAAACCTATGCCAAAGCCTCCTTGGTCTTGATTAAATCTAGTGTAATATTCAAAAATATTTTTAAGATTTTTTTTATCAATGCCACAACCACTATCCCCTATGCTAAGTGAGTTTTTACTTAAAATAACCTCTATAAAACCACCTTTTTTATTGTATTTTACTGCGTTGCTTAAAAGATTATCAATAAGCTTTGATAGATGACTTTTATTGATAAAAATATAAATTTCACTTTCTAACTTTGTTCTTATTTCAAGCTTTTTTTGTTTAAAAAATAAATCAAAAAATTCAAGCCTTTCTTTAACTAAAATTTCTAAGTTTACTTCTTCTTTTTCACTTGTTAATGTGCTTGGAAAATTATAAAATATAAGGTCAGAAAATACTTGCGTTAGAGTCTTTGCTGCAAGTTTTATACGTTTAAATTTAGCACTTTCTTCTAAATTTTGCTTTTCAAGCTGTTCGATACTCATTAAAATCACACTTAAAGGTGTGTTAATTTCATGGGTAGAATCCTTTATAAAGCGATTTAGGGTGTTAATCTTCTCTTCTAAGGGCTTTAGGGCGATTTTTACCAAAATATAAGCTATGATTGCTAAAATAATGAAAGATATTAAAGCCCCACCCAAAACCTTAGTCCAAATAAATATAATATCTCTTTTTGCGTTTTCACCTTGTACTAAAATTTGAAGTTCATTTTTTCTTGGAGATTCTTTAATGCCTTGTATAAGTGAAAACTCATGCGAATTTAATGGAGCTATGTAAAAAATAAAATTATCATACATTCCCTTACCATAAAAAGTTTTAGCGTTTTTTGCCTTGCTTAAATTTATATCAAGATTATTAAAAAAAATTTTATTATCATCAAAAAGGGCAAATTTTACATTTGAACTTTTTGCTACATTTGAAGTGCTTTCTTCAAGTGGTATAAAACGGGCGTTTTGAATGTTTATAGCTATGTTTCTATGTGTTTGTCGAAGGCTTAAAGAATTATTATTTATCAATTCTTCATAAAACTTTGCATACCAAATACTAAAAAAAATCGCTAAAAAAATGCCTGTTGTAGTTAGATAAATGAGTAAAATTTGACGGATAACCCTTTTAGCTTCCGACATAACAATACCCTCTGCCCCTTTGATTGATTATTGCATCCTTGCCTATAATCTTTCGCAAATTCTTAATGTAGACTCTCAAACTTAACTCGCTTGGTTCTTCACCATACTCCCATAATTCTTCAAAAATTTGTTCTTGTGTTAAAAAATTATTCTTATTTTTTAAAAGCATGGTTAAAAGCTTTATTTCTTTACTAGGTAAGACTATGCTTTTATCATTTTGGTAAAGTAGTTGAGAATTTAAATTAAATTTAAAGCCATTTGGTAGTGTTACAAAATCATCATTATTATGAGAAAATGCCCTTTTTAACAATGTTTGAACCCTCATTGCTAATTCTGCTAATTCAAAAGGCTTTTTTATATAATCATCGCACCCTACATTATACCCACTTTGCAAGTCTTGCAAGGTATTAAGAGAAGTCATAAAGATAGCCGGGGTATTTTTACCACTTTTTCTAAGTTCATCAAGCAAAGAAAAGCCATCTCCCAAGGGCACCTTAACATCTAAAATCCATAAATCAAAATGCTTTTCATAGGCTAAGTCAAGTGCTTGCTGTGCATCCTCGCAAACACTTACTTCATAACCTTCATCGCTTAAATACTCTTCAACAATCTCATTTAAACTAGAATCATCTTCAAGTAGTAAAATTTTAGCTGCCATATTGTGTCCTAATAAAAATACGCAATTTTAGCAAGTTTTAGTAAATCTGCCCTAAGGCAGATTTTAAATTAAGCCTTTGGACCTATCATTTTGCTAGGGTCAACAAATTTATTAAAGTCTTCTTCGCTTACTAAATTTAATTCCTTAGCACTTTCTTTTAATGAAATTCCCTTTTTATGAGCATTTTTGGCCACCTTTGCAGCATTTTCATAGCCTATATGTGGATTTAAAGCAGTTACTAGCATTAAAGAATTATGTAAATTATGATCAATCTTTGCTTTATTTGGTTCAATACCCACAGCACAATGTATATTAAATGAATGTATTGAATCAGCTAATAAATCAAGGCTTTGTAAGAAATTATAAATAATCACAGGTTTAAATACATTAAGTTCAAAATTTCCTTGACTTGCCGCAAAGCCTATAGCAGCATCGTTTCCCATAACTTGCACGGCCACCATGGTAATTGCTTCGCACTGAGTAGGATTAACCTTACCAGGCATTATAGAACTACCCGGTTCATTTTCAGGTATGATAAGTTCTCCAAGACCACATCTTGGACCACTTGCAAGCCACCTAACATCGTTTGCTATTTTCATTAAATTTGCAGCCAATCCTTTCATAGCCCCGTGTGTGAAATTTATAGCATCATGGCTTGTTAAGGCGTGAAATTTATTAGGGCTTGAAACAAATTTTGTACCTATCAATCTTGTTAATTCTTCGCTTACCTTTTGACTTAATTCAGGGTGTGCATTAAGTCCAGTACCAACAGCAGTACCACCTATGGCTAATTCTCTTAAAGTTGGCAAAGACGCTATGATTTGTTCTTTTGAATGTTCAAGCATAGATAAATAACCACTAAATTCTTGCGACAAAGTAAGAGGAGTTGCATCTTGAAGGTGAGTACGACCTATTTTAATAATGCCTTCAAATTCCTTAACTTTCTTTGTAAAGGTAGCGATTAACTCATCAATAGCAGGGATAAGCTTTTTTTCAACTTGTTCTACAGAAACTATACTCATAGCCGTAGGGAAAGTATCATTTGAACTTTGAGACATATTTACATGGTCATTTGGATGAACTAATTTTTCTTTTCTAAAATCCCCACCCATAATCTCAGTAGCACGATTTGCTATAACTTCATTCATATTCATATTACTTTGAGTACCAGAACCTGTTTGCCAGATAGCAAGTGGGAAATTATCATCAAATTTACCAGCTATAATCTCATCGCAAGCTTGTACTATAGCGTTTTTCTTAGCATCGTCTAATTTACCTAGTTTATTGTTAACAATGGAGAGTGACTTTTTAAGATTAGCAAAGGCATAAATTAAAACCTTTGGCATCTTCTCACAACCTATTTTAAAATTTTCAAAACTTCTTTCAGTTTGAGCACCCCAATATTTGTCATTTGGGACCTTAATTTCACCCATAGTATCGTGTTCGATTCTGTATTCCATAATAATCCTTTTTAAAAAAAATATGTTTTAAATTTAAACAAAAATTAGCATAAAACAAAATAAAATTTTTAATAAATTGCCTAAATCTTGGTAAATTTTACATATTTTTAAAAAGGCTTTAAATTGTGATTTTAAGGAATTTTTCTTAGTATAACTATGCTTTCTAGGTGTGGGGTATTTACAAATTGGTCAAAAAAGGCAAAATATAAAATTTCATGGTATTGTGTTAAAAATTTTAAGTTTTCTTTAAGCGTATAAGGATTGCAAGATATATAAACTATAAAATTGTGCATTTTTGCTAAATTCATTACTTCAAAACTTAGTCCTACCCTTGGTGGGTCAAGTAAAATATGAGAAAACTTAAATTTATTTAAATCTACATTTTTTAATCTAAAAAATTCTCTCTCTTTTTTTAAAGCACTCACTAGCTCCTCGCTTGCAAGCCTTACAAAATCTATATTTAAGATATTATTTAAAGCACAATTTTTAAGGGCGTATTCTATATTTTTTTTACTTATTTCAGTGGCCATTATATTTTCAAAAAAAACACTTAAAGCAATGCTAAAATTTCCATAACCACAATAAAGTTCTAATAAATCTTTTCTATCTTGTAAAATGATTTTTGAAAGTATATATTCAATCATTTTCTCATTTATATAGGTATTTGGTTGTACAAAACAATCATTATCAAAGGTATAAAAAATGGGCTTTTTATTAATGATTAATTTTTGACTTAGACTTTCTTGTTTAAAAATTAATTTTTTATTTTTAGACCTTGTGATTAATTTTAAATTTAAATCCTTGCTTAGCTTTTCTAAATCATTTTTTATTAAAAAAATATCCTTATGATAAAGCAAGGTTGTGCTAATATCTTGCTTAGTGGCTAAAAATTCAACCCCAAAAAGCCTTTGTTTTAAATTTTCATTTTCGTTAATATAGGTTAGCAAAATAGGCATTAAATCATAAATTTTTTTATCTACAAACTCGACTTTTTCAACTATAATTTTCTTTTTTGTATCCTTATCAAACATAGCATAAAAAAGTTTATTATTATCGTGAAAAAAAGCAAATTCAGCCCTTGTTCTAAAATGCTTTAAAGGCGAGTTAAAAATTTCAAACTCACCCTTAAAATCATCCTTGAAAAAATCTTTAAAAAAGGCTATTTTATCGTTCATTAATTTAATTTTTGAATGTGAAAACCAGCCCAAGTTTGCGTTTGAGGCATTAATTCTATCTCATTTACATTTATATGAGATGGAAGTTTTATCAAGGCTAAAATAACTTGTGCTATATCATCAGCACTTAAATATTTAGTATTTTCATAGACTGCATCAGCCTTTTTTTTATCGCCATGAAAACGAACTTCGCTAAATTCAGTTTTACAAAGTCCAGGGGCTATATTTGTAACCTTGATATTTGAATCCCTTAAATCATTGCGAAGAGCTAATGAAAATTGACCTACAAATGCTTTAGTACCACAATATACATTGCCTCCAAAGTATGGATTTCTAGCTGCTACTGAACCTATATTAAAAATATACGCACTTTCTTGCTTTCTAAGTATAGGAATAAGTACCTTTGCTACATATAAAAAACCCTTTACATTTGTATCTATCATTGTTTCAATATCTTCTATATCTGCTTTATCAAATTCACTAAGGCCAAGGGCAAGTCCAGCATTATTTAATAAAATTTCAATATCCATAAACTCGCTAGGCAAGTTTTTAACGGCATTAAAAATGGCATCTTTATCTCTTACATCAATATTTAAAATATGAACCCTATCTTTAAATTCTTCTTTTAATTCTTGTAGTTTTTCCTTTCTTCTTGCTAGGGCTATGATTTTATAGTTATTTTTGGCTAAAACTCTAGCACAAGCTTGTCCAAAACCTGAACTTGCCCCTGTAATAAATGCTGTTTTCATAATCTATCCTTTTTTAAATTTAACTCTGACTTATATCAAAACTAAAAAATTTGCTTTTAAAATTATTTGGCAATTCTTTATATTGATTAAGTGCAGGTTCGTAATTTTGGGCTTCTTGATATAAAAGTCCAAGTGCTACCTTGCTTTCTCTATTAGTCCTATCACTTAACTTAGAAAGTTGTAAAAGGGCTATGGCTGAATTTGGATTATCGGCACCAGTTGCAGCTACTGCTGCTAAAAAAAGCGTCCTTGAATCTTGCACATTATACTCATCAATTAACATACTATATAAAGCGTATGCTTCTTGATATTGCCCTGCAAAGATATCTAAATATGCCAGGGTTTGAATAACGCCTTCTTCATTTTTAGTACTTGCATTTGCAAGTTTTTTAAATTTTTGCCTTTCTATATTTAAAAGCCCTGAAACTTGCATTAAAGAAACATACATTTCCCTAGCCACATTTGCACCACCAAAAATGCTACGATAATCAAGCTTTAAATTTTCAAAATAAATTTGGGCATTTTGGGCGTATTCTTGTATATTTAAATTTTCATTTTTTGCATTAAAATATAAAATATTTGTCAAAATATCTTCTGGCAAAGCACTCCTTAACTGGTCTATTTTAGTGTCAAGTACCTGACTTAAATTATTTGTTTTAGCAATGATTACATCAAACATTAAGCTAAGTGGACTATCATCTTTATTCTCTTCTAAATATGGAATCATAGCTGCGTGATTAGAATTTGCTAAAAAAAGCATACTTCTTTGTAAATTTGCCTTAAATTCTTTATCACTTGCTATATTTTCTAAAATTTCATTAAATAATTTAGCTGTATCAATACCACTTAATTTTGCTGCAAACATTGCAAAGGCACCTGCTTGATAATTTTTTGGATTAAGATGATAAGAACTTGAAAAATGCTTATAGGCTTGGTCATAATTTTTAAGCTGTGCGTAAGTAAGCCCTAAATTATAATGTAAAATGCTGTGTTCTGGGTAATCATTTAAAAGGGCTTGAAACTGCAAATTTGCTTGTCTTAATTGTTGATTAAGGGCTAAATTTATGATATTTGCTATCTTAATATTAGTTGATGAAAGTGTTTTTCCTATGTTTAAATAATTTTCATTGCCTTCGCTATCTTCTACAAAGCCTACAATATTTGCCTTTTTAATATAAAGGGATGCTTGTTTTGAGTCAAATACTTGATAAGGGGCAAAGTAAAATAATAAGTCAAACTGGTCTTCTGGGTTTTGCAATAAATCCTTAGAAAAATTACCCTGTGCTAAGTGTATATTAAAAAGTTCTTTGTTTAAATTTACTTTAATCTTATGCATATCTAAAATTTTATATCTTTCTAGGTCTGTATTAAAAGATGCATTTAAACGATCTAGGACATTTTGATAATTACCCATTTTTAAATCCACTAAATTTATAGCTGCTAGGCTTTTATTAAAATCTCTATCTATTTTCATAGCTGTATTTAAGGCAGTTTTAGCCTTTTCAAATTCACCTATCTTAGCATATAAAAGCCCTAACGAAAGACTTGATTCATAACTTCCTTGAGTATTTAAGGCCTCAATTGCCTTATTTGTTAAATCAAGCTTTGTAAAAATTTTAGCTGAAAGGTATTTTGCTGTATCTGTGTAAGGTTCAACATTTACCTTTTGTAGCATTTGCAAGGCCTCAGGATAATAGCCCTTATAATAATTTATAAGGCTTAAATAATAACCATAAAGCTTAGAATTTCCTTCTTTTGGCAAGTAAACCTCGGCTAAGTCTATATAATATTTAAATTTTTCACTATCTCCTAAAATCAAAGAACAAACCGCAGCATTAATGCAAGAAACGCTTTGATGTTCGCCATTTGCAATAGCCTTTTTAAAGCTATCAAAAGCGTGTGCGAAGTCTCCATCATTCATTTGAGAAACGCCAAGATTATAATTAGAAAGCGATTCATTATAAACTGAAACTTGTTCGTAAAGCTTTAAGGCTTGTTCTACTTCGCCTCTTAAATAAAGAGTATTTGCCTTTTGAATCATGCTATCAATCTTAGTCATATCATTATAATTATAAGACTCATCAATACTAACAACACCCGTTTCTACCACCTTTGTAGCCACATAATCAGCCCGAATTTGCCCATCATCAAAGCTAAGATAAAAAAGCACAAAAACTAAAATACAAACTACGCTTATACAAAGTCCAAGCAAGTACATAAATTTCTTATCTTTATACCAAACATCAGAATTTGAGTCATATGATTCTTCATAAGTTGGTTCATCTTCAACAGGGGCTGGTTTTTCAACAGGGGCTGTCTCTCTTGTAAAATTAAAGCCTCCTCCACCATCATCAAGCGAGGTTAACTCATCTTCTTCTGGTGCTTCTCCTGCCTTTCCTTGCAAGTCTTCAAAACCATCATCAACATTATCATCGATAACATTTTCGCTTTTTTGCTCTTCTGGTTGTTCTTCAGGTTCTTCTAAGATAATTTCTTCTGCCATTGTTCAACTCTTAAAAATATTTTCTAAGTACATCAGGAATGCGAATTTTACCATCGTTTTCTTGATAATTTTCCATAATCGCCACTAAGGTCCTACCAACTGCCAAACTTGAACCATTTAAGGTATGCACTAAGGCATTTTTACCCCTTTCATTTTTGTAACGAATTTTAGCCCTTCTTGCTTGAAAATCCCTACAATTAGAAACCGAACTAATCTCTCTATATTTATTTTGTCCTGGTAACCAAACTTCCAAATCAATGGTCTTAGCTGCACTAAAACCTAAATCCCCCGTACAAAGCATTAAATGCCTATGGGCTAGTCCAAGGCTAGTTAATAAATCACTAGCACAATTTAGCATTTCTTCAAATACCAAATCACTTTGTTCGGGTCTTGTAATGCTTACAAGTTCTACTTTTTCAAATTGGTGTTGTCTTATTATGCCCCTAGTATCACGTCCTGCACTACCTGCTTCCTTTCTAAAACAAGCACTATAAGCAGTCATTTTTAAGGGCAAAATTTCACTTGATAAAATTTCATCATTATATAAATTTGTAAGTGGAATTTCAGAAGTTGAAATTAAATATAAATCCTCGTCCCTTACCATATAAGCATCATCTTTAAATTTAGGAAGTTGACCCGTACCAAACATGGTATTTGAATTTATTAAAAATGGGACATTTACAAGTTCAAAACCTCTATTTTGATTAAAATCAATCATATAATTTATCAAGGCCCTATTTAATCTAGCCCCATCCTTTTTAAGTACGCAAAATCTACTTTGAGAAATTTTAACCCCTCTTACAAAATCAAGCCAATCAAGCTTTTCGCCTAGTTCAAAATGTTCTTTTACTTCAAAGTCAAATTTAGGAATATCCAAAACCCTTTTAAGCTCCACATTTTCATTTTCATCATCACCAACTGGCACGCAATCATCAGGGATATTTGGTATAGAATAAGAAATATTTTCAAGTCTTTCTTCAAGACTTAAAACTACCTTATTTTGCAAGGAAATTTTTTCTTTATTTAAGCTAAGTTCTTTTTTTAAGATCTCTTTGTCGCTTGAGGTGGCAAGTTCTTTTGAGAATTTATTTTGAAAAGCTTGTAAATTTTCAAGCTTATTTTTTTCTTCTTTTAACTCGCTAAATAAGGCACTCAACGCCTTTAATAAATCCTCTTCAACCTTTTTAGCCTTTAATTTTAAGGCTATATTTTCAAAATCATTTTGCAAGGCTTTTAAATCTAGCATTTTTACCCTTTAAAGTCCTATTTTATCATAAATTTTAGCCATTTTTTGACTAGCTATTTTTTTAGCTTTTAAAGCACCAAATTCTAAAATTTCTCTTAATTTATTAGGTTCTTTTAAATAAGCATTATATTTTTCATTTGCCTTTAAAAAATACTCACTAACAAGTTCATTTAAATACTGCTTAAAATGCCCATAACCTTCTCCGCCATTTTCGTAGCGAGTTTTTAAGCTTGAAATTTCATTCTCATTTAAAAAAAGTTTAGCTATGTTAAAGACATTGCAAGTTTGCCATTGTTTAGGGCTTTCAAGGGGGGTGCTATCTGTTATTATGCTTGAAATTTGCTTTTTTCTTGTCTTATCATCAGCAAAAATATCAATGGTATTTTTATAAGACTTACTCATTTTTGCACCATCAGTTCCACAAATAACAGCGATTTTATCATCTATTTGAGGTTCAGGTATTGTAAAAATTTCACCAAATTCATTATTTATTTTTATAGCAATATCCCTTGTAATCTCAATGTGTTGAATTTGATCCTTCCCAACGGGGACTAAATTGCTATCATAAAGAAGTATGTCAGCTGCCATTAAAACAGGATATGAAAAAAGCCCATGACTTGCGTTTATGCCTTTTGCTATTTTATCCTTGTAACTATGAGCCCTTTCAAGTAAGCCCATGGGTGTAAATTGTGATAGAATCCAATAAAGTTCTAAGACCTCTTTAACATCGCTTTGTAGCCAAAAGGTACATTTTTCAGGGTCAATTCCAAGGCTAAGAAAAGCTGCTGCCACTTTTAGGGTATCCATTTTTAATTTATTTGCATCCTTGCTTGAGGTCATAGCATGATAATTTGCTATAAATATAAATAAATCGCTATTTTCTTGTCTATCAAGCATTTGCTTAATAGCCCCAAAATAATTTCCTATATGTAAATCCCCACTAGGTTGCAAGCCACTTAAAACTCTCATTTTACCTTCTCTTGTAGTTCTTTAACTATATCTTTAACGCTTTTATTTGTAATATCCATGATTAAATTTGCCTTTTTTTTATATAAATTGAGTCTTTCATTATATAATTTTTTCGCTTTATTTTCATCAAAAAAAAGGGGTCTTTTTGCAATTTCTTCTTTATTTAAGCGATTTTTTAAATACTCAAATTCAGCCTTTAAATACACGCAAAGTCCTATTCTGTCTAAATTATTAGCGTTTATAAAGCCTCCTCCTGTTGCTATACTAGCCCCCTTTATATCCCCAAAAAACCTTGCCATTTTTTCTTCTTCTTTTCTAAAAAAAGTCTCACCAAATTTTTCAAAAATTTCTTTTATGCTAAGATTAAATTGCAAACTTATAAGCTGGTCACTATCTAGGAAAATTAAATTTTCATTTAAGGCAAATTCTCTAGCTATCGTGCTTTTTCCACAGCCCATAAAGCCTACAAAAAAAATATTTTTATCTATCATTTTGCAGTCCTTTAAGGCTTATTTTAGCATTAATTTACTAATAAATTTAAAAAAAATGTATGATTCCTAACAAAAATCCTACAAATAAACATACAATAGACACTCCCCAGACCCAAAAAAAGCTTTTTTTGATATGTTCTTTTATGCTAACATTTCCTAAACCACAACCCAAAAGTGCAGCAGGTACCACAGGCGATATAAAGGTAGCACAATTTCTAGCCACTATCATAATAATAGCAATGCTATAAGAATCAATGCCTAAAACGCTTGTAATTCCAACAACTATAGGCATAATGCCAAAAAAATAAGAATCTGTACAAAAAATCAAGGCCATAGGAACGGCTGTTAAGCCTACTATTAAAGGGATTAAACTTAAGGCACTTTCAGGCATTATATGAAGTAAAAACATAGCCATAACCTTCATAATCCCACTTGCATCAAAAACGCCTATTAAAATTCCAGCCCCAAACAATGTAGTAGCCATCATCATAGCACTTTTTGCGTATTTATTTATTAACTTTTGGGCTAGTTCTAAATTTGGATAATTTATAAACAAAACAAGGCAAAATCCCATCATAAAGGGAAAATATCCAGGAAAGATATTTAAAACAAGTAAGATAACTACGCCTATTAACAAAATAATATTTATAATAAATTTTTTATCTTGATTGTGAACCCCTATTTCTACGCTATAAGTTTCATTCAAATTTATTAAACCTGCCCCTTTTTTCACTTCCATTCTAGCTAGTATTAAAGCAATTATCAAAGCACATATAAGGCCAGTAATTTGAATAGGGATTAATCTTAGCCAAATATCGTTTGCCTCGGCACTTATAATAGTAGCAGCACGAACGGTTGGTCCTCCCCAAGGCAACAAATTCATAACCCCAAGAGATACTGCTAAAATAGTCATTAAGGTAGTTTTTTGCATACCAAGTTTTTCATAAATAGGCATTAGTGCAGGAATGGCTATTAAAAATGAGGACGCACCTGAACCATCTAAGTGTGCGACTACAGCGATAATAACGGTTAAAACACAAATGCTATAAACATTATTTTTACTAGTTTTAAGTAAGGCATTTATGATTTTATTAAAAAGGCCAGTTTCATTTATAATTCCAAAAAATAATATAGAAAAGATAAACAAAACAGCAGTTGAACTTACGCTTGAAATGCCTGATTTTATGAAAAAGCTAAGGGCTTTAAAATCAAAAATAGGATTTTGAATATTTAAAAAATACTTTGTTTGAACCCTTTCTTTTAAAAAGGACCCTATGCCAAAATTTGCATACATATCAAGTAAGCAAAAGACAATGCCAACCACGCCTGAAACTATGATAAAAGCAATAGCAGGAGAGGTTTTGTCCTTTAACAAAAGATAGATTATAAAAATAAGGGAAAAAAAGCCCACGAATGCTAAAAAAATTTCCACTAGCTTTCCTTTTTGTTTTTATAAAATCTTAATTAAAAAAGATAAATAAAAGCACATTTTTTATGATAAAAATATTTTTTTGTTACATTAAGTAAAGCTTATAAGCTTGATTTTTTTTTGTTTAAATCATATAGCTTAAAAAAATAACTAAATCAAATTAAATTTTTTATTATTGAAATTTGGATAAAAATAATCAAGCAATAAAATTAAATTATGATAATCAACAACTTCACTAAATTTATCAGTATTTAAACCAGTATTTAACACAAATTTATAACAATCAAAATTATAAGTTTGTGTTGTATCATTCATAATTGTATGTGTTTTAGCAATCAAACAAATATATTGAAAATCTTTGTCTATATATGTTGTTTGATTATTTGTGTGAGCCATTAAAAAATGTTGATTTGGTGTAAGAGCAATTAAATTTTCTATATAATCACTTATTTGTGGGAATTCAGAATTTGGAAAAATATAATGAATTTGTATAGCTATAGCTCTTTCATTTACTTGTTTAATTTCTGAAAGTTTATTGTTAAATTTATCATTATATCTATGAACAATTTTTTTAGCCTTTTGAATTTGATAATTTGCATTTTGTCTAATTTGTGGATTTATTTGTTCGTATTCAATCCTTGTAATATGTTTATATTTGCCACTTAACTTATCTATCCAATTTATTCTATTATATTTTAATTCATCAAATGTGATTATAGTAGATGATAAAAATCCACGTCTAGTACCTTTTTATTATTTATAAAAGCTAGTGGATTTAAAATTTTAGTAAATATACGACCACATTCTGTTTTACCATTTATAGCTATATGTTTAATAGTGAAATCAATAAAAATATCTTTTAATTTTTTAAAACTTTCCTTATTTTGATTGTTTAAAAAATCATTAAATACATTTAAAAGACCACTATCTTGTAAAACTTTTTTAATGTATAAAGTTAAAAAATTTAAAGCATTTGTATCACGCATTGCAATATATTCAAGCAAATTTAAATTATGAATTTTAAAAATATTGATATTTTTACATTTGCCTACATGTTCTAAAACACCCCATATGTTAATAAATTTATAGGTTGGGCAAAAAATTTATCATATTCATTGCTTGTTTCATTTAAATCTGTACTTGGTTTTGCAAAAATCATCATTACATTTTGTTTTGTATATTCATTTAATCAAATGTCACTAATTTTAAAAATTATATTTTCATCATAATTTGTAAATTCTAAAATACAATCAGCCACTATTGATATAACATCAGGTATACATTTTTGGTCAATCCATCTTGCATTATTGGTTTTTTTAATATCATAATTAAAAGAATTTATAAATTCTATAATATCAGCATTAAGCATTATTTATCTTTTTTTTACACCAAACCAAAAACAACTTGTACTATCAATATTTAACGTTCTTGTTTGATAATTTCTAGCTATTTTATAAAATGTTCTAAATTCTTCACTTGCTATATAATCTTGGTCCTTTTTTGTCAAATTAATTTATATTTTAGGAATTAAAATAGCTACAGAACCATTAATAACAAAACCTTTTTTTCTTTTTTATAAGTCTAAGGCTATAAGTCATATTCGGTGTTAGATAAACATCATCTCTATTTAAAACATAGAGACTTTAAATTTATTTAACTCATTTTTAGCAATATAACTATCATATCCTTGTATATCTAAAAGTCTTCCATCATTGCTAATATTACACGATTTGATAATTCTTATATCGCTTTTATTATTGCTTGTATTTGAATTTGTAAGTTGTCTATCTCTAAAACTATCAAAAATTCCAAATTTTAATTTTGTAAAAATATTATCAAAAAAATCATTTCTAAATATAACCCAATAAGGCAAATTCTTGTCAAAAATATACGAACTTTTTTTGCATTAATCTTAAATTAAGTGGCAATGATTTTACGCATATCTCTTTATTTTTGCCAGTAATT
Source organism: Campylobacter sp. LR264d (assembly GCF_008633895.1). Taxonomy (NCBI): domain Bacteria; kingdom Pseudomonadati; phylum Campylobacterota; class Epsilonproteobacteria; order Campylobacterales; family Campylobacteraceae; genus Campylobacter; species Campylobacter sp. LR264d. The sequence goes on from NZ_VJNT01000010.1 coordinate 197,959, forward strand.
ATATTTATTGTTTCTATTAATACGCCATTAAATCCTAGTTCACCAAAATCTATAATATGACTTGCTCCTTTTTTTCTAGCTTTTCTCTTGTGCTTTGATATTCATTTGTATTAAGTAAATTTTTAGGCATTATCATAGATATAAAATCAGCCATTTGTAAAGCTTTTTCCAAAAACAATTTCGCTAAATTTTTATTTTTATTTATTTTAGTAAATGGTGGATTTCCTATAATTAAATCAATATTTTCACACTCAAATTTTAAAAAATCATCACAAATAAATTCTATTTTAAAAATTTTTTGGAATTTGTTTGAGATAAAGTATTTTTAAAATTTCTATATTTGCTTTATCAATATCAATTAATTTTAAAATTACTTGTTTGATATGTGCATACTTTTTAAATAAAATAGGTAAAAAATTTCCACTTCCAACGCTTGGTTCTAAGATAGTAATGGTATCTTTTGTAAAATTTGGCAAGGTTTTTACTATTTCACCAATAATAAACTTATTTGTAAAATAAGCTGAATTTTGTTTTCTTCTTGTATTTGCAATTTCAACTAAATTTGATAAACTTGCCATATTATACTTATCTAAATTATCTTTTAAAAAGGATATTAAATTGCTTAAATTTGACAAATTAAATTTTTCTATTAAAACTATTATTTCTTTATTGTTTAAATGTTTTAAACATAAAATTTGAAATATTTTTAGCAATTTGTTGAAATATAATTGTCGGTACGGCTTCTCCTATGCTTTGTCTAATATTCATTTCATTTTGTTTTAAAAGTCTTTGTTTTTCATTAATACTTAAAGAATTTAAATGTTTTAAATCAAAAGGCAACCATTTAAAATTTTGTGGAATATTCATCATAAGCATTAATTCTCTAATGGAAAATACTCTATCATCACTTGGATGAACTGTATTTTGCGATGCCATTTGGTCATTTCTTGTATGAATACAAGGTGCTACATTATTCCATTTTTGTCTTTTTTTTGAAGTATTAATAATAATTTTACCATTTTCTATTTTATGTGGTTTTTTTGTATCTTCTTTATTATCAAAAGCACTTTGCCCTTCTTTTAAATCACTTATCCATTCCCTCATATGTGATGAATAAATTCTAAAACCATGGTAAAAGTCATCTTTGTCGATTTCTCCCCATTCTAAAGATTTTTTATTTCCTATAACTTTTTTCAAAGTTTTTTCTTCGTAAAATTTGGAAAAAGTTCAATAGCAGAAATAAAATTTTTTAATTCTTACAAACACCAATTACAAGCGTTCTTGTCCTACTTGAATTTGCTCCATAATTTTTAAAATTAATAATTTCATCATAAATAGAATAATTTTTTGATAAATCACGTTCTATCATAGAGCCTATACTAATCACATTATTATTTTTATCAATACAAGCTGTTTTATAAAAACTAGATACATTTTCTAATATAAAAATCTTGGATTAATTAAACTTATTAATTCAATACTTTCTACAACCAAAGAATTACGATTAATCTCATTAGTACTTTTTTTATGATTTGCTACACTCATACCTTTGACATGGTGAAGTAACTATTAGCACATTAACTCTATCATTACCCAAATTTTTATAAAATTTAATTTGTTCTAAAATTTTATTCTTTGCATATTCATCTTTTATATCGCCACAAATATAACCATTTTCATATTTACATTTTTTATTTATTTTTTGAATTTCAAGTCTTTTGTTTATAAATTCATTTGTTACAATACATTCAAATCCAAGTTCTTTAAAACCATAACAACCTACGCCAGCAGAAGAAAATAAAGAAATATAAGTTGGAATTTTATTAAACACGATAAAGCCTTTTTTTATGAAGTATTTTAATCTTAAAAACTTAATCAAAACAAACTTCTTTACTTAAATAAGCCTACAAAATCCATAAAATCAAGCTTATAAACAATCATGCTCACACCTGCATAAGTTTTTTAATGTCTAAGTATTCTAGTTTTTCTTTTTCAAGTAAAAGCTCGCTTAGGCTTAAAATTTTATTTTTCATAGGAAATAATAATTCTTCAATCTCTTCTTTTAAAACATCAAGCTTAACATCATCAAGCATACCAAAACTCATCATAAACTCAAGCATTTCTTTGATTTTTGCAAAGTCATTTTGCGAATTTGTATAGCTTTCATTAAATATTAACTTCATAGCCACAGACCCTGCTAAATGCACCTTTATTTTATTGATTAACTCAGATTTTGACTTAATACTATGTTCAAATTCATCAAATCTATCCTCAATAAGAGTGATTTTTTCAAAGGCTATATCAAAATAATAAGCACTCAAAGCCTTTGCACTTTGATAGGTAGCTTGAATTTTTTTCTCATCATCATTAAAGCTTAAAATTTTCTTTTTACCTAATAAAACCTTATTTAAAACTGCGTAAAAATCACTTTCTTCTACCAAATTTGAATTTCTTCTTAACGCATTTATGGCTGCTTCATTTACCAAAGTTTCAAGCCCTGCCCCACTAAAACCTACACTTGCCTTTGCAATATTATTTAAATTTACATTATTTTTTTTATCTTTCATGTAAATTTCTAAAATTTTAAGCCTATCTTTGTAATCGGGTAAAGAAAGGAAAATTCGCCTATCAAAACGACCTGAGCGAAGTAATGCTGAGTCGATTAATTCTATCTTATTTGTAGCTGCTATTACTATAACGCCACTATTATCCTCAAAGCCATCCATTTGCGTTAAAAGCTGATTTAAGGTACTATCCCTTTCGCCATTTGACATTTCGCCTCTTACCTTACCAACTGCGTCAATCTCATCTATAAAAATAATGCTTGGAGCTGTCATTTTTGCCCTAGAAAATAACTCTCTAACGCGTTTAGCTCCTATTCCTACATAAATTTCAACAAAGCTTGAACCACTTTGATAAAAAAAAGGCACATTGGCTTCTCCTGCAACAGCCTTTGCGATTAAGGTTTTACCAACCCCTGGAGGTCCTATCATTAAAACACCTTTAGGCATTTTAACACCAAATTCTTTATATTTTTGAGGATTTTTTAAAAAATCAACTAACTCACTTAACTCCATTTTAACTTCATCAACCCCTGCCACATCCTCAAAAGTAATATTTGAAATCACAGGCTTTATATTAAGGCTTTCTAAATTTGTATTTAAGTTTTGATTGTTTAAATTCTTAGAAATAGGATATTTTGCAAGTTCTTTTTTTCTTAAAAAATAATTTGTAGATAAAAATAAAATTAATAAGAAAAAAAGTAAGATAAACAAAACCCAGCTACTATTGTCTTTGTTAACTTCTATGGGAACGCGTTTTAAAAGTTCGTTTAAGTCAATGCCATCTTTTATGATAATGTATTTTTCACCCCTTGTATGAAGTAAAACCTCATTATCAATTAATACTGCTTTTTGTATTAAATTTTGTTCCAATAAACTCGTATAAAGATCTTTGTCTATGTACTTTGCATCATTTTTAAAATATAAAATTCCAAGTAAAATACAAAGAATTAAAAAAGAACTTATTATAATTTTTTTATTTTTCATAGCTTTCCTTTGCTAGATTAAATTCACTTTGGACTATGTAGTTTTCAATATTTACCCAAGTTTTGCTAATATCATTTTTACTTTTAATTTTCATTTTATTATAAAATTCATCAAAGCCCTCATAATAATCATTTTTAAGGCTTTCAACCAAGACATTTAAGCCTTTTTGCTTTTTTCTAAATTCAAAATTATTTTTTGCTACTATTTCTTTTAATAAATTTAGCCTTTGCTTTGCTATTTTACCATTTATACGCTCTTTTAAAATAGCTGAATAAGTATTATTTCTAGGGCTAAAAATAAAGGCATGTAAGTGAGTAAGTGGAAGTTTTTTAAAATTATCTAAGCCTTCTTTCCAAATTTCATCACTTTCTCCGGGATGTGCTACGATAAAATCAGTTCCTAAGGCATAATTTTTACTAGCTAGAAATTCGAAGAGTTTTAAATCACTTTCAAAGCGATTTTTTCTTCTCATAATTTTAAGCATTTGATTACTTGTATGTTGAAGTGCTATGTGTAAATGCCTTTCTATCCAAGGTTCATTTAAAATTTCAAAAAAATCCTCATTTAGCTGACTAGGTTCTAAACTCCCAAGCCTTACCCTTTTAACGCCGTTAATCTTTCCTATTTTTTGAAGTAAAAGACCTAAATTTGTACCCATTTTTTGTCCGTATGAGCCTATATTTGTGCCTGTTAGAATGATTTCATTAAAGCCATTTTGAGTTAAAATTTTAATTTGATTAAGTAAAGTTTTTTCATCTACACTTCTTGATTTTCCACGAACTGCTGGAATAATACAATACGAACATGAAAAATTACAACCTTCTTGAATTTTAACAAAGGCCTTGCTGTGATTTTTGTAAGTTGTAACTATATTTTTATCTATAAATTCCAAATTTCCAAGTTCTAAAAAGCTTGTTTTTGCCTTTAAAAACTCATTTATTTTTTCCTTTTTAGATGCTCCAAAAACTCCAAAAATTTCACCCCTTTTCAAAAGGTTTTGTCCTTTTGAAAATGCCCCACAACCAGTAATTAAGACCTTAATGCCCTTTTTTTGCAAGGAATTTACATAATTTTGCAAACCACTATCTGCCCCATTTGTAACCGTGCAAGAATTTATAACAACTATGGAGGCTAAATTTTCATCATTTGTTAATTCAAAATCCTTAACATAAGACTTTAAAAGCTCAGTATCATAGATATTTGTGCGACACCCGAATGTTTTAAAAAAAACTTTCAAAAGCTGTCCTTTGCAAGTTCTTTAAACTCATCAGGAGGTAAATTCTTTGACATATAAAGATTTTGTGAAGGATATGCTATTTTAATATCCTTATGCTTGTTAAACTCAATTATAATATCCTTACAAATAACGCTTCTAAGGGCTAGGGCTGCGTAAGAATTTGTCATATACCAAGCTGAAATTCTCATGCCCCAATGTTCAAAAAATATAAAAAATCTAGGAGCTACCTTTATATCCTTAATACTATATTCATTTTGTAATTTTTGCATAGTCTTTCTAGCAAGTTCAGTATAGCCCTTTGCGTGAAATTTAACTATATTTTCAACAATTTGCTGTGCTTTTTCTAAATTTGAATCAAAGGTAATTGTTATATCGATTCCATCAAGCACTGTTCTCATTCCATGGTGAGTGTAATTTGAGATTAAATGCGTAAAAACATAATTATTTGGTATAAAAATAATGCGTCCACTTCTGCGATTTTTCACGTAAGATTCAAGGGTTATATCTTCATAAATGGTAATCCTTAAAAAAGAAATATCTATGATATCGCCCACATAAGTAAGGTTGTTTTGTATAACTTTGATTCTATCACCTGTTCTTAAACTGCCACCAAAGACTATAACACACCACCCAAGCATTGACATAAACATATCTTTCATAGCAATTGCAAGGCCAGCCGATGCAAAACCAAGTATGGTAACAAGATAGGTAATATTTTCTATATAAGCAAAAAGCAAGATTAAAAAAATCACATTTATATTTATAAAATTTATAATCTTTGTAGCCATGTAGTAACGCTCTATATCCTTTATATACTTTTTTGCTACAAATTTTAAAGAAAAAGATATGATTATGCTTAAAACAATGGCAATTAGGATATTTATGGCCCTTAGGGTTTGAATTTTAATTTCCAAATTAATCCTAGCTATCTCATCATCGATTTTTTTCTCATAAATAGAATAAGAAACCTTAGCAAATTGCAAGGCTTGATTAAATTCATCTAGCTTTTTATCTGAATTTTTAATCCTTGCACTATCTATAATATGGGGCTTTTTGTGACTTTCTTCTTTAAGTTGGGTATTTTTTTCTTTAATTTTTTCAACCAAGCTTGTAAAATCATTTAATTTTTGATTAACCTCTTCTTTTCCACCCTTTAATTTTTTAATATGAGAAAAGCCACTAATTATAGCAAGAGGGTTTGTTAATTTTGGTAAAATTTCTACATTTTCAGGGGCACTCAAACTTTGAGCAAAATTTAAGTCCTTATACTCACTTAATAAATTTAATTGTTCTTCTAAAGTGCTAATATGCCTTTTTAATTCATCTAAATCACTTTGTTTTAAATTTGGCTTTTTTAGTTCTAAATTTAATAAAATCAACTCATCATTTATTTTTTGATAGGTTATAAAATTTTCATATCTAATATTATAAATACTTGAATTAATAATGGCATCAAGCTTATTAATCTTATCTTCAAAATCATCTAACTTGCTTTGATTAAGCTCAGCATAAGTAAAAACAAAAAACACTAAAAAAAAGATAATCTTTCTCATGTAAAGACCTCTAAGCATTTTAAAATAATGCTTTTATCTATATCATCTTTTATAATGCCCTTTCCTAAGTTCTTTAAAATTATAAAATTTAATTTTGCATTTAAGCTTTTTTTATCCAAATAAAAGGCGTTATAAAATTCGTTTATATCTTGTATTTTGTAAGTAGTAGGTAGCTTAAATTTAAGCAAAATTTTTTCTAGTCTTTGGCAATCACTTTTTTGTAAAAATCCTAAATTTAAGGCTAAAATATTTGCCATATTCATACCAATTGCTACAGCTTCTCCGTGCAAGTACTGCTTGTAAGCTGTTTGATTTTCTATAATGTGTGCAAAAGTGTGACCATAATTTAAAAGCATTCTAAGTCCTGCTTCTTTTTCATCTTTTTCAACGATTTTTGCCTTTAATTCAACGCTTTTTGCTATGATTTTTCTTAAAATTTCATCATCTATTTTAGCATTTAAAAAAGCATCAGCATCAATACTTTCAATAAATTCAAGCAAACTTTTATCAAAAACCATAGCCATTTTTATAAACTCAGCCATCCCAGCACTAAGTTCTATTTGTGGCAAGGTCCTTAAAAACTCACTTTGACAATAAACTGCCTTTGGTTGATAAAAAGAACCTATCAAATTCTTTCCAAAAGCATTATTAACCCCTGTTTTTCCACCAACTGCAGCATCAACACAAGCAAGTAAGGTAGTAGGTATATTTATAAAATCAATGCCTCTTTGATAAATACTTGCCACAAAGCCACCCATATCAGAGATAACCCCACCTCCAAAGCTTATCAAAAGGCTTTTTCTATCAAGCTTTGAATTAAACATTTGATTTAAAATTTCTTCAATAGTGCTTAAATTTTTATATTCTTCCCCATCCTTTACGCTTATTATAAAAAGTTCTTTGCATTTTATTTTATTTAATAAATTTTTTAAATGAAGCCCTGAAATTTTGGGATTTGTTAAGATTGCTACCTTGCAATCAAAGCTTAAATTTTCTAACTCATCAACATAAACTTTATAAGGATTTTGACTTAATTTTACTTCTATTTGCATGCTAACCTCGTTTTTTAAAATAAATTATACAATTTTTTATTAATCAGCAGGAATAAAAAGCTGATAATTTTTAGACATTTTATAATAATGTTTATTTAAGTTCACACTTAAATTTCTATGTATTTTGCTTTTTAAAAGCTTTTTTTCAAAAAATACAAAATGCAGTAAATTATTCTCATCACACAAGGTTAAAAGTGGATTGATATCGTTTTTATCATTAATATTTATATGCTTTTCATAAAGCTTAGATAAACTTGCAAAATACTCTTTTATGCCACTAGTATCCTTTATATTTGGGTTATAATAGTGCAAATTTACACTTAAATTTAACTGCTTACTTAAATCAATTATCACATTTGCTTGATTTTCTAGCTCACTTTCATTAGCACTTAAAATAACACTCTGCCTTACTTCTTCAAAATCAATCTCCCCTACTTTTAAAATAGGAATTTTAAGTTCAAAAAAGCTTTTTTTAAATTTTTCAAAATGATTTGTATCAGTAAGAAAAAGTCCTATATCATGGTTTTTAATCCTTTCTTTGTCTATGTTAAATTTGGTATTTTTATAATCAATAATGATATTTTCATTTTCATCAATTAATTTTTTAATCAAGCTATAATTTTCATTTAAAGTTGGATTAATGACCCTTATAAATGCCTTTTTAGCATTTGTTTTTTGCCTTAAATAAAGGCTTGTTTTAATGAGTAAAATTTGAGTTTTTTCACTCATATTAACCATATCAATTAAGGTAAATATATTACTACCAAAGGGTACTGGAAACTGACCTTCATTTGCCTTAATTATCCTAAAAACATTTTGTAAAACAATGGGGTCGCCTACTATTAAAATTCTATCATTTGGTTGCAAAACAAAGCTAGGGCGAACGAAATTTATCTTTGAATCCCTATAAATTAATACTATTCTCCACCTTTTTTGCTGAATAGAACTAATATGTCTATATGCAAAAATTGAACCTATGGGAATTTTAACATCCATTATCTCACCTGTGCCAAGTCCTATATATTGTGCTGTTTTAGCAATATCTGGTAGATAATCAACCAAACGTTTAGTTAAGGTAGTGCGTCCATCTATGATATGACAATTTTTATCCTCAAAGCTAAGGCCCCAAAAATCCATAATATCTATTTCTAAATTTAAATCCAAAGAACGCAAAGCTTCATAACTTTTTTGAGTGTTAAACTTATCTCTCATATAAATAAAGGCAAGTTTATAATCTTTCATAATAAGTTCAAGGCGAGGTCTACTAGTAGGGTCAAAATGATGAATTTCAAAAGGCGTATTTGATGACTCTATACTTAAAGCATTAGGACTAATTATAGTAAAAAAATACCCTAAACCATTTTCAAAACAAAGCCTTTCTAAGAAATGCTTTGCTAAAATACCATCGATTATTATTAAGACATTATTCATTTTTAACTCCAAAAAAAAGGAATTATAGCAAATGGAATTTAAAGTAAGGTATCAAAATGAAAATGCTAGAGTTTGTGAGATAAAAACAGCTCATTCTTCTTTTTTAACCCCTATTTTTATGCCTGTTGGAACAAGTGCTTGTGTTAAAAGTCTTGATTTTATAGACTTGCAAAAGTTACTTAATGTAAAGATTATTTTAGCAAATACCTATCATTTATATTTAAGACCAGGAGCAGGTGTGGTTAAAAATTGTGGAGGTTTGCATAAATTTACCGGCTTTAATGGAAGTTTTTTAACTGATAGTGGAGGTTTTCAAGCCTTTTCTTTAAGTAAAAATTCAAAACAAAGCGAAGAAGGAATTTTATTTAAAAGCCATATTGATGGGTCTAAGCACCTTTTTACCCCAAGTAGCGTACTAGATACTCAGTATGCTTTAAATTCTGATATTATGATGATTTTAGATGATTTAGTAGCCTTACCAGCTAGTAAAAAAAGACTTAAGCTTTCAATTGAAAGGACTATAAAATGGGCAAAAGAAGCTATAACTTATCATAAAATAAAGCAAAATCAAGGCATAGGCACAAAACAAAATATTTTTGCTATCTTGCAAGGTGGAACTGACTTAGAGCTTAGAAAAGAATGTGCTTTAAACATTTGCGAACTTGATTTTGATGGCTTTGCAATTGGAGGTTTAAGCGTTGGGGAAGAAAATGCTAAAATGTATGAGGTGGTTGATAATTTAACCACGCTAATACCACACGATAAGCCTCGCTATTTAATGGGTGTAGGAACCCCTGAGGACTTAGTTGAAAATGTTGAAAGAGGGATTGATATGTTTGATTGCGTTATGCCTACAAGAAATGCTAGAAATGGGACCTTATTTACAAATTTTGGCAAGTTAAATATAAAAAGAAGTGAGTTTATAAATGACAATGAGCCTATTGAAGTGGGTTGTAGTTGTTATACTTGTACTCATTTTTCAAGGGCTTATTTAAATCATTTATTTAAGGCTAAGGAGTTAACCTTTTTTCGCCTTGCTAGTTTGCATAATTTACATTATTATTTAAGCTTAGTTAAGCAAATGCAAGAAGCTATAAGGTTAAATTCATTTGCGAAATTTAAAAAAGAATTCTACTTAAAAAGGGCTTTTTAAGAAAATTTTTTTTATAATTACCCTTTTTATTTACGCGCTCTTAGCTCAGCTGGATAGAGCATTTGATTGCGGTTCAAAAGGCCAGAGGTTCGAATCCCCTAGAGCGCACCACTTTCTTAATCTACTTAGGAATTTTCAATGAATTTAGAAGAACTTTTAGAAAAAACAAAGAATGTTCGCTTAGTTGCAGCTAGTAAGTATGTAGATTTTGTAGCTATAAAAGCACTTTTTGAAAAAGGAGTTAAAGAATTTGGGGAAAATCAAGTACAAGCCCTAACTAGTAAAAAAGAAAGCTTAAAAAATGAAGATATCATTTGGCATTTTATAGGAAATTTACAAAGCAATAAAATAAATCTTTTATTAAAACAAAGACCTACTTTGTGGCAATCTTGTAATGGTATAAAGATTGCAAGGGCTGTAAATTCAAGGCTTGATTATAAGCTTGATTGTTTGCTTGAAATAAACTCAGCTAATGAGTTTTCAAAAAATGGCATTGAAAGCGAGAAAGCAATTGAAGAATATTTACAAATCAAAGAAGAATGTAAAAATTTAAATCTTTGTGGAGTTATGAGTATAGGGGCTTTAAGTGATGATGAAAAAGATATTATCAAAAGCTTTGAAAATACCTTTAAAATTTATGAAAAATTGCAAAAAGAAGGGGCTAAAATTTGTTCTATGGGCATGAGTAATGACTTTGAACTAGCCATTAAGTGTGGTTCTAATATGATTAGGCTTGGTAGCATTTTATTTAATTAAAATTTTAAATAAAGCTTCATATTATCGTTAACTAGCACTATATAATTTTCTTCTTTTGAAATTTCAAAACTGCCCTTAAAATTTTTCAAAAAACTATCTTCAAATTCCATTAACTCACCGGACGCACAAAGCATTTTTGTAACACCCATACCATCTCTTATCTCTAAAATATCTCCATCAATTATATAAGTTCCAAAAAAGCGATTACAAGCAGTATCCCCATAAAATCGCCCATTTTCAAAACGCAAATTTGGTTTTTCTTCAAAATTCTCACTACTATAAATTTTATAAGAATAACTAAATTTTTCAAGTTCAAAAAGTTGATTTTGTATATTTATCTTGTCTTTTATAGTAGTGTTTTGGGTTGTAATAGCTGAATTTTTAGTAGCACAACTTATAAAAAATAAAAATATAAATAAAATTAAGAGTTTTTTCATAGTGTTCCTTAAACTTCGAATTGTTTTAATTCTTTTTCTAAATTATTACATACTATTTTTAACTCATCAACAACGCCAAGCAATAATTTTGCAATTCCTTCATTTTGCTCACTAGCCTCGACATTTTCTTGCATACAAGAAAGTAAATTTTGCATATTTTCTTGTGCAGATTTTATCTTGTCAGTACATTGCAAAACAAGGTCTCTAGCACTTTTATTTGAAATTTGAACCTCGTTTGCATCATTTACTAAAAGCGAAGTATCATCATTTAAGGAATTTATATTTTCAGCATTCTTAGTTAATTCATCACTTACTTCTTTCATACTTGCTAAAAGCTCTTTGGTTATTTGAGTAACAGAACCCACAAATTCCTCGCTATTTTGTGCTAAAATGCGAACATCTTCTGCAATAATAGAAAAACCACGTCCATGCTCACCCGCTCTAGCTGCTTCAATACCAGCATTTAATGAAAGTAAATTTGTCTTATCAGCTATTTCATCCATCATCTGTACCGTTTTTTGTATATTACTAGCTTGTTCCATCATGTTTTTAACCTTTACAGCTAATAAATTTTCATTATCAACTGCACTAGTTACTTTATTTGCAACATTTGAAAGCGAATTTAGCATTTGAGTTAAGACCTCATAAGATTTATCATTTGCCTTACTTGCCTCGCTTGAAAGAGTGGCTAATTCTCCAAGTTCTGTACCTACATTTTCACTTAAATGAAAGCCCTCATCTATTTTTTTATGGCTTTTTTCTGTTACTTCATCAAGGGCTATAGCATTTGAATTTAGCGTTTTAGCCTGTGTTTCAACCTTTTTTGAGCTATTATGTACTGAACTAACCGTTTTTTGCGTTTTTTCTATAAATTGATTGATATAAGAACAAGCCCCGGCTATTTCATCTTTTCCTTTTATCTTAATTCTAGCTCTTAAATTTCCATCACCTTGTGCAAGTTCTTTTGCATGATTTAAAAGTTCTACAATAGGATTTCCAACTACAATCTTTAACATAAAAAGTACCACTGCAACGGTGATTATCAAGGCTAAGCTAAAAATAATAATATAATTTCTACTTGCCTTTGCTATATCGTTTTCTACATGTTCTAAAGAATGATAAATATCCATAACGCCCATAACATCATTCAATTTTGTAGTAGCATGGCAAGTAAGGCAGGTTTCATCATCGGCTATTAAGGGTCTAATAAGCCTTATGTAATTTATACCATTAATCTCGGTTTGCAAACTTTTAAGCTCTGGTTTGCTAAATTGTTCTACGATTAATGTCTCATTTGTGGTATTTGGATTTTGAATTTCAAAAAGTTCGATAATTTCTTTTGAAGGGTAGATAATAACATCACTAATGCCCTCTATTTTCTTTGCATTTTCAATGGCATCGTGTATGACCTGAGGATCTCCTAAATTCATAGACATACGCAGGGTTTGAAAAACAGAAGTACTCACCGTGTCAAGATTTTCCCTACTCATTTTGTTAGCTGAATTTTTGAAATCTAAATTTATGATAATTTGAACAATGATAAAACTAAGCAATAAAACAAGTAATATAGCTACTGAAACCTTAAATCCTATACTTTTAAACATATTTTCTCCTAATAAATAATCCTTAAATTCCTAAGTTCAAATTATTATACATTTTATAAACTTTGTTTATTTTTAAAAAGCTTGAATTCTTTATTTTGCGTAATTTTGCTTATAAATTTGTAAATATTTTGTATTTTTTGTTACATTTATTTAAAATATCCCATTTCATTCATTTTTCTAACAATACTTGCCATTGCTACGCCAGAAGTAATAGTACGCCCTCCATGTTCTACAAGAACCGTTATGCTGTATTTTGGATTATCATAAGGGGCATAAGCTGTAAGCCAACTATGAGAACGGGTGTAATATTCAAGCATTGACTCAATAACCCTATTTTTATCCTTTTGAGAAAAGCCTACAACTTGTGCAGTACCTGTTTTTGCAGCAATTTTTACGGGTAGATTATTTAAATAACGAAAGGCCGTGCCACCTGGTTCGTTTGCTACTGCATACATTGCCTCTCTAATATAAGGCAAATTTGATTGTTCAACAAGGGTATAAACATCTTTTTTATCATATTTTAATTCTTTATTTAAATGAGGAATCACCTCTTTACCACTTGCAATCTGGGCTGTATATCTTGCTATTTGCATAGGGGTTACCAAAAAATTACCTTGCCCTATGCTAGTATTTAATGTATCGCCTTGCACCCAAGGTTGTTTAAATTTTTGTTGTTTCCACTCCCTACTAGGAACGGTCCCTACAAATTCATTAGGTAAATCTATACCTGTTTTAACTCCAAAGCCAATTCTACCAAGTGTAGAACTTATTTGAGTAATACCTGCTCTAATACTTCCTTCATAAAAATACACATCGCAACTATGTTGAATTCCATGTTTTAAATCAACCCTACCATGTCCTGTTCTATTCCAGCAACGAAAAACTCGGTCTCCAAGTTCTACCCCACCCGAACAATAAAAAGAGGTAAAACGATTAATAGAATTTGTATTTAAAAAAGACAAGGCAACACCCATTTTTACAACTGAACCCGGAGGATAAAGTCCATTTATTAACTTATTTGAAAAAGGGTGGTCTAAGTTATTAGTAAGTTCATTCCAATCTTTAGTCGAAATTCCTGTAACAAAGGGATTTAAATCATACTCAGGAAAGGACCCTGCTGCTAAAATTTCTCCATTCTTAACGTCCATTACAACAACAGCACCGGCATTTTCATTAAATAACTCACTTAAGTATTTTTGTAGCTCAAAATCAATAGTTAAGTGTATATTATCACTTTCAGGTATATTATAAGTTACTTCTTCAACAATCTTATTTAAGGCATTAACCTTATAGGTTTGAATTCCCTTTGTACCTTGCAAAATGGTATTATAATAACGTTCAATCCCACTTTTGCCCGTATAATTTGCTAGTTTTGCAATCTCATTTTCGCTTATATCTTGCAAATTTGACTTGCCAACATAACCTATAATATGAGATGCTAGGCTATTAAATGGATATTTGCGAGTAATAATTGGCTCAATTTTTATATTATCATTTAAGCTTAAATTTGAAAAATGAGGAGTTATCGCATCATAGGTTACTAAGTCAACAACCTTTATAAATTCTTGATTATAATAAGAATCACCAGCCACATAATTTCTCATTAGAGTACTTGCATTTAAATCAGGGAAAAAATGGACTATGTTATTAATTTCTCTTTCTAAGATAGGACGATTTTTCTTTCTTATATGCAAATAAGGCTTTATTGATATACTAAAACTTAAATCATTAATGGCTAAGTGAGTGCCGTTTCTATCTATGATTTGACCACGGGCTGGGGCTAGAAATTTTGTCTTAATAGCATTTTGCTTTGCAAGTTCTTCATAATAAATATTTGATTTAATGCTTAAATAATAAACTCTACTTAATAAAAAAATAAAAAAAATCAATACAAAGACTATAACTATTCGAACTTTCAAAATTTATCCTTAAAAAATATAAAAGCAATCAAGGCTTCTATAAGTATTGTTATAGGTGTTTCATAGCTTAATATTTTAAAATGTTGGTCTATAACATAAGAAAAAATATAATCAATTAAAAATATAAGTGCGTAACTTATAAGTACAAGTATGGGAGCAGTTAGTTTACCTACCTTTAAATTTGTTTGCACCCATTCTGCACAAGCTATATAAAATATCAAAAAGGCTAACCAAGATGAAAAGATAAAAAAACTATGTGTTATGTCACAAAATGCAAGGAAAAATAAAGAAAAATACCAGCGAAAATCAAGGCTTGAGACATTGTATTCTCTTTCTTCTAAAAGCTTAAACATATAGCAAAAAAACACCCCATAAAGTATAGGAAAATACGCAAAAACAGAACTTATTATCTCATAAAATATTAAAAAAAGCCCGGCGATTATATAGCCAAAATTTAAATTAACGCTATCATAAACTTGAGTTTTTCTCATAATCCCAAAGCCTTATTAATTAATAAATTTTCAATATTGTCTAAATTTTGACCCTGATTTGAAACAAGGTAAGCATCTTTAAAATTTTGTTTAAGTTTGCTTTTTTGACTTTGATTTAATTTATCGCATTTTGTAAAAATTTTTAAGAGTGTTTGGTCTGGCTTTAATAAAGAATTTAAGTAATTTTGTATATCTAAGTCAAGTTCTAAATTTGTATGCCTTGAATCGATTAAATGGACAAAAAGTTTTATAGAACTTCTTTTTTTCAAAAATAAATCCAAATTTTTATCCCAATTTTCTCTCATACTTTTACTAACCCTAGCATAACCAAAGCCAGGTAAATCAATAAAATTTATATTAAAGCTATCCTCATCTTTTTTACACCTTACTTCAAAAATATTAATAAGCCTTGTTTTTCCAGGAGTTGAAGAAGATTTTGCTAAATTTTTTTGTTTACAAAGGGCATTTATTAAAGAACTTTTTCCTACATTTGAACGACCTAAAAAGGCTATCTCGCTTATATTAGAATTAAAATTTTCATAAAATTTTTCAAAAGAAGTAATAAATTTTGCCCCCACAATCATTGTTGCTCCACATCAAAAACTAAACGTGCCGGCTTTTTATCCTTGCTTTGAACTCTATAAACATTATTTTTTCTATCAACTACAATCTTTTCTCCATAAAGCTTTTTATCTGTGTTAATTTCGTGTATAAAGGCATTTCCATTAATCTCATAGGTATCCTGATTTACATTATAAACAAATTTATCCCCACTTCCATTATAAAGCTTACCCTTTAAATTAAGACTAAATTTAGCATTATTAATAGCCTCATATCGAAGAGGTTTTCGGTTTTTATCCATATAGATTATAACCTTATCAGAACTTAATATATCGCTTCCTTGCTTTATGGTAACATTGCCACTAAGTGTACTTTTTCCCGTGTTTTCATCGGCGTAAAAATTATCTGCTTGAATTTCAATTTGATCACCAAAGGCAAAAATGCTAAAAAATATAAGTAAAACTAGTTGTTTAACCACGCCTTTGCCCCTTGAACTTCTAAAATTTTATTATTTAAATCATACTTTAGCACATTTCCATTAATGATATTTTTACCGATATATGCCTTAAAGCCCGAATTTGAAGTAATAAATCTTTTATCTTGTTCATAAATTACTTCATCGCTTGTTATTTTTTTATCATCCCCTATATAAGTTACCTTGTCTTTAAATATGATTTTATTGCTATTATCATTTAAAATTTCTAAACTATTGGCACTTATATTAAAATCTAAATGCCTTGTGTAAAAATCCTTAAATTCATCTTTTTCTTTATATCTAGTCCAAGAATTTGCTTTGTAATATGATTTTGTATTACTAGAATTTAACTCATAAGCATTTATATTATAAGCTTGTATTTGCTTATAATCAAGATTGTAATTTTGAATATTCAAAGAATAAGGGTCTTGTAAGCTGATTATAGTAAAACTTATAGTAAAAAGGGCGATTAAAATTGAAAAAATTCTTATAGCCAAAGCTTATCCCATTCTTTTTGCATTCCATTTTTTTTAACGATATACTCAATCATAGAAGAAACAGCCCCACGACCACCTTTTTTACTAAGCTTAATATCAACCTTTAATTTTTTATGCCCATCCTTTGGCTTAAAACTAAGTCCAACATTTTCAAGCAATTTTGAATCATTTAAATAATCCCCTATTGCTGCACTTTGAGAAAAATTTAAATTCAAGCTTTCTAAAATATTTTTAGCACAACTTAATTTATCTTTAATTCCTTGATAAACAAGGTCTATTTTTAAATCGCTAGCCCTTTGGCTAACGCAAGGACTGGTCCTTCCCGTGATAATAACTATTTTTTTACCAAGCTTTAACCAAGCTTCTATTGCAGCTCCATCCTTAACATCAAATTCTTTTATCTCTTTTGAATCTTGCGTATAAATAATCTTTCCATCAGTTAAGCAACCATCAATATCTAAAAAAATAAGTTCTATCATCGCTTTTAATCCCTAACTACAAAGGCCCCACTAAATGCACCACTTAAAGCAAAATCTCTAGCCTCTTCTATACTCCTAAAGCCTGTTAAAAAGACACGATTTAAGCCATCAACTGAACTTGTCCTTATGGTAGAGGTATAAGTTCTATAGGTTTTGTATTTTGCAGCTATGCTTTTAGCCCCTTCTAAATTTCTAAATGCTCCGATTTGAACCATGAAATTTCCACCCTCGTAAATAGTGCCATTATTTACTATGTTGCCACTTGAAGAACTAGTACTAGAACTTGTAGAAGTAGTACTTCCAAAACCTACAACTTCAAGTCTAACAGGGGCAGTTCCTGCACTAATCATATCAATTTGACTAGCAGCACCCTTTGATAAATCTATAATACGATTTGTTACAAAGGGACCTCTATCATTGATTCTAACCGTTGTTTGTTTGTTGTTATTTAAATTTGTAACCTTAACCACCGTATTCATAGGCAGAGTTTTATGAGCTGCTGTTAAGCCGTTTTGATCATATGTTTCGCCATTGCTTGTCTTTTTACCATGAAAACCAGGACCATACCAAGAAGCAATCCCATCAGCTGTTTCACCAACAGCAACAGCAGTAGGATAATAAGTTTTTCCATTTATAGTATAAGGTTTCATTGTCCCACTAGTACCTGAACTACTTGGACTACTTTTAAAATCATTACTTGTTCCTGCATAATAAACATCAACACTTGATGAATTAGTAAATAAATCAGAACAAGCTGTAAAAAAAACTAAGCTTAAACTAGCGATTGAAAACTTGAGAATAGGTATTTTTTGATTTTTGATAATTTGCATTTTTACTTTCCTTTGTTGGTAAAATCAATTTTTGCTTAAGGCTTAATTTAGTTCCTTTTAAATTATTTAAATTTTGAATATCCTTAACCTTAACGCCATATTTTTTAGATATGCTTGAAAGGGTATCGCCTGATTTTACTATATAAATTTTATTTTTAGTTACCCTTGTAGGCACTGGTAATCTTGTATCAACCTTACTTAAACTCTCTCCTTCAAAATATTTATTAAAATTTGCCACCTTATCAAGTGGAATATACATATAATAACCATTTCCAGGGGGTGTAAAGCTATGTTTAAATTGAGGATTATATTTTTTAAGCGTATCTAGGTCCAATTTTGCACTTTTTGCAATATCTTTTAAGGCTACTGATGAAGGTATATCAACCTTAATAAATTCATTATAAACAGCATAGTTCATAACTGATTCATCTTTATCAAGTAAAAATTCCCTATCTTGTGACAAGAAAGCAAGGGTTAAAATTTTTCTTATGTAATTTCTAGTTTCTAAGGCTAAATATTTTTTATCAGGGTCGATTAATACTTTAAGCTCATCCGTACCAGCCTGTGCTATAGCCTTTCTTAGCTTACCACTGCCACAATTATAAGCTAAAATTGCTAAATACCATTTTCCAAATTCAGTTTTTAAATCTTTTAAATATTGTGCAGCTGCATGGGTTGACTTTACTAAATCCCTTCTTTCATCAACATAAGAATCTATTCTAAGTCCTAACATTTTAGCAGTTGGTTGCATAAATTGCCATACCCCAACGGCCTTAGCACGAGAAACGCTTTTTGATTTAAGTCCTGATTCTACCATAGCTAGATATAAAATTTCTTCAGGTACTTCTTCTGATGCTAAAATTTTTCTTATCATAGGGGTTAATTTTGTGAAATTTTGCACAGAATTAATCAAGGTTTTAGAATGTTTTGACTCTATATCAGTCCTGGCCTCGACAAAGATAACATCACTTATAAAACTAGGGTGTATATCTAAATTTCTTAACACATTTAATTGATTTTCATAATGTTCTGGGGCGTAAATTTGTGAAAAAGCACAGCTTACGCTAAGTAATAATGCACATATTAATTTTTTCATACATAGCCTTTAAAAAATAAATTATTTGAATTTGCAAAGCAAAGTTTTAAAACTTCCTCTTTTGAAAGTTTTAAAATTTCACTCATTTTTTGTGCTACAAAATGCGTTAAAATAGGTTCATTTCTCTTACCACGAAAAGGTTCTGGGCTAAGATAAGGTGCATCTGTTTCGATTAATAATTTATCCCTTGGAATTAAGGGCAAAATTTCCAATAAATTTTTAGCATTTTTAAAAGTTAAAACCCCGCCTATTCCAAAATAAAAACCATTATTTGCTAACTGCAATAAATGCTTACTTGCATTAAAACAATGTAACACTCCACCCTTTAACCTAGACACATAAGCAATTAACATTCCATAAATATCCTCATTTGCCTCCCTACAATGTATAATCACAGGTTTTTCAAATTCACAAGCTAATTCTAGCTGGGCTTTAAAAATCTTTTTTTGTAAATTTTTTTCTAACTCATCACCAGCTTTTAAACGATAATAATCAAGCCCACATTCCCCAACAGCTACGCATTTTTCATTACTTAAATGCTCTCTTAAAATTTCTTCATCAAAGCCATCAACTTCGTAAGGATGAACACCTGCTGCGTAATAAATTTGCTTATATTTCATAGCTAATTCCCTAGCCCTTGCTAAGTCCTTAATATCAGCACCAGGAATTATAATTTTTTCTATGCCATTATTAAAAGCATGAAAAAGCATTTCATCTAAATCATCATAAAAGCTTTCACTATCTAAATGACAATGCGTGTCGATTATTTTTTCATTATTATTAAACTCTAAATTTAAGAACATACTTCTACTCTATCCTTACCATTTGTTTTAGCACTAATCAAGGCCTCATTTGCCTTTGTTGTAAGTTCTTTTAAACCAGTACTTGAATTTGCAAAAACATAACCTATACTAGCTGTAAAATAAATTTCATCCAAATTTATCAAAATGCCTTTTTTTCTAATATTTGCAAGTATTTTTAAGAATATTTTTATAGCCTTTTCTTCTGTTAAATTCTTTAAAACTATGCAAAATCTTTCCTTATCATAACGACCTATTATATCGCATCCCTTAGTTTCATTTTTAATCTCATTTGCACAAATTTTAACCACATCATCGCCTATATTGTAGCCATATTCATCATTTATAACAGATAATTCATCTATATTTAAAAAGGCAAAGGCGAAATTTTCATCATGTTTTGAAATGTTGCTTAAATAATCACTTATATCAGCAACCAAGCTATTATAATTTTTAAGTCCTGAAATATGGTCAATATCCTTATAAACCCTTAAAAAATTTGTATTCTCAGCATGATCCATAACCCTATCTAAACGGCGATAAAACAAGTCTTTATTAAAGGGCTTTATTATAAAATCATTTGCCTTTTCCTTAATAGTCTGAGCTTCCAAGCTATCATCTTTTTCGCCTAAAATCACAACTGAAATATTGTTTTTATCATACTGCTTTCTAACTTCTTTTAAGAAATTTATACCATTAATCACAGGCATATTAACATCACAAATCACCATTTTAACATCATCATTATCCTGTAAATAACTTAAGGCTTCTTCGCCATGGGCTGCAAGTAAGACATTAAAAAGCTTTCTTGAAAGATATTTTTTGATTTGATTGCGTTCATTTAGTTTTGGCATTGCTACTATAATTTTTGTTTTATCACAATGCTTTAATCTTTTAATGGAATTTAAAATTTGTTCTATACAATCATCATCTTCTTTAAAAATATAGTCTAAAATTTCCTTATTTTCCATAAATTCATCCCTAGATTTTTTATCATTATTTGCAGTTAAAACGACAACTGGTATATTTTTTCCTATAAGAAAATCAATAGTTTCACCATTTAAGGCATCAGGCAGACATAAATCAACAAAGCTTAAAAAATAATTATTCTGTGCGATTAACTCGGCAGTTTGGGCATAATCAAAGGCAATATCCACTTCATATTTAAAGGTAAACTCAATTTTTTTTGCTAAAAGTTTGCTAAGCATTTTATTATCATCAACTATTAAAATTCTTTTACTCATAACTATAAATCCTTTTGGATAAAACATAAATTTAAGCTTAAAATCGCTATTTTATCAAAAAAAATTAAAAAATTAGTAAACTTTAATAAAAATTTTTTCGTTTTTTTTAGATATTTTGCTAAATTAATTTAACAAAGGTTAAAATTTATAAAAAATTTTTTTTATATAATTTTTCAAATTTTATAAAGGATAAAAGATGATAGTACCCTTTTTGAAAGCTGAATTTATAGAAAATAAAGTTAATATTAATTGCTTAGTAGATGATGAATTTGGCAAAGAAATTCAAATAATCTTTGGAAAAAACGCATTTATGAAAGAACATAAAGCACCCTTTGCAGTAAGAATTCAAGTCTTAAAAGGAGAGATTAAATTTACCTTAAATAATGAAACAATGATTTTAAAGGAACTAGATTTAATAAGCCTAGCCCCAAATATCACGCATTCTTTATTAGCCCTAAATAATAGCATTGTAAGATTATCCCTTAGCAAATTTGATAAAATTCAAAGGATAAGTGCTGTGTTAAAAAATTAAAATTTATAACCAAGTCCTACAAGGAAAATTTGAAAGGTTTCATCATAAAAATTTATATCGTTATTGCGTTTTTCTATACCATAATTTACAAAACCATATAATTTATCATAATTTAATAATCTATTTTTAAGCACCCTAACGCCTATTTTATAAATGTTTGCATCTTGTTTTGCTGCAAAAACTGGGTCTGTTCCACTTGCATCTTGTATAGCATAAGCAAAATTTGGACTTAAAATATATTCTTGTATGGCTAAGTTTATACCAGCGTTAAAGCCATATCTTGTATAACTTGAAGCCTTGCCATCAGCATCGTTATAATCATAATGAACACCTACATTAAAAAGCTTATTTTTGTAAGCAAGTTCAAAGCCATGATAATAACCTTCCCTTTTTAAAGAACTATAAGGAACACTATCTTTTTCATAATCTTGTATAGAAAACAAATAAGAACCCGAAAAATCACCAATATCACTATAATAATTTTGAGTAAATTTAACCCCATATTTTTTAACATCAATTTCTTCTCTATTGCCTATTAAATAAGGATTTGCATAAGCACTCTCTCTAAGGGAAGTTACAAAATCAATACTAGTTGAAAATTGATTTTGACCCATTTCATAACCAAGTGCTAGACCACTAAAATTTCTGCCATTGTGATTTTTTAAATAAATCATATCATTGCCAAATAAGCCACCATAACTAAGTTCAATGCCTACAAAGCCAGTAAAGGATAAATCATCATTATCGCTACTATAAGAATTTAAATAATCACTATTTGCAAGTGGAGAAATATTGCTTTTTATATCACGCAAACCAACCCCTGCACTTAAATTTGCGTTAAACCCATCCTCTACCTTAGCATAAGCAACACTTAAAAAAGCAAATAAACTAAAAATAAAAAATATTTTTTTCACATTTTATCCTTTAAAAAATTTCGTGTAATCTTACTTACTTTTTATTAACATTTATTAACAACTTTAAGTTTTTTTAGATACAATTACAATTCACAAAATTTTTAAAGAGTATAAATGGAACACAGCGATTTAACACTAGAACGAACTATTTTAAGCTCATGTATAAATGGTGGCGAGTATGTATATTCTACAATTTGTGATGAGATAAATTCAAATGATTTTAGCTTGCAAGCTAATAAAATCATTTTTGAGGCTATTGGTGCTTGTATTAATGCTGGCGAGCCATTAGAAGATACCTTTTTAAAAAAACATGCAAAGATTGATGAAGAAGAACTTTTCAAGATTAAAAACATAACCGCAATTGATGATATAGCATTTTATGCTAAAGAACTTAAAGAAAAATCTATAAAAAAGCAACTCTTAGCATTAGCACACCTTTTGCCAAGCAAGATAAATGAAAATCGCAATGTAAATGATATAGCCGATGAGTTTGCACAAAAGCTTTTTGAGATTACAAATTCTGCCCATGCAAAGGATATTAAGAATGTTTCTATAGTAGTTGGGGAGTTATTAGAAGAATTTAAAAGACAAAAAGAAAATAAAGACAAAGATATTATAGGGCTTAATACAGGTTTTTCTAAATTAAATTCCATGACAAAGGGCTTTAAGGGTGGAGAATTAATTATCATAGCTGCAAGACCTTCAATGGGTAAAACCACGCTTTGTTTAAATTTTATCGATAGTGTTTTAAAGCAAGATAAGGGCGTGGTGTTTTTTTCCTTAGAAATGCCTGCTTTGCAAATTTTACAAAGAATGTTGGCTGCTAAAACCTCTCTTGCCTTGCAAAAAATTTTAGCTGGTGATTTAAATGATGAAGAATACATGCAAATTCAAGATGCTTGTAATGAGTATGAAAAATGCAGTTTTTTTATTTATGATAGTGGTTATGTAACGGTTAATGATGTTAGGGCTATTACTAGAAAACTTAAAAATCAATATAAAAATTTAGGACTTTGCGTGATTGATTATATAGGGCTTATGATGAGTAATTCAAATTTTAGCGATAGGCACTTACAGGTGGCTGAAATTTCTCGCAGTTTAAAGCTTTTAGCAAGGGAACTTGATATTCCTATAATAGCACTTTCTCAACTAAACCGCTCCTTAGAAAGTCGTTCAAATAAACGTCCTATGCTTAGTGATTTAAGGGAAAGTGGGGCTATAGAACAAGATGCAGATACTATTTTATTTGTTTATAGAGATTGTGTTTATAGGGAAAATGATTTAAGGGAAAAATTAAAGGCTACAAATAACAAAATAGAAGTAATGAATAAATTAAAAAAGGAATTAGACCAACTTAAAATAAATCAAATCCAAGAAGAAGCTGAGATTATAATAGGAAAAAATCGCAATGGACCAATAGGTATGATAAAGGCTACATTTAGAAAAGAAAATTCTCATTTTGTAGAAGCAATTGATAACTTTGATAATTATGAAGGCAGTTTTACACAAACTGAATTTTTGAGTGAGTGATTTTTAAAATTTAAGGAGAAAAAATGAAAAAGTTGTTTTTATGTCTTGTTTTATGCTTATTTTCTTACCTTTTGTTTGCCTGTCAAAACGATACCTTGCACGATGATAAGCTAAAAACTTACTCAAATAAAGAAGAGGCCTTAACTAAGGTAAAATGGTGCTTTAAAAAGGCTGATAAAGAACTACATAAAGACTTACTTCATAAAGATGAACGCAATAAAATTTTAAGAACACTTTATGAAAATAAAGGACTTGATAGCATTAATGTAAATAATTGCAAAAATGCCTTTATTACCTTGTGTGAAAATAATTGTAAATGAAAATCATAAATGAGTGTTTTACCAGCAGATTAGAAATTAAAAAATCTATATTTTTAGCCTTTTTATGTCCTTTTAAGGACTTTAAAAATATGCTTGAAAGGCTTAAAAATGAACACCCAAAGGCTCTTCATTTTGTATGGGCATATAGAAAATTTAACGAAAATAAGCAATTAATAGAAAATAAAAACGATGATAAAGAACCAAAGGGAAGTTCGGCTATGCCTTGCTTAAACGCGTTAAGGGGCATAAATTTAGTAGAATGTGGGGTTATAGTGGTTCGTTATTTTGGTGGCATAAAGCTTGGCGTTGGTGGGCTTGTAAGGGCGTACTCAGATGCTACAAACTTAGCCATAGCAAATGCAAAATTATTAGACTTTGAATTTAAAGAAAAACTTCAACTTTGCCTTGATATAGGTCTTTTAAGCAAAATGGAATATTTTTTAAAAGATAAAAAAATCGAATTTGAAAAGGAATTTAACGAAAAAAAAGTACTTTTAACTATATATTTTACAAATTTGCAAAAAGAAAGCTTGTTTGCTTTTTGTTCTAAATTTTCACCACAACAATTAAAAAACGAGAATGAGTCTTGAAAAAAACACTAAAATTTGCACAATTTAAAGATGCTTATAGATACAATAGCATTTCTTTAATATTAACAAATTTTGCCCTAAAACTTGGGATTAAAAACGAACTTTTAGATGTGGGGTGTGGCTGTGGAATTATAGGCATACTTCTTAAAAATGAGTGTAAAAATTTAAATTTAAACCTACTTGAAATTCAAGCTGAAAATATAAAACTTATAGAAAAAAATTTAAAAGAAAATAATATTAACGCAAGGCTTTTTTGCTGTGATTTTAAGGACTTTGAAAGTGATAAAAAATTTGATATTATAATTTGCAATCCTCCATTTTACAGACAAGGTGTCTTACAAAGTGAAAATAATCATAAAAATATAAGCAAAACTGCTCAATTTTTGCCACTATCTACCTTAATAAGCAAGGCCAACTCTTTATTAAAACCTAGAGGGATTTTATATTTTTGCTACGAGGCCCTAGCAATTGATAAAATTTGTTTTCTTTTAGAAGATAAAAAATTTAAGCTTACAAAATTACAATGCGTTCATTCTAAACCAAAACAAGCTGCTAAATTTGTGTTAATACAAGCTAGAAAGGGTGTTAAAAGCCCTTGTGAAATTTTAGAACCCTTTTATATTTTTAAAAATAAAAATTTAAGCAAGAAAATGAAAGAAATTTGCTTAAAGTTTAAGATTTTAAGCTATGATTTTTGAAAAAAATTTTCCTTATAGTTTTAATGAAAATGCTTGTAAAAAATGTGGTGGCAAATGCTGCACGGGAGAGAGTGGAAATATATTTGCAAGTAAAGAAGAATTAGAACTTATAAGAAAGCATTTGAGTCTAGAAAAAGACGAATTTAAAGATAAATTTTTAAAAAAAGTTGGTTTTAGACTTAGTTTTAAAGAGGTTGAATTTAAAAACGGCTTTGCTTGTATTTTCTTTGATACAAAAAGGCTTTGTTGTTCAATTTACGCACTAAGACCCAGCCAGTGCAAAAGTTTTCCCTTTTGGGAATATTATAAAACACATATTGAGGAAGTAAAAAAAGAATGTATAGGAATTTGTTTTTTATCTTAATTGTCGCCCTATTTTTAGGTGCTTGTACCACTAAAAACATAGTTGTTTATAAAGAATATGAAAGCAATGAAACTAGCATAAATAAACGCATTATGCAAGCTTTTAACTATGAAAAAGTAGGAAAATCAAAAGAAGCTAGAACTAAATTTTTAGAACTTTTTAATGATTACAATAGCACAATCTTTTTAGAAAATGCCTATTTAATCACCCTTTCACATAATTTAGATAAAACAGATGAGTTAGAAAATTTAGTTAAGCAAAATTTATATAGAAGTGATAATTTAAAAAGATTAAGCGTACTTTACGCCTTACAAACTCTAAATCTTGATTACGCTCAAAAATTATGCCTTGAACTACTTGCTAAAAAGGATAATGACCCTAGAAATTTCGAACTTTACGCAGATGTTTTAATAAGAAAAAATAAATTAAAAGAGGCCTTAATTTATTATCGTTTAGCTTACGCAGGGAATGTAAATGAGGATTTATTGTTAAAAATAGTGAGTGTTTATGCCCTATTAAATGATAAAAACAATGCAAAAATTATGCTTGAAAATTTTAGACAAAGCAATGGTTGTACCATAAAAACTTGCTTAATCTTAGGCAAAATTTACAGCGAAGAACAAAATTTAAGAGCCTTAAAAGAACTTTACATAGAACTTTATGATATTACTTCAAATCAAGACTTTATTTTAAGCTTGGTTAGAATGTTTGATTTTAAAGAAGAAAAAAAAGAGGCCCTTGATTTAGCTTTAAAATATGATTTAAACGATGAAATTAAATTATATTTGTATCAATCCTTAAAATTTTATGACAAAGCAAAGGAACTTTGTTTACAACTTTACGAAGAAAAAAAGGATGATGAGTTTATTTTACAAGCCGCCATGTTTGAATTTGAAGAATTAAGCCTTAAAAAACAAGTTAATAAAAACACTATTAAACCCGTGATAGAAAAATTTGAAAAAATGATTAATGAAAATAGCGATGATTTATATTTAAATTATTATGGTTATTTGCTAATAGATAATGATTTAGAGATTGAAAAGGGCATGAAATTAGTTGAATTAGCACTTCAAAAGGACCCGGGGAATTTATATTATATTGATTCCTTAGCTTGGGGATATTATAAACTTGGAGATTGCAATAAGGCTTACGAGATTATAAGTCAAACCTTTAAAGACCTTGAATTTAAAAACTCTAATGAAAGTAAAGCACACATTAGGGCAATTAAGGCTTGTATGAAATGATTTTAGACGAAATTTTTGAAACAACTAAACAGGCCTTAGAAAAACAAAAAAAAGAATTGCCTTATGATATGCTGGGTAGGTCCCTTGCGTCAAATCCTTTTTTTCCAAAAGATGTTAAGAGTGCTTTAAAAAGGCAAGGTGAAGAGATAAGAGTTATAGCAGAAGTAAAAAAAGCAAGTCCTAGCAAGGGCATAATAAGAGAAGATTTTGAACCATTAAACATAGCCTTAAACTATGAAAAAAACAATGCTAGTGCAATTTCTGTTTTAACTGAACCTTTCTTTTTTAAGGGTGAGCTTGAATATTTAAGCATGATTAGAAGGTACACAAAAATTCCACTACTTAGAAAAGACTTTATCTTTGATGAGTATCAACTTTTACAAGCCCTAGTCTATGGGGCTGATTTTGCACTTTTAATAGCAAAAATGCTTAGTAAAAAAGAACTTAAAAAACTGCTTGAATTTGCAAGACACTTAGGCTTAGAGGTCTTAGTTGAAATTCATGATTTAAATGACTTAACAAAGGCTATTTTTGCAGGTGCTGATATAATAGGCATTAATCATAGAGATTTAAATGATTTTTCAATGCATCTTGATTTGTGCGATAAATTAATTCCACATATTCCAAATTCTAAGATAATAGTAGCAGAAAGTGGACTAAGTAATGATAAAAACTTTATTAAACACCTTCAAAAATGTGGGGTTGATGCCTTTTTAGTTGGTGAATATTTTATGAGACAAAAAGATGAAGGACTTGCATTAAAAGAATTTATAGGAAAATAAATGCAACACTTATACGCACCTTGGAGAGAGATTTATTTTACAAAGAAAGAAGAAGGTTGTCCTTTTTGTAAATGCGTTGAAAACGAAGAAAAAGACCATGAATTTGGTATTTTATTTCGTGCTAAGTTTTGTTTTGGCGTTATGAATAAATATCCTTACTCACCAGGTCATTTTATGATAATTCCTTATAAACACGAAGAAAATATAGAAAATTTAGATGAAAAAACCTGGCAAGAAATGAGCTTTTTTGTAAGAATAGGCGTTAAAATTTTAAAAGATAGCATAAAGGCAAAGGGCGTAAATATAGGTATGAATTTAGGCAATATGGCAGGGGCAGGAATAGCCCCACATTGTCATTATCACTTAGTACCAAGATATAATGGCGATACAAATTTCATTACCACAATAGCAAAAACTAGAGTTTGTGGGGTTGATTTTGATAAATTATACGAAAAATTACTGAGTGCTTTTAAGCAAAATTTATAAACTATTTTTTAGGCCTAAAAACCTTAATCACTTCTTCATTTGCCTGTATAAAAGCCCCACCAATTAAATCTATGCAGTAAGCAATCGCAGGAAAGACAGGTTCTAAACACTCCTTTATAGCCTTTGGATTACCGGGCAAATTTAAAATAAGGCTTTTTTTACGAATTCCAGCTACTTGACGTGACAAAATAGCAGTTGGAACATATTTTAAACTTTCCTTTCTCATAAGTTCGCCAAAACCTGGCAAAATTTTCTTACAAACAGCCTTTGTAGCTTCTGGCGTTACATCCCTTAATGCAGGTCCTGTACCACCACTTGTGATAATCAAATCACAATGCTTTTTATCGCTTAAAAATTTTAATGTTTTAATGATTTTTTTATACTCATCAGCAATTAAAATTTTATGAAAAACAATATCATTTTTTATATAAGATTTTAAAAGCATTTCTATAACAGGTGTAGCCTTATCTTCATAAAGTCCACTACTAGCCCTATCGCTCAGGGTAAGAATTCCTATATTTATAATATCCATTACAACCAACCTTTCTTTTTGAAAAATATCACAGGTGCTATAATAGATATTATCATTATGCTAAGCACTATAGGATAAGCATAAGGCATATCAAGTTCAGGCATAAATTCAAAGTTCATTCCATAAACCGTGCCTATTAAGGTAGGTGGCATCATAGCCACAGTGGCAACCGTGAATAATTTTATAGTCTTATTTTGTTCTATATTAATCTGATTTGCTAAAATAGTTTGTATGTTATCTAGCACATTTAACTGAGAAATACCAAATTCAACCAAGGAATTTAAGTCCTTTAAAACTATAGTTAAATTTTGCTTAATATCCTTGTCTATCTTGTCACTTTTAAGCAAGGAGGTCATAGCCCGTCTTTTATCAAATAAAGAATCCCTTATTCTCATATTTAATTCTTGCAAAGAAGAGATATCTTTTAGCATTTCATCATAACTATACTCATCTTTTTTCTTTAAAACATTTGCCCTAAGACGTCTTGCCTCTTTATCTATCCACTCAAGCAAATCCGCATCCTTTTCAACGCGTACCTCAAACATTTTATCGATAATATCATAACCATCTTCAAAATTCTTAGGACTTGCAAGAATCCTTGCTTGAATTTCTTCAAAGGTGCTAAATTCATTATATCTAATGGTAAAAAGTACCTTTTTAGCAGTTGCAAAGGTAATAACCTCGCTTTTTAATCTAAAATTATCTTCATCTGAGCTAAAATCCCTAACCAAAAAATTTGCATTAATGGTGATATTTATATTATCTTCCCAATACTTAGAACTTTGTTCAATCTCTTCTCTTTCTTCTTTATTTGGAAATTTCAATTTAAATTTAGATGAAATATAAATAATCTCATCTGTACTAGGGTGAAGTAAATCGATCCATAAAATATCAGGTGGCAAACTTCCTTCTGGCTTAAATTCTATCCTTTTTACAAGAGCATCTTGAGTTTTAATATAAATATAAAGCATTTTATACCCCCTTTTCGCATTTTAAGGTATTATACTAGCATTTGCTTAAAATTTTTAAAAAATCTCAAAATTAAATAAAGCTTTAAAAAAAATTTTAATATAATTTAAATCAAATTATTTTCGGAGGTTTAAAATGAATGTTAAAGAATACATTAACTACACGCTTGAACGCATTAAACAAAGTAGTCCTGGTCAAAATACCTTTTTACAAGCTGCAACAGAGGTTTTACATAGCTTAGAGCCCCTATTAGAAGCACAGGAAAAATATTTAAAACACAGAATCATAGAACGTATCGTAATGCCTGAAAGAACAAATATTTTTAGAGTTACTTACATGAATGATAAAAACGAACCTTGTACGCACTTTGGTTACAGGGTAGAATTTAACTCAGCCCTTGGACCATACAAGGGAGGATTAAGATTTCACCCATCAGTATGCCTTGATATTATCAAATTTTTAGGCTTTGAACAAATCTTTAAAAACTCACTTACTGGTGTTAATATTGGTGGTGGAAAAGGAGGGGCAAATTTTGACCCTAAGGGTAAGAGCGATGGCGAGATTATGAGATTTTGTCAAGCCTTTATGAATGAATTATTTAAAATGATAGGTGATGTAAAAGATGTTCCAGCCGGTGATATAGGCGTTGGAGGGCGAGAAATAGGCTATATGTTTGGTCAATATAAAAAATTAACTCATCGCTTTGATGGGGCATTAACAGGTAAAGGTTTAAGCTGGGGTGGTAGCCTAGCAAGAACTGAAGCCACTGGTTATGGTTCAGTTTATTTTGCTAATGAAATGCTAAAAAAAGCAAATTCAAGCTTAGAAGGTAAAAAATGCTCAGTTAGTGGGGCTGGAAATGTAGCCATTTATACAGCTGAAAAACTTTATCAATTTGGGGCTTTGCCTATTACGGTGAGTGATTCTACAGGCTTTGTTTATGATAAAGATGGCATTGATGTAGCTTTATTAAAAGAGATTAAAGAAGTTAAAAGACTAGAACTTAGTGCTTATGCTAATGCAAAAAAAGGCGTTGAATTTACCTCAATTAGCAAGTATAAAAGTGGTACTAATGGCGTTTGGTCCATACCTTGTGATGCAGCCTTTCCTAGTGCTACACAAAATGAACTTAACCTTGAAGACATTAAAACCCTTTATAACAATGGCTGTCGCTTAGTTTGTGAGGGTGCAAATATGCCAAGTACACTTGAAGCCATTGATTTTATGTTGGCTAAAAAAGACTTTTTATTTGGTCCTGCTAAGGCTGCAAACGCAGGTGGCGTTGCTACTAGTGGACTTGAAATGTCTCAAAATGCCAGTATGCAATCTTGGACCTTTGAAGAAGTAGACAATAAACTTCATAAAATTATGATAAATATCTTTAATGAAAGTTATGATACCTCTGTTGAATTTAACGACAAAGGAAATTTAGTGCTAGGTTCAAATATCGCAGGCTTTAGAAAGGTAGCTGATGCGATGATAGACCAAGGCTATGTATAAAAAAGCTGCAATAACTTGCAGCTTTTTTATAAAAGCTACTAAATTTTTAAAACCTAATCTTTGAAATTCTATTAAAAAAGCCCTATGATAATATATAAGCAATATAAAATGGTGGAGCATAGCGGGTTCGAACCGCTGACCCCAACGCTGCCAGCGTTGTGCTCTCCCAGCTGAGCTAATGCCCCATTCCAAAAGTATAATTATGCCTAAATTTTGCTTAAATTTTATTTTAAATTTACATTTAGATAAATTTTATAAATTAAAAAAAATAGTATTGAATTTTTAAAACCTTTAAAAAAGCCTGTTATTAAAAATTATAAAGCCCATATTTTTCACTTAT
>NZ_VJNT01000011.1:0-1966 GCF_008633895.1 Campylobacter sp. LR264d
ATAGCCTTCAAAAAAAATTTAAAAAAAGTAATTTTTCATATGAAAAAAAGTTTTAAAGTCTGTTAAAAGATAAAAAATAAATAAAAAAATTGTGACAATGTAGTTTATTAAACTAAATAATAAAAAATTGACTGGTAAAAATATAAAATTATTCAATGGATTATTAAATTATAATTTAGAAACGCTTTTAAGTGTTGAAGAGATTGATAAAATTTATGTTTATTGTAGTGATGAAAGTATTTGTTCGTTTTTATCAAAAGAAGTTATTTTTTTAAACGTTCTAAATTTTTAGATAGTGATGATACTAATTTTATGCAAATTTTTGAATGTTTTAGCAAAAAAGTTGATGCTGATACTTATGTTTTTTCTCGTATTAGTGCACTATTTATCATAAAAAATACGATTAAAAGGGCGTTAAAAAGTATGTTAAGTGGTAAATTTGATTCTGCTTTCAGTGCCTATAAACTACAAAGATTATTATGGAAAAGTGATAAAATGCCTTTAAATTTTGATGATAGTAATATACTTAGAACGCAAGATTTAGAGCCTTTATGATGAAATTCCAGCAATTTGTGTTTTTAAAATATAAAAGACGAATTGGGTTAAATCCTTGTATAGTTAAAGTTGGTGCGATAGAAAGCATAGATATAGATTATGAATAAGATTTTGAGATTGCAAATTTATATGAATAAGGATAAGTATGAAATTTAGTGCTATTGTGCCTATATATACAGATTTGAAAAATAAGGAAAAGCATTATTTTGCCTTGATTAACAATAAGCCTGTATTTTTTTATTTGTTTGAAATCTTAATTGAAAATGCTTTTATAGATAAGGTTATTTGCTATTTTTCAAATGAAAATTTTTGCCAAAGGGAGTTTGATTTATTAAAATAGAAAAAAACGTAGACAATAAAAATACAAGGCTTAAAGATATTCTTAATTCTATAGCTAAAAATATATAGCGATTATTATATACTTTGTGCTATTTCTAGTCCTTTTATTAGCAATATTTCTTTAAAAGGAATTGAAAGTGTGTTAAGCGGAGAATATGATAGTGCCTTTTCTGTAAAAAAGATAACTTCCTTTGTATGGTTTAATCAACAAGCTTTAAATTTTAATCCAAACGATGTGTTAAGAACCAGTTAGATTAAGCTTATTTTTGTAGAAACTAAGGGTTTTTATATTTTTTCTAAAAAAGATTTATTGAAACAAAAATATTTTGAAGATAAACCAAAACAAATAGAAGTTAGCACAGATGAGGCATTAAAAAAAACAAAAGAAGATTTAGAATTTGCAAAGCTTATAAGTTTTAAATACCAAAAAACGCAAAATAAGTATTTTTTTATTTCTAAAATTTGTACTCATATTATTTTGGACATGGATAAAGTGATTATAAATTCTATAACTTTAATGGCTAGGGCTTGGAGTGAAAGTAGTGGCGAAAAATATGCAAGTTTTGATGAATATAAAAAATATATAGGAATTTCTTTTAATCAAATTTGTTCTAAGATAGGTGTTATTTAAAACAAAATTAAAAACATAAAAATAAATATTTTTCTTTTAGTCAAAAAAACATACAAGAAATAAGACTTTTTAACAATGTAAAAAGCACGTTTTCAAAACTTAGAAATGAAGGTATAAAAATAAGCGTTGTAACCAGCAAAGATTACCAAAATGCTTTAAGTATGCTTAAATATTTTAAACTTGAAGTTGATTGCTTGATTGTTTCAAATTCACCATTATATAAGGGCAAAAATAAATCCTTTGATGACCCTTTATTGTTTGCTTGTGTACAAACTCATATAACAATCGATGAAAGTATCTTTGTGGGTGATATTTAAGAGATTATCAAGCAACAAAAAATGCAAATATAGATTTTATTTTTGCAAGTTATGGTTATGGTGATATAAATTTTTAATGTTAATAAAATAAAAAATTTTAAAGAATTATTATTGCTAATTTAAT
>NZ_VJNT01000012.1:0-102511 GCF_008633895.1 Campylobacter sp. LR264d
ATCGATGAAAGCACAAAAGACAATGTAAAAATAGCTAATGAATCTTCTATTATTTCAAATTCTGTAAATAATATAGCTAAAAATATCTTAGATGACGTTCACACAAAGAAATTTTAAATAAAAGGGGGCTTTTTTAAGTTCCCTTTTTACTCTATTTTTTTTAAATCTTTTATAAAAAATCTAAACAAGCCTAGTTTAAATGGGCTTTTATACGCCTTAATAAAGGCAGTTCCTATTTTATATCTTATGTCATTTTTAGCTAATTCATTTGTTTTTTTATCATTAAAAGCTAGGGCTAAATTTGGACTATTTTCTAATCTTTTTTGTGATAAAATTTGTTCTTTATCGTGTTTTTGCTTAATATAGCTTAGTACAAAAAACATTTTTAACATACTAATTAAACCCTTTTTATACTCAAGTATTACACTTCCTAGCTTATAAGCAAGATGATTTTTTGTTTTGTTAATGTCATCATTTTTAATAAGTACGAAATTTGAATTCTCACCAGCTAATAAGGCTTTAAGCCTTGCATTTTCATCATTTGCTAATTTTAACATAGCCCTTTCACTACTTAACCAACCAAGTCTAAATTCACTTCTTTGCAAGAAAAAATCCCTATTAAATTTATAATCTATGCCTATAACTGGAATTTTATGCATTTGAGAATAAGGCACAAACAAAGGATTAAAAGAACCAAACCACAATAAATCACCCTCACAAAAACACCTTGGGTCACTTACTGGCATTCTGTGAAAATAATTATTTGCTACAAAGATATGCTTTTGAGGCAAAGGATGATTTCTTATGGCTTTGTTTTCATAAAATTTTATATAGGTATTTAATCTTAAAGGTGTATCAAAATAAATATCAGGGCGAGTTAATAGGGTATAATCGTAATTTATCAATTTTTCTTTTGCATATTCAAGGGCTAGAATTTGTACCTTTTTAATGCTTAAAAACATGCCCTTATCTTCGTTTAAATGTTCGATTAAATAGGATTTTGGATTATAAATTTTACAAAGTTCTTCTTTATCTTCATTGCTTAAAACCTTGCCATTTAAGCCTTTAAAAATTTCTTCTCCATTATACCAAGCAAAGCCCGATTTTTCAAACTCATCCCAGCTATGCAAAAAAATATCAATCTCCCAATTATCATTTAAATTTGTCTTAACTATATTTTTAAATAGCGATTGATAAGTTTGCTTATAGGTTCTTAAATGCCCAAAAAGACAAAGTGCTAATCTCATAAATATTCCTCATCATGTAAAAGCTCACTTAAAATTTGTGTAGCATAAGAGCCTTTTTGTAGAAAAAATTCCATGCAAAAATGTGCCTTTTCTTCATCATAGGTAAATTTAGTATTTTGCATAAAGCTCCACAAATATCTACGCGACCCTTGCATTTGTGATTTAAATTGCAAATAAGGATTAAAAATTTCTTCTTCTATATCCTTTGCAAAGCCGTTTTCACATTCAAACATTTTTTCACCAAATAAAGCACCTGTCGGGCTAATTTGCTTATTAATAAATCTTTGTACTTCTTCGTTTAAATTCTCACAAATAAAGCATTTTCCAAAGGGATAATGGCTTAACACTTCTGTTTTTAATAATTTAAAAAATTGTTTTTGTTCTTTAATGCACCTTAACTCATCCTTGTCTATTTTATAAATTTGTGCAAGTTCTTTGATTGAAAAATCACACATAAAATGAGAAAGCTGTACTCTTTTACTAAGATATCTATTAAAAAGTTCGCTTTGAAAGGCTGAGATTAAAAAATTTTGCATACGTTTATTTTTCATTTTTTTACCCTGCAAAATTTCAAGTCCACTTTGAAAATTATCCTTAAATTTGCCAAATCTTTGATAGCCAAAATAATTTGCAAAGCCTTCTTTATCAAGCATCTTAAAGGCTTCTTCTAATTTTAAAGCATCAATCTTACTTACCTTTTTAAGCCTTATAAAAAAGGAATTTCCCTTTAAATGTCCTATTTTTAATTTATTATTATGAGTAAATAAATTTATTATTTTTAGTTTTTCGTGTGAAAAATTTTCTATTGTATGTTGCATTTTTTTAGGCATAGAAAGGTATTGATAAGTAAGTCCTTGCTTATCTTTAAGTCCTGCATAGCCAAAATCTTTTATCTTAACTCCACTAATTTCACTTAAAATTTGCAAGGCCTCATTTGTGCTTAAATCCTTTTTGCAAATTTGTAAGATTAAATGCTCGCCACTGCCACTAAATTCATATAACGGCACCTCTCTAACCACAAAATCCTTACTATTTTTACTAAAATAAGCATCAATCTTACTATGTTTTAAAGCAAAAAGAGGCTTAAAAATGGTGTTCTCGTCCGATAAATTCATAACTTCCTTTTATTGCTTTTCCAAAAATATTAATCTTTGTTTTATGTTTTTTAGCAATTTTTTTAATTATATTTTCATATCTTTTATCAAAGGCAAACAAAATTTCATATTCTTCCCCACTATAAAGCGTATAAAAATCAAGTTCTTTAAAGAATTTTACTCCAAGCTTATTAAGGGCTAATAAACGCGATAAATCCTTACTTAGTCCATCTGAAATATCCATAGCACAAGATACAAATTTAGCTATATCATAAAAAAATTTAGGTTTTAATTTAGGTCTTATAAAGGTGTGATTAAAAGGCAGTTTCTTTCCATTTTGCAAAAGTTCAAGCCCCTTTAAAGAAGTCCCAAGTTTTCCTGTATAGGCTAATAAATGGTCTTTTTTTAAGCCCTTTCTAAAAACAGCTTTTTTATTGATTTTAGAAATCAAGCTTATAGAAATTGCTATTTTATCATTTTCAATTGTATCTCCACCTATGATTTTAATATTAAATTTTTTAGCACATTCTAAAAAGCCCTTTTGCAAGGATAAAATTTCATTTTTGCTTAAAGTTTTAGGTAGCCCAAGTCCTAAAAGAACAAATTGTGGTTTTGCATTCATAACAATTGCATCAGAGATATTAACTAACATTGCCTTATAGGCTATTTGTTTTAGGCTTAGCCATTCTCTTTTAAAGTGTACATTTTCAAAAAATAAATCCTTGCTAAAACACCATTTATCAAGCACGGCCCCATCATCGCCATTAATATCATTTAAAAATGCTTTTATAATAAATTCTTCCTTATCCATAGGCAAAATTTTATAAAATTTCTTTTTAAAAGCTAGTAAATTTTTAAGAATTTTTTATATAATTAAACAAAGGAAAAATTATGAAAGAATTAGAATTAAGAATATTTAGATTTGACAAAGATAAGGATTATGAAGCCTATTATAAGCCTTATGTGTATAAAAATTATGAAAATTTTGCTATGCTTTATGACTTGCTTTTACAAATTCAAGATGATGATATTTATTTTAGTTTTGATAAAAATGAGTCTTCTTTTGTTTTGGTTAACAAACAAGCATTTTCGCTAAGCACCCCTTTAAGCGAAATTTTGCAGCTTTGTGGTTTTGAATTAATTATTCAACCACTTAGCACAAAAAGGGCAGTTTATGATTTAATCATTGATAAAAGTGATTTTTTAGATAAATTTAAGCTCATAGAAGAACTTGTAAGCAAAGAAGATAAAAAGCTTTATGAAGGACTTGATTATTTATATTATACTAGTGAAATTTTAGAGTACTTGCCAGAATATTTAGGCGATTCATTTTTTTATTTTGTTAATGAAATGATACAAAAATATCCACTTAAAAAAAGAAAATTTTTAAGCCTTATAGCAGATAAAGAAAGAGGAATTTTTTATCATTTAAGCACTAAAAATGAGAATTTAGAAAAGATTATAAGTAACCTACAAAATGAGATTTTAAGAGAAGGGCTTTTTGATAAAAAATTACTTAAAGCAAATTTAAAAGATGATGAGATAAAAAAGAATCATTTAAGTAGTATAAAATACGATTTTAAAGACTTTAATATAGCTTGTTATGGTTTTAATCCTTGCGAGAATTTAAGGGCTAAGATTAAGGCTAATTTTGTTGATTATGATTTTAAAAGCAAGTCTAGTCCTTATACACTTTTAAATTTAAATGAAAATTTAGCTTATAAAATAGCTGCAAACATTATTTTAGATGCTTATGATAGTGGAAGTGATTTTTTAGTGGTAGCTAAAAATAATGATTTTTACCTTTTTGATACTTGTGCTAAAAAATTAATGAATGAAAGTGGTAGGGATTTTGATGATTTTTATGTCTTAACTAGGGCTGAGTTTATTAGTTTAATAGGTGGAGAAGTATCCTCAAGTCTTAAAAATCATAATTTAAAGGTAAGCTTAATATGAGAATTTCCTTAGAATGCAAAGATATATTAATAGCTAGGGCCTTGGAATTATTTTTAAAAGAACATTTAGTTATGAAAAAGGATTGTGATTTTATAATTTGTGATGAAAAAATAACAAGCCCTAAGCCCTTATTTATCATATCTAACAATTCTCCTTTTTTATCTGTACCATTTAGCAAGGAAATTTTAATTGCAAATTTACAAGAATTTGACACTGCTTTAAAGCTTAACGCTCAAAAATTAGCAGATGAACAAAGGCAAATTTTAGAATCAAAGATTGATGCGATAACTACTGCTTTTAAGGAAGACTATCAACATAAAATTGACTTAGCTATAGCTGATTTAAAAGATAAACTTGTAAAAGCCTTAATGAATGTCTAGAAATGAAAAAATTTATACCATTATAGAAAGTGGCAAATTTAAGGGTAAAAAGCTTTTATTGCCAAGTTTGACAAGTACTAGAAGCACTAAAAGTATAGTTAAAAACTGTGTTTTTAATGTGTTAAGATATAATTTAGAAGATAAAGTGTTTATCGAATGCTTTGGAGGAAGTGGGGTTATGGCAGCCCTAGCACTTAGCAATAATGCCTTAAAAGCTTATGTTATAGAACTTGATAAGGATGCTTATAAGATAGCTTATAAAAATGCCCTGTCTTTAAATTCAAATTTAGAGGTTTTGCAAGGGGATTGTTTTGAGCTTTTAGATACGCTTTTAAAAAGGCAAGATAAGGATATAATCTTATATTTTGACCCACCCTTTCATATAAGATATGGTTTTGAAAAAATTTATGAAAAACTTTGTGCTTTTTTAGAAAAAATTGACTTAACAAGGGTTAAAAATATCATTTTTGAACATAGTTCAAAGATTGAAATTTGTTTAAATATAAAAGAATTTCACAAAAATAAAATTAAAAAATTTGGAAATACTACTCTTAGTTTTTACGAAAAAATATAAGTTGGCATTATTTTTGCTTTAAAAGCATAAAAGCTAGTTATTTAAGGAACTAAGATGAGAATTTTATTAACAATTTTATTTTTTAGTGTAAGCGTTTTTGCAACGCAGATTAAAGAAATAGTAAATA
The DNA here is from genome assembly GCF_008633895.1 of Campylobacter sp. LR264d. NCBI lineage: Bacteria > Pseudomonadati > Campylobacterota > Epsilonproteobacteria > Campylobacterales > Campylobacteraceae > Campylobacter > Campylobacter sp. LR264d. The sequence goes on from NZ_VJNT01000012.1 coordinate 5,379, forward strand.
CCGTTGGCGTTAGGGATAATCAACTTATAGGTTATGGTTTAGTGGTTGGTCTTAATGGTAGTGGCGATGGTACTAGTAATAGATTTACCTTACAATCTGTATCTAACCTTTTACAAGGTATGAATATAAAGGTTGACCCAAATGATATTAAATCAAAAAATACAGCTGCGGTTATGGTAACTGCTAGAATTCCAGCCTTTGCTAAAAGTGGGGATAAGCTTGATGTAACCGTTTCATCTATGGGTGATGCAAAGTCTTTACAAGGTGGTACTTTATTATTAACTGCTTTAAGAGGAATTGATGGTGAAATTTATGCTATAGCCCAAGGAGCCCTTTCAATAGGTGGACTTAGTGCAAGACCTGGTGGGGCTGGTTCTCACCCAAATGCAGCCTCTGTTATAAACGGGGCAAATGTTGAAAGAGAAATTAATCAAAATTTTAGTACTAGCAATGATTTAACCCTAAGTTTAAAAAATGCAGATTTTAAAACAGCACATGATATTGAAAGGATTATAAATACTATCTTTGATGATGGTGTTGCTGTGGCAGTTGACTCAAGGACTATTAAATTAAATAAGCCTGATGAAATGTCTTCTGTGGAATTTATGGCAATGATTTTAGAACAAGACGTAGCTTACAAGCCTGTTAGAAAGGTAATAATTGACGAAAAAACAGGCACTGTTATAGCAGGAGTTGACGTAGAGGTTGAACCTGTTTTAATTACTCATAAGGACATTACTATCAAGGTTGAAGCAAATAATCAAGCAGGTATTAGTACTAATGAAATTGATATGAAAGATGGAGGGGCGATTGACCCAGCGTCAAATACCTTGCGTATAATGAATGAAAAAACCACGGTTGCAAATATAGCAAGAATGCTTAATAAACTTGGGGCAAGTCCTAATGATATTATTTCTATTATGGAAAATTTAAAAAGGGTAGGTGCTTTTAGTGCTGATTTGGAGGTAATTTAAAATGAAGATTGATACTTCTTTGAATAATTATATATTAAATGGAATAGGCTTTTCAAATATAGCTACAAATTCTATGACAAGTGAGGTTAAGATTGAAAGTAAAGAAGATGAGGCCTTAAAAGAACAAACCGATGCCTTTGAATCTTTTTTAATAAAGACAATTTTAGATATTTCTATAAATCAAGAAAACTCTCTTTTTGGAAAAGATGCAAGTGATGAAATTTATTCTTCTATGTATAATGATACAATGAGCAGGGCTTTAAGTGGTGGAATGGGATTTTCTAATATGTTATTTAATTTTTTAAAGGAAAGGGGTTAAATTTTTATCCTTAATGCCGATTTAGCTTTTAGAAATTTTTAAAGCAAGGAGGCATAATGATAAATCCTGTTAAACAAGGCTTTGTTGCGGGTTCTACTTTGAATACAACAAAGACCGATAAAGATTTAAAAACAAATCAGACTCAAAGAAGTGAGAATGATAAACTTGCAAGAATCAAAGAACAGGTAAAAAGTGGTAGCTATCAACTCGATATGAATGCTACTGCAAATGCCATGGCTGATTCTTTAATATAAAGCTTATCTCCTTTTTTTGAGTATGAATAAAAGTAAAGAAAGGAGATAAGATGATTAAACAATACTTAGACGAGGTAAATGAAATTCTCGAAAAACTCATTGATATCACAAACGAAGATATAGAAAATATAAAAGTAGCAAATCATTCTAGCGTTAAAGAAAGCGTAGAAAAGAAAAATAAGCTTATAGAAGAATTTGTACTAGCTAAAAGAAGACTTGATGCAGCCCTTGTTCAGCTTAATAGTAGCACAGATAAGGGCTTAGCAAGTATGCTTGATAGCGAGGATAAGCAAAAATTAGATATTTTAAAAAAGAATTTAAAAATGCTACATGAAAGAAATAAAGAATATGCAAAATTTATGTTAATAGTTAAAGATTTTATAGATGGACTTGTCAATAAAATGTTTAATATAAATGATGGAACAAATAATGCTTATGGTGATAAGAAGGCACAACCTGAATCGTTATTTAAATTAAATGTGTAAAAAGGAGATAAAATGGGTATTTTTGCAACATTATATACAGGTGTAAGTGGTTTAAAGGTTAATGAACTTCAAATAGCTACGGTTGGTAATAATATCACAAATGCAAATACTGAATTTTACACAAGACAAAGAGTTGTGCAAACTACGAGTGGCTATTATACCACTAGTGGAGGCGTGCAAGTTGGAACGGGTACCACTGCTGAAAGTATAATTAGAATACACGATGAACTTTCATATACTAAGCTTAAAGATGCTACTACCCAGCTTGAATATACTGAGTATATGGCCACTGTTTTACACGAGATAGCAGAACGTTTCCCGGACTTAGAAACTACTGGTATTTTAAATAATTTAGAAAATTATTACACAGCGTGGAATGACTTTGCTTCTAATCCTAATGAAGATGCCACAAAGGTAGCACTAGCAAATGCAGCCCAAACCTTAACTGAAAGCATTAATCAAGCTTATAATGATATGAAAGCTATACAAACTAGAGTTGATGATGAGATTAAATCAACGGTTGAAGAGATAAATTCAATAGCCGAACAAATAGCAGCTATAAACAAGCAAATTTATAGCTCAGAAGTGCTCCCAACAGACCATGCAAACGAGTTAAGAGACCAAAGGGACCAACTAGAACTCCAACTTTCAAAGCTTGTTGATGCAGTGGCTAGCAAAACTGAAATTTCAAGGGATAGTTCGCAAGATTATACTATAACAGAACCTGGTCAGCAATATAATCTTAGTATTTGTGGTTATTCTATAGTAGATGGGGTTAATTATCACCCTTTAACCCTTGAATATAATGATATTACAGGTTCATATAGCATTTATTATCAAACAAGGGATGAAAAGGTACGTGATTTAACAGAAAAAATTTCAGGTGGACAGCTTGGTGCACAACTTGATTTAAGAGGTAGAAGTTATAGTTCTACAAGGGAAAAATATGATGATGGTATTATTCAAGGTTATTTAGATGCTCTTGATACCTTTGCTAAAACCCTTATAAATGAAACAAATAATATCTATGCCTCATCAGCCCAACACACAATGGCTTCTGATTATATGACAGGTTTAAAGAGTGATACTACCTTAATGAATTATGATAAGACCATACAAGCAGGGACCTTTGATATAGTAATTTATGACGAGGCAGGTAACGAACAAGTTAGAAAAACGATAACAGTTACCTTAAAAACTACTATGGAAGATATTGTCTCACAAATTACTTCAAATACTGATGATAATGGCGATAATAATTCATTAAACGACGCGGATGATTACTTACAATCTGTTGCTTTTAGTTATGATTATAAAACAGATAGTGGATTTTTTCAAATGGTTGCTAAGAATGGCTTTAAGGTGGCAATTGAAGATAATGGTACGAATTTTAGTGGGGCATTTAGTATAGGTGGTTTTTTTAGTGGAACAGATGCTAGTACAATTAGCGTTAAAAGCTCACTTCTAAGCGACCCAAGTACTATTAGGGCAAGTGTAAATGGGGTTGATAGTGGTAATGATATGGCAAATGCTATTATCCAGCTTCAATATACTAAGATAAATTTTTATAATGAAGATGGGACTATTGATTATTTAACCACTGAAGAATATTATAGAAAGCTTACAGGACAAATTGCAAGCGATGGGGAAAATAATGATATATTAAATGAAACCTATACTACGCTTTATAACTCAGTTTATAGCGAGTATCTATCAATAACAGGTGTTAATACAAGCGAAGAGTTAACTGCTTTAATACAATATCAATCCTCTTATGCAGCAGCTTCAAAGATTATTACAACCGTTGATGAAATGTTAGATACCCTGTTAGGACTTAAATAAATTGTCTCTAAAAGCTAGGCTTGATAATTTAGCCCTAAAACATAATACAAATTTAGGGCTTTTTACGGCAAGTGATCCCTTGCAGATTGCTAAAAATAATAAGGATGAATGTGCTATTTTACTTTGTGCCCTTTTTGCTTATGGCAATGCTAATCAAATTTTAAAATTCTTAAAAAAGCTTGATTTTTCTTTGTTAAATGAAAGTGAAAAGATCATTAAAAAAGATATTAAAAATTTAAAATATCGCTTTCAAAACGAAGTTGATATACAAGAAATTTTCATTAGTTTAAGAAGATTTAAGCAAGAATATAATTTAAAGGAATTTTTCTTTGAACATTATAAAAAAGAATTTAAGGTACAAGTTGCTTTTAGGGAATTTATAAGAAAAATTTATGCTTTAAATTCTTATAAGAGTCAGGGCTTTTCGTTTTTTTTCTCAAAGGTCTTTGAAAATGAGCCAACCTCTACGCTTAAAAGATATAATCTTTTTTTAAGATGGTTAGTTCGCAAGGATGAACTAGATATAGGAATTTGGGCTGATAAATTTAGCACAAAGGACCTTTTAATACCTCTTGATACACATACTCACAAGGTAGCTTTAAAAAATAAGCTTTTGCAAAGAAAAAGCTATGATTTTAAGGCCGTTTTAGAACTTACTAATAAGCTTAAAGAATTTGACAAAAACGACCCTATAAAATATGATTTTGCCCTTTATAGGTTAGGACAAAGTGGGGATAATTTATTAATTTAAGCAAAATCAAAAAAAATTATCCTTATTTTTAAAGGATAGCTATGAAAATTTTAAATTTTTTGATTTTAAGTTTATCCTTATTTTTAAGTGCTTGTGCCTATGTGGAAAATACTTCAACAAAGTTAAGCAATCCTACTAATAAAATTGTTGATTCTAGTGTTTCTATTTATGATGGCTTTGCTAATTTATTTTCATCAAATGAGTTAACAGAAGAAGATTTGTTTAAGCCTCAAGGTTATGTAGAAGAAGCATATAAATTATTTTATAAAGAATATTCTTCTGATAATTATTACCTTATAAGTTATGAATACGCAGAAAAACTCGCTCAACAAAAAATATAAATCAATTTATCAAAAAGGCGTTCACATAAAATCGCAAAAACAATGTATTGATAAAATAAAAAATGATATTAATACATTTTTTCTTCCTAGTTCTCAAGTTACAATGAGATTATATTATGTTAAAAAATCTAATATTAGACAATATTATATGAAGATTGCAACAATATATTTGCCAAAAGATAAAACTTGTGCAGATTATTTTAGTAAATAATTAAAATTTAAGGTAAAAAACTTTACCTTAAATTCTTAAAATAAGGCAAATAAACTTCCTTGAATCACAACAGCATTAATTAAATCTATAAAAAATGCCCCAACAAGTGGCACCACTATAAAGGCGACATGGCTTTGCCCGTAGTGTTGAGTGACCGTTTGCATATTTACCATAGCAGTAGGGGTTGCCCCAAGTCCAAATCCACAATGTCCAGCAGATAGTACAGCAGCATCGTAATCTTTTCCACAAAATCTAAATGTTATAAAGATAGCATAAAATATCATTAAAATAACTTGTGCGGTTAAAATCATAAGTATAGGCACGGCAAGGGCTACTAATTCCCAAAGATTTATACTCATCATAGCAAAGGCTAAAAATAGCGATAAGCTTACATTTCCAAGTACTGAAACTTCTCTATCAAAGACTTGGTGAATTCTTAAAATAGATAAGGCATTTCTTAATACTACCCCTATAAAAAGACAATATACAAAGGTTGGCAGGTTAAAAAGTGGCCAAGCTGTCTTTGCGTAAGCACTTATAAGTGTTCCTATAAGCAAGGAAATGGCGATTAAGGCAAGGGATTCTATAAAGCTAGTCGGGGTTATAAGCCTTTCTTTTTGTGGGGTTTCAAAGATATGAATATCTTTAATATCTTCTTCTTTTTTAGGTAATTTTAAATTATGCTTTTTTATTAAATACCTAGCAACTGGCCCACCTATTATCCCACCACATACTAAACCAAAGGTAGCACAAGTTACAGCTACTTCTGTGGCTGCACCAAAACTATAAGGTTCGCTTTTAAAAATTTCAGACCAAGCAGCACCTGTTCCATGACCTCCACTCATGGTTATAGAACCTCCAAGTAAGCCTATTAATGGCTCAACTCCCATAACATAAGCAAGGCTAACCCCTACTATATTTTGCAAGGCTAAAAGTCCACAAACTATTACTAAAAATATAGCCAACATTTTTCCACCCTTTTTTAAAGATGCAAAATCAGCACTTAAACCTATGGAGGTAAAAAAGGCTAGCAATAAAGGATCTTTTAAAGAACCATCAAATTTAAATTCTATCTTTAAGCTTTGATAGATTATTAAAATCGCAAGGGCTGCGATAATGCCACCAACTACAGGCTCTGGTATATTATAATCTTGTAGAAATTTTACCTTTTTTATGATTATACGACCAAGTAATAAAACTAAGACCATACAAACTAGGGTAGCATAAAAGTTAAATTCTAAAACTTGCATTTATCTCCTTTTTGAAAATTTATAAATTGTATAAAATTTGAACTAAAAAATGAGTTAGCTATATGAAAATTTATATTTTTGTGTAACTTTTTTGCATGTTTTATTTTTTATATTTTAAAAATATTTATCATTTATTAAAAATTTAAGTAAAAAAATCTTTTTTTTATGTTAAACTTACAATGTTAATTTTTATATTAAGGAGTAATTATGAAAATAACTAGGCTTAGTTTAGTTGCGACTTTAACCGCTGGTGTTTTTTCTAGCGTTAGTGCGATTTCTTTAGAAGAAGCTATAAAAGATGTAGATCTTAGTGGAGTTTTAAGATATCGCTATGATAGTGGTGCTGTTGATAGTGTAAAAACTCATGGCTTTAATGATTCAAGATCAAATGTAGGTGGTAGGCAAGACCATGGCTGGTTGGCACAAATTAATTTTAATGCTGCCATTGCGGATAATTTCAAAGCTTTTATTCAATTAGCTTACGAACCAGAAGATGACTATGGTTTTACAGATGGTAGTGTTACTAAGGTGAGTAACTCAAATACTACTACACCTTTTACTGTTAGACAATTTTATCTAACTTATGAAAGCGAAGAAGCACAAGCTAGTGTATTATTTGGTAAGCAAGCAGTAAATTCTATCTGGTCTGATAATGGCGAAGAAGGACTTATAGGAACTGGTGTTAAAATTTTAAATCAAAGTGTTGAGGGTTGGACCTTTGCAGCCTATGCCTTTGATGGTTTTAATGTTGGTTATACAGGTGATGAGGGCGATGTTATCCTTAGTTCAGGTGTGTATGATGATTTTAGCTTTAATCCATACAGTAATAACCTTTATGGTGTAGCAGCTATCGGTTCTTGGGAGCTTTGGGGATTTGAAATAAGCCCTCAACTTTGGTTAGCTTATCTTAATGATACAGCATTTTTCTACGCACTTGATATAGCTTATGCTACTACCTTTGGAGAAAGCTTGGATTATGTCCTTGAATTTGCATACTTAGGAAATGCTATACAAGGTGATTTAGAAGAAATGAGTTTTAATGCTAATGGTAACCCAATGGGAGGCGTAGGTAGTGCGTCTGCTGTTGATGATGGTAACTTCTTTGCCTTGCAAGGTGCTATTGAATATAATGGCTTTGATGCAAGTTTAGGTGGGGTTTTCTATGGTAATAAGGGCAAATTAACCATAAACACACTTGAAGATAATGGTAATATAGTACACCTTTTAGCAGGTGAAGAAATTTTCTATACAGATGGTTCTAACCTAACTGGTGATATCGGTCAAAATATCTTTGGTTATGTAACTGCTGGTTATACTTTTCAAGAGACTTTTCGCGTAGGTGTTGACTTTATCTATGGTGGTACTAAAACAAAGGGATATGCAAGAACTTACACACCAGGTGGTGAAAAAATGGAAGCTGTTGCAAGACTTGAATATCAATACTCTCCAAAACTTAACTTTTCTGCATTTTATTCTTATATGAGTGTAGATGGCAACAATGACTTAGAGGGTGAAAAAAATACAGTTCGCCTTGAGGCCTTGTATCAATTCTAAGAAAATAAAAAGAATTCTCCAAATTTAACCTAGTTTAACTAGGTTAAATTACTCACTAAGACTATCAAGCAAAAAAGCGATATTTACAAATTCTATCTTAGAATATGAATTTAAGCCTATCTCACAGGTAGCACTTGAACTTACACCTAAATCAAAATCCAAACTTTCATCCTTTAAATACTTAGTCGAACTTTGATTAAGCTCAGGTACAAAAAAGCCCTTATCTCCGGCAAAACCACAGCACTCAAAGCTTTTTATTAGCTCTACTTCATCGCTACACATTCTTGCAAGTTTTTCTATAAATTCATCTTTTTTTGCCTTTTTAAGTAAGCAAAGTTTGTGAACTAGAATTTTTTTATCTGTTTTTTGAATTTTTAATTTAGAAGATATTTGAAATAAAAATTCGCTAATGTCAAGTACCTTTAAATTTGAACCCTCAAATTTTTTAAGCAATTCATAATAACAGCTTGAATGGTCCAAAACTATGCTAAATTTGCCATTTTCACTTAGACTTTCAAGCATATTTTTAAGTCTATTGATATTGCTTTCTTGCAAGTTATCAAAATTACTAAACATTTTTCCACAGCAAAGCTTAGGTAAATTTGGCGGGTAAAGCACAGAAATTTTTGCTTTTTTGCACAAATTTTCAAAAACTTCTTGTAAGCTTTTGTTTTTATTAAATTCTAAATTCGGTTTAAAAAGCCTATTTGTACAAGCACTAAAATAAATAATCTTTTCTTCAAATTCAAAGCTACTTTTTAGCTCATAATTATTAGCCAAAGGCATTTTAACAGGAATAAAAGGTATTTTTGAATTTAATTTTTTCACCCTTAAACTTAAACTTGAAATAAATTTTGGATTAAAAATTTTACTTGTTTGATGATAAATTTTAAGCCCCTTTTTAGCTAAGATTAATTTTTTATCTAAATTTTCATAAAGTTTAATAGCATTTTTTTCAAGGTCTTTATTTAAGCTTTTTCTTAAATCAAGGGCAATTTGTGCCGTGTCAATATTTAAAGGACAAAGTTCTAAACACCTAGAACAGATAGCACAGGTATTAACGCCAAAGTACTCATATTCTTTTAAAAGCTTGTTAGCTTCTTTGTGCAAGCTTTTATTATTAAGCCTTGCAACCTCTCTTAAAACGCTAATTCTTTGCCTTGGGGTTAGGGTAATTTCACGGCTTGGACAATGCTTTTCACAAAAACCACATTCTATACATTTATTTATCATCTCTTTAATGTTTGGTAAATTTTCAATTTCTACCATATCTTTTAAATTTTGCTTGTAAATATCCTTGTTTTTAGTAATTATTACGTCTGGATTTAAAAGATAGTTTGGGTCAAAAAGTTCTTTTATCTTTACATTTAACAAATAAGCCTTTTTACCCCATTCTAACTCAACAAAGGGTGCTACCATTTTGCCCGTGCCGTGTTCAGCCTTTATACTTCCTTTCATTAAGCTTACTTTTTCACTCATTTTTACAACAAGTTTTGCAAAATTTTCATACTGGGTCTTATCGCTTAAATTTGGCGTTATGATAAAATGCAAATTTCCACTTAAAGCATGGCCAAATATAACCCCATTATCATCAAAGCCAAATTCCTTAAAAAGTTCTTTTATAAAGGCAGCCCCATCGCAAAAATCTTCAATATGAAAACAAATATCCTCTGTTATTACGCTACTTCCTTTTTTTCTAACTCCAGCTACAATAGGTAGCAAGCCTTTTCTAATTTTCCACCAATTTATTTGTTCTTTTTCATCTACTGAAAATAAGGGCTCAAAGGCCATATCATATTCTTTTAAATTTTCCTTTATGATTTGTAAATTTTTATCAAGCCCTTCTTTGCTATCGCTTACACTTTGAAGTAAGATACAAGTATAATCTTTTTGACATTCTTTAACAATGCTAGGAACGCCCTCATAGTCCTTAACAGCATTTAAACAAGCATAATCCATCATTTCAGCTGCATTTACTAAATCTCGCCCTAAACTTGCAAGTTTTACAACCACCTTTGAAGTTTCATCTAAATTTTTAAAAAATAATAAGGCACAGCCCTTAAATTTATAATCCTTAACACTTTTATAACGTACCTTTGAAACAAAGCCAAGTGTGCCTTCACTGCCTATAAATAAATGGTTTAAAATATCTTTTATATTTTCAAAGTCAAGCAAGGCGTTAATAGAATAACCAGTGGTATTTTTTATCTTAAATTTATGTCTTATTAGTTCACAAAGTTCTTTATCTTCTAAAAGTTCTTCTCTTAATTTTAAAATGCTTTCAACTAAACTACCCCTAGTTTTTAAAAATCTTCTTATGCTAAGGGCGTCGCTAGTATCTAAAATAGAACCACAAGGTAAGATAACGCGTATTGAAGAAACGGTATGATAACTATTTTCTTCTACTCCACAGCACATTCCACTAGAATTATTATTAAAAATTCCCCCTATTAAAGCCGAACTAATGGTAGCTGGGTCAGGTCCTATTTTTTTATCAAAGCCCTTTAAGGCATTATTAGCTTCTTCTCCTATAACTCCACAATCACAATCTATAATACTAGCATCTTCGTTTAATTTTATATCCTTAAAATGCGAATTTGCAATAACCAAAACCCCACCACAACTTGCCTGACCACTTAAACTAGTCCCAGCTGCTTTAAAAGTAATGCTAGTTTTATGCTTATTTGCTAGTTTAAAAATCTTTTGAATTTCTTTTTCGTTATTTGCATTTATCACAACTTGAGGGGTATAATTATAACAACTTGCCTCTATGCCATAAGCATATCTTAGCAAATAGCTATCATAAACTTCCTTACAAACCCTTTTTGCATCCTTAATAAAATTTGCATAATTTTTTTCAATCTTATACATTGCTTTCCTTGTATTTAATTTTGATTAAAAATCAATTATACTTTAAATTTAAAGAAAATTTCTTAAAATTCTTTGAAAGCTTAAATTTTTAATTCAAAATAAAATTTCTTTTGTGTATAATCTTTCATTTGACTAGTAAAAAAAGGAAAAATCTATGCCAAAGCGAACTGATATTAATACTATTTTATTAATAGGTAGTGGTCCTATAGTTATAGGTCAAGCGTGTGAATTTGATTATAGTGGTACTCAAGCTGCAAAAACCTTAAAAGAATTAGGCTATAGGGTAGTTTTAATAAATTCAAATCCAGCTACCATTATGACAGACCCTGAATTTGCCGATGCAACCTATATTGAACCTATCACTAAAGAAAGTATTTTAAGTATTATAGAAAAAGAAAAGGTCGATGCGATTTTGCCAACAATGGGTGGTCAAGTAGCTTTAAATGTGGCTATGGAGGTCTTTGAAAGTAATCTTTTAAAAGATGTTACATTTCTAGGGGCAAAGCCAGATGCCATTAAAAAGGGCGAGGATAGACAGATTTTTAAAGAATGTATGCAAAAAATAGGTATGGATTTGCCAAAATCAATGTATGCTTATAATTATGATGAAGCCCTAAGGGCTACAAATGAAATAGGTTTTCCTTTAATGATTAGGGCTTCTTATACGCTTGGAGGTGCAGGGAGTGGGGTTGTTTATAATATGGATGAATTTAAAGAATTGGCCACTTCTGCTTTAAATTTAAGCCCTATACATGAAATTTTAATAGAAGAAAGTTTACTTGGCTGGAAAGAATACGAAATGGAGGTTATTAGAGATAGACTTGATAATTGTATTATAGTTTGTTCTATTGAAAATGTTGACCCTATGGGCGTTCATACAGGAGATTCTATAACTATAGCCCCTGCATTAACCCTAACCGATAAAGAATATCAAGCCATGCGAGATGCTTCCTTTGCTATTTTAAGAGAAATAGGCGTTGATACTGGTGGGTCAAATGTACAATTTGCTATAAATCCAAAAAATGGCAGAATGATAGTAATAGAAATGAATCCACGCGTAAGCCGTAGTTCAGCCCTTGCAAGTAAGGCTACAGGCTATCCTATAGCAAAGGTTGCTACCCTTTTAGCCGTTGGATTTAGTTTAGATGAGATTAAAAATGATATTACAGGTACTCCTGCTAGTTTTGAACCTGTAATTGATTATATAGTAACTAAAATTCCTCGTTTTACTTTTGAAAAATTTCCAGGGGCTATAACTACGCTTGGTACTGCTATGAAAAGCGTTGGCGAGATAATGGCTATAGGTAGGACCTTTAAAGAAAGCATTCAAAAGGCACTTTGTTCTTTAGAAAGAAATTTAAGTGGCTTTGATAGAATAGCTTATGAAGATAGTAATGAATTAATTTATAATATAAGAAATCCTAACGAAAAAAGATTATTATACATAGCACAAGCATTTAGAGAAAATTTTAGCGTTGATGAACTCTATGAGTTTTGCAAGATTGATAAGTGGTTTCTAGAACAAATAAAAGAAATTGTTGATTTTGAAAAAAATATAGATATGGATATTTTGCATAATAAAGAACTTTTAAGACAGGCAAAAACCTTTGGATTTTCTGATAAAATGATAGCCTATGAGATAAATTTAAAGGATAATTTAGATTTATGTCAAAATGATATTTATTATGCTAGAAAAAATTTAAATATTATTTGCGAATTTAACGAGGTGGATACTTGTGCGGGTGAATTTAAGGCCCTTACTCCTTATCTTTACTCAAGTATGAATGTAAGCGAATTAACCCCTATTAATAAAAAAAGTGAAAATAATGAAAAAAAGGTTATGATTATAGGAGGTGGTCCAAATAGAATAGGGCAGGGTATTGAATTTGATTATGCTTGCGTGCATGCTAGTTTTGCCTTAAAAGATATGGGTGTAAAGACTATAATGTATAATTGCAATCCTGAAACCGTTTCAACCGATTATGATACAAGTGATATTTTATATTTTGAACCTATTGATTTTGAGCATTTAAGAGCGGTTATTGAACATGAAAAACCAGATGGCATTATAGTGCATTTTGGAGGACAAACCCCTTTAAAATTTGCAAAAAGATTAAGTGCCTTTGGGGCTAAGATTATAGGTACAAGTGCTAGAGTTATTGATTTAGCAGAAGATAGAAAGAAATTTTCAGAATTTATAACAAGGCTTAAAATTTCACAACCTAAAAATTCTACAGCTACAAATATAGAAGAAGCCTTAATCAAGGCTAATCAAATAAAATATCCTGTCTTAGTTCGTCCAAGTTATGTATTAGGTGGTAGGGCAATGCGTGTTGTAAATGATGAAAATGAGTTAAAACTTTATATGCAAGAAGCAGTACAAGTAAGTGATAAAAGCCCTGTTTTAATAGATGAGTTTTTAGAAAATGCAAGTGAGATTGATGTTGATGCTATAAGTGATGGAAAAAATGTATATGTGGCTGGGATTATGGAACACATTGAAGAGGCTGGAATTCATAGTGGGGATAGTGCTTGTTCGTTGCCACCTTGTGATATAGATGAAAAAATGCAAGAATTAATCACTCAAAAAACTGCTGATATAGCCTTGAATTTAGGCGTTGTAGGCTTATTAAATATACAATTTGCAATTTATAATAACGAACTTTTTATGATAGAAGTAAATCCTCGTGCAAGTAGGACCGTACCTTTTGTAAGTAAGGCTACAGGAATTCCACTTGCTAAGGTAGCAACTCGCGTTATGTGGCAAGGAAATTTAGAAGAGGCCTTAAAATTTTATGATAAATTCGGGGTGGTTGATTATAGTAAAAACATATTAAGACCTAAAAAATCAAAGCATATTAGCGTTAAAGAAGCAGTTTTTCCTTTTGCAAAGCTTAGTGGAAGTGATTTAGAATTAGGACCTGAAATGCGTTCAACTGGCGAAGTAATGGGGATTAGTAAGGATTTTGCAACCTCTTTTGCTAAGAGTCAAATTTCTTCTTTTAATCACTTGCCTAAAAAGGGTACAATTTTCATATCTTTAAAACAAAAGGATAAAAATTACGCTAAAAAAATAGCCCAAGAATACTCAAAACTCGGCTTTAAGCTTATGGCTACAAGTGGGACTTGTAAGGAAATTATAAAAAATGGCTTTGAATGTGAGTTAGTTTATAAAATTTCAGAAGGAAGACCAAATGTTGAAGATAAGCTTAAAAATGGTGAAATCGACCTTGTAATTAATACAAGCGACCAATATAGCTTTAAGGATGATACGAAAAAGATAAGAGAAAACATAATAAGATTTAAAATTCCTTATTTTACAAATTTAAGCTCAGCCTTTGCAGGTGTAAAAAGCATAAGCACTATGCAAAATAAAACCTATTTAGAGGTGAAAAGTTTGCAAGAGTATTTGAAAAATGATTAAATGGGAGAGATTATGGAAACTCAAAATTTTACTTATGAAGAAATAGCACAAAAGATATTAAAAGAAGAGAAAAAGCCATTAGGTGGTAGGGAAATTTGGAAGATTGCGAAAGAAAGGGGTTTGAAAGAAAAACATGGTGAAACTCCTTGGCAAACAATCGATTCTCGTATGGCTACTATGAGCAAAGAAGGTGAAATTTTTTATAGAGTTTCAAAAGGAAAATATTATTTAATCGAATTAAAAGAAAGTTTACAAACCCCATTAAAACAAGAAAATAAAAATAAAGAATGTACTTATATAGAACGCGATTTGCACCCATTGCTTGTTAAATTTTTAAAAGAAAATAAGCAATTTAATCTTTATTGTAAGACTATTTATCACGAACAAAGTATAAAGGGTTTAAAAGGTCTTAACAAATGGGATTATCCTGATATCGTTGGTGTGCATTTTTCATTTGATGATAATTATGATGATTTAACTCTTAATTTGCGTAATATGCTTTATAAAAAACATAATTTTTATTCTTTTGAGTTAAAGGTAAGAATTAACTCGCAAAATTTAAAAGAATATTATTTTCAAGCAATTAGTAATTCAAGTTGGGCAAATGAGGGTTATTTGGTAGTTTTTGAAAAAATTGAAGAAGATATTTTTAAGGAGTTAAGAAGACTCAATGAAAGCTTTGGTATAGGAGTGATTTGCTTAAAAGAAAAAGAAGTAAAATTACAAGCTAAATATAAGGAAATTGATTTGTCTACAATCGATATGTTGATTAAACAAAATCCAAATTTTAAGGATTTTATGAAAGCTATAATAAAGGTTGTTAATATACTTGATAAGACAAATGAATCAAGTAAACCAGACATATACGATAAAATTTTAAGCGATGAAGAATTAATAAAGCATTGTAAAGAACATAATATCGAGTATAAAATTTGAACTCTATACAAAAACATTTAAACAAAGAAGAAAGTATAAATTTAGGTAGCTTTTATACGCCTTTAAATTTAGTTAATATTGCTTATGATTTGATTGAAAGGCTGAATTTAAAGCTAGATGAGTATATTTTTTTAGATTCTTCGTGTGGGTATGGGGATTTTTTCATTAAAAACTATACTTATATAGGCACAGATATCGATGAAAAGGCTTTGACAAGGGTTAAGAATGCTAAAATTTTTCATACAAATTCCTTGCTAAATGTTTCAAGGACTAAGTTTAAAATTTCACAAAGTCAAAGATTAATTATTATAGGCAATCCCCCTTACAATGACACGACTTCCTTAGCCCGTCAAAATTTAAAAAATAAAATCATGATTTGCGATAAAGATTTAAAATATAGGGACCTTGGAATTTCTTTTTTACGTTCTTATGCAAAATTAAAGGCTGATTTTGTCTGTGTTTTGCACCCTCTTTCTTATCTAATCAAAAAGACAAATTTTAATGCCTTAAATGATTTTAGAAAAAAATATAAATTAATCGACGAAGTAGTAATTTCATCGCAATTTTTTACGCCAAATTCAAGCACATTTTTTCCCATTATCATAGCCTTATATGAGAAAAATAAGCAAGGAATGACCTATGATTTTATACAAAATTATAAGTTTAAGACTTTGGAAAATACAAGTTTTAGCTTGAAAAATTTTGATTTTATTTCAAATTATATTTGCAAATATCCAAATTTAAAGGATAAAAGAAAGGCTGTTGCGTATTTTCATACCCTAAGGGATATAAATGCCTTAAAACGCAATAAAAGCTTTTTGCAAAAGCAAAGCTCAAATTCCATTAAGGTTTTTAAGGAAAATTTAAAATACTATGTTTACGTGCATCTTTTCAAACAATATGCTAGTAAATTGCCTTATTATTTTGGAAATTTAGATATTTTTATAGACAATGCTAGCTTTTTAAAAATCGCAGGTGAGTTTGAAAAATACTTTTATAAGCAAGATTTTAATCAAGGTGTGATTGATGATTATTTTATAAAACTTTTTGCAAGGTATAAGGTAAAGATTGATGATTTATAAATTAAGCTTTTGCAAAATAAGGAAAAATTATGATTTATGAACTGCCATTAACTCAAATTACGGGCAAAATTCGTATAAAAGAAAGACTTACCTTTAGTGATTATGGATTAAGTATCGCACCACTTAAGACCATAGTAAATGAAAGACATTATATAGAATGGCAGATTGGTTATGATAAAATTGCAACTAAGTATAATTTTCATTTTTATGGGGCAAATAAAAAACCTAAACGACTTTATGAACTTAGTGAGATTATTTTTGATTTTTATAAAAATGATATTATTAAAAGAAAAAGTTTAGAAAATATTAAATCTTTTTTAGAAAATAATACCGAGTTAATCGAAGATAAAGCACAAATCAACAGAAGTATTTTTAAGCCTGAAAATATAGCTAATACCCAGTTTTTACAATCTTTTATTTCTTATCCTTTGTTTATTTATAAGGATAAGAATTTTTTAAGTGAGATTATCATTAAAGAAAAACAAAGGGCAGTTGGTATACAAGCTATGCTTTATTTTTGCTTTCCACTTTCTATGCTAAAAAATAAAAAAGAAGAATCTTTTTTAAAGAAAAGCATACAAAGTAAGGAAAAAGGATATTTAGAAATCAATAAAGAAAATATAGATATATTTTTGAAAATGTTAAAAATTTTTGGAATTTTAAGTAAAAATCACAACTATGATATTTTACAAATTTTAAACTTTATGCTTAAAAATTAAATATCTTTAAAATTTTTCCCACCAAATTTTAAAAGAGCGCATCCCCAAGTAAAGCCACCACCAAAGGCATCAAGCAAGATTAAATCCCCATTTTTAAGCCTACCTTCTTCATAAGCATCATTCATAGCCATAGGTATAGAAGCAGCAGAGGTATTGCCGTATTTATGAACGCTAATAACGCATTTTTCATCGCTTAATTTTAGCTTTTCTTGCACAGCCTTAATTATACGCAAATTCGCTTGGTGAGGGATAAAAAGGTCTATATCATCGGCTTTTATATTGTTTTTTTGCAAGATATTTATCACATCACTACTTAGAGTTTGAACGGCTATTTTAAAAACCTCGTTGCCTTTCATTTTCATAGCTAACATTTCTTTTGTAACACTAAATTGAGCCCTTCTTGTGATGAGTAAATCACCATAATTACCATTGCTTGAAGTATGTACATCGATTATAGGATTTTGCGTATCAAGGCTTATTATCCCAGCACCTGCACCGTCTCCAAAAAGTATACAAATGCTTCTATCTGTATAATCCATAATAGAACTAGCCTTTTCAGCACCTACTATTAAGACATTTTTCTTAACCCCACTTTCTACTAAAGCCCTAGCCACATCTAGTAGATAAATAAAACCAGAACAAGCAGCCGAAATATCAAAGGCGGTTATATTTTCAAGTCCTAAATTTGCAGCGATTTTACAAGCAGTTGAAGGCATGGTAAAATTATCAGGGCTAAGCGTAGCAACTACTATTGCATCAAGCTCACTAGCCTTCATACCTGCCCTTTTTAGTGCTAAAATGGCAGCCTTTGTGCCTAAATCGCTTGTTAATTCGTGTTCACTTGCAATATGCCTTTGTTTAATGCCAGTACGTCTAACTATCCATTCATCATTTGTATCTAAAATTTGTTCAAAATAATGATTATCTAAAATTTTTGCAGGGACATAAGAGGCTATGCTTTTTAAACTAGCTTTTAAATTTGTTGAGTTCATTTTCTATTACTTCATTAATCTTGCAATTATAAAAATCAATGGCTTGAAAAATGGCGTTTTTAATAGCCCTAGCATCGCTTTTTCCATGGCTTATAATAACGCAACCATTTACACCAAGTAAGGGTGCTCCACCATATTCTTGCCAATCCATATGTTTTTTAAGCTTTTTAAAGGATTTTTTCATTAGTAAGGCACCCATTTTTGCACCAAAAGAACGTTTAACTTCTCTTTTTAAAATTTGAAAAATCGCCGTTGCTACGCCCTCACAGGACTTTAAAATTACATTACCACTAAATCCATCACAAACTAAGACATCAATACTTCCATTAAAAATATCACGCCCTTCAGCGTTACCTATAAATTCAGGGATTTTTTTCATTAATTGGTGGCTTTCTTTGGTTAGTTCATTACCCTTGCATTCTTCTTCACCATTAGAAAGTAGGGCAAGTCTAGGCTTTGATAAATTCATAATATGCTTTGCATAAACATTACCCATAACGCCAAATTGAAACAAATTTTCAGCCTTGCAATCAGTATTTGCACCTACATCTAAAAGTAAGGTTTTAACTTGTTCGTTTGGCATAAGCGTAGCAATAGCAGGTCTTAACACTCCTTTAATACGACCTAACCTAAGAGTAGCTAGGGACATTGTAGCCCCACTATGACCAGCTGAAACTACAGCTTGTGCCTTATTTTCTTTAACAAGTTCAATAGCCTTATAAATAGTGGTTTCTTTTTGTTTTAAGGCATCAGTTGCGTTTTCTTCCATAGAAAAAATTTCACTAGCTTCTTCGTAACTAATGTATTTTTCTAAATTCTTTGGAATTAAAGGCTTTAAGATTTCAGATTTCCCAACTAGGATAGCATTAAAAGGCTTAGTATGTAAGGCCTGTATTAAGCCATCTATTATGGGTTTTTCTCCAAAATCTCCACCCATTGCATCAATAGCAATGTTTATCATAGATTTTAGTATTCCTTAGTTACAGGATTAACGCGATGAGACATTTTGTAACTTCCATCCTTATCCTTTACAGGTGTTGGAAGACTTACTTTATAATGAGTTCTACGTTTTGCTACGTGAGTCTTGCTCATCCTTCTTTTAGGTACTGCCATTTTATCTCCTTTTTTTAAGTTTCATTACATTTTTGACAATAAAAATAATCGCTTAAATATGCTTCAAGCTCACTTATTCCAAGTTCTATAAGATTTATTTGTCCATCAAAAAATTCCATTACATCACTTGGAGTATGTGTATCATCTTTAAAAATTCCATCACTTGCGAAGAGTTCCAAATTTTCATCTATATCTAATTCTATTTCTTCGCCACATCTATCACAGGGTCTATAAACTACGCCCTGCATGGTAGAGTTAATTTTAACTAAATTTTGATTAACCCTTTGAATTTTGCCATCAAAGACCATATTTTCTAAATTTAAAGTGAAAGGATATGGGGTTTGATTGATTTTAGAAAATTCTATTTTCATTAACTAAGTTCATTTTCTTTAAAAAAGAAATTAATTTCAATTTTTGCATTTTCTAGGCTATCACTGCCATGTACAGCGTTTGCATCTATATTTTCTGCAAAATCAGCCCTAATTGTCCCAGGCTTTGCTTCTTTTGGATTAGTTGCACCCATTAAATCCCTATTTTTAAGCACTGCGTTTTCACCTTCTAAAACAGAAACTACCACAGGACCACTTGTCATAAATTCCACTAAATCATTATAAAATGGTCTTTCTTTATGAACTGCATAAAAATTTTTAGCATCTTCTTTGTTAAGTTGAATTTTTTTCATTGCAACAATTCTTAATCCATTGCTTTCAAAGCGATCTAAAATTTTTCCTATAACGCCCTTTTTTACAGCATCAGGTTTTATTATAGATAAGGTTCTTTGCATTATTTGCTCCTTATTATTTATTTAAGCTTGAAATTATACTTGACTTTGTATTAAATAAAGTTAAATTTTAGAAAGAAAAGCTAGTTTAAAACTAGCTTTTTGAATTTAGGCAAATACAGGAGTATTTGAATTTCTTAAATCAGCACCGATATTTTCACGGCTTGGTTGACCAGTTTCTACGCTACTCCATACTATACAACCCTCGGTTGGACAGGCGCTTGCACAGGCTGGCTGGTCATTGTGTCCTACACATTCAACGCACTTATTTGCATAAACATAATATCTATCAGCACCTTCTGGATTATTTGCATCATCCACTATTGCACCCACCGGGCATTCATCTATACAAGAACCACATGCAATGCATATATCTGTAATCTTTACTGCCATTTTTGACTCCTTTTTAAATTTTGGTTTTGAATTTACATTTTAACACAAGAAATCTTAAAAAATACAAAAATTATTAAATTTTGATAATCAAAAAAATAGTATTTTGATAAGATATATTAATTTTTAAAATTGGTGAATTTTTGTCTGATTTGTCTGAATTTAAATTTTTTTAAAGTTTTAAAGGATATAATTTTGCCGTCAATAAAATTTATTATTTAGGAGAATAAAAATGGTTGTTACAAAAAAAGCGGTTGATTTTACAGCCCCTGCGGTATTAGGAAACAATCAAATAGTTGAAGATTTTAATCTTTATAAAAATATAGGTCCAAAAGGTGCCGTGGTATTCTTTTATCCAAAAGATTTTACCTTTGTATGCCCTTCTGAAATTATTGCTTTTGATAAAAGATATCAAGAGTTTAAAAATCGTGGTATCGAAGTAATCGGCGTTTCTTGCGATAACGAATTTTCACATTTTGCTTGGAAAAACACTCCTGTAAATCAAGGTGGTATCGGTCAAGTACAATTTCCATTGGTTGCTGATTTAACAAAACAAATCGCTAGAAATTTTGACGTGCTTTTTAGCGAAGCTGTTGCTTTACGCGGTTCTTTCTTAATTGATGCAGATGGTACAATTCGCCACGCTGTTATTAATGATTTACCACTTGGTAGAAACATTGATGAAATGGTTAGAATGGTTGATACTATGCTTTTCACTAATGAACATGGCGAAGTTTGTCCAGCTGGTTGGCATAAAGGCGATGAGGGTATGAAAGCTGATCCTAAAGGCGTTGCTGATTATCTTGGTAAAAACGAAGGTAAACTATAAAAATACAAAGTCCTTTTTTAAGGACTTTTCACTTCTTTAAAATTTCTTTTATAAAATTTCACTTTTAAAACTTTAAAAACAAATTTTATGTAGTTTTATATGCTATAATATTTGCAATTTTGATTAAAATTTAAGGTGCAAAATGGCAGCTGATGACCAAGAAAAAACAGAAGAACCCACGTCCAAAAAGATAAATGACGCTAGAAAGGAAGGCAATGTCCCAAAAAGTCAGGATGCAAGTGCTGTTACTACATTGCTTGTGGCTGTTGTCGTATCACTTTTCACTATAGGTTATATGGGCGATAGGATTAGTACTCTTTATAAATATTATCAAAGTTTAATAGGGCTTGAAGTAAATGTTCATTTAATACAATCTGTTATGATTAAAACTATGCTTGAAGTTGCCTTAATGGTAGCACCTATTTTTATTTGCATTATGATAGCTGGAATTTTTGGTAATGTTATGCAATTTGGCTTTATATTTACCACTAAGCCTATAACTCCAAATTTAAATAAGATGGACCCTATTAAGGGCATTAAAAATCTTTTTTCTATGAAAAAGCTTATTGAAGGTGTGAAGATTATTTTAAAGGTAGGAACTATTTTTACGATTGCTTTTATAGTGCTTTTAAATTTTATGAGAGAATTACCTAGGGTTGAATTATATGACCTTATTTCGCAAATGTATTGGCTTAAAGAAAAGGCCATTATTTTAGCTGCAATCGTAATTATCGCTTTTATAATTATCGCTGTAATTGATATATTCTTAGTCCGTTTCCAGTATTTTAAAGGGCTTAGAATGAGTAAGCAAGAAATAAAGGACGAATATAAGCAAATGGAAGGAGATCCTCAAGTTAAGGGCAGAATTAGACGTTTGCAAATGGAGGCTGCAAGACGTAGAATGGTGCAAGATGTAGCTGGTGCTGATGTTGTTATTACTAACCCTACTCATTATGCTGTTGCCTTGCGTTATGATAGAACCAAAGAACAAGCCCCAAGGGTAGTGGCTAAGGGGGTAGATTATTTAGCCTTGCGTATTAAGGAAGTAGCTTATGAAAATAATGTTATTATCTATGAAAATCCTCCACTTGCAAGAGAACTTTATAAGATGTGCGATATAAATGATATTATCCCAAGGGAAATGTTTAAGGCAGTTTCTGAGGTCTTTAAATTTGTTTATCAAGCAAATTCAAAGGGTCGCCTTGCTACTCAATTTAGACAAGAACACCAATAATTAAATATTTGGCTTTTGATTGATTGCCAAGATAATAACTTCTGGCTTTGCTATTTTTTTTATCTCATCAAGAGGTAAATTTAGCATTTTTTCATCATTATAAATATAAAGTGTGTTGTTTGAAAAGGCAAAATTTATTTTTTCTTCATTTAGACTTAAAATTTTTGCTAGGGCAAGTATGAAATTTAACCACATAAGTACGGGAAGTTTTGGTAATAATTCCTTAAAATTATTTATATAATAAGGGTTAAGTTTTTTGCCATTAAAGCGAATAATACTTGCAATTAATGCCTTTTCTTGGTGTGAAAAACCATAATTTAAGCTATTTAAAATAAAATAAAAAGAATGTTCATTAGCAAAATAAAAATCCAAATACTCACCTATATGACAAAGCTTAGCAGCGTTTATAAGGCTTGTTCTAAAATGAGTTTGTAGTTTATGCAAGGGATTTAGGGCGTTAAAAATTTGCAAGGCAAAATGTGGAGTTTTTTTATCTCCGTGTAAAAATCTATCTTGCAAGCATTTAAGACTTGTATTAAAATTTGCAGGAAATTTATTTGCAGGTCGCAATAAATCTTGCAAATAAACGCCCTCTCTAATGCCAACTCCACTTGTAATAACTTGTTTAATTTTAAGTTTATCAGCTATCTTTAAAAAGATCAGGGTGCCCTCTTTTATAGTATCAAAACGTTCTTTTTTAATGCCATAATTTATTAAATCATCAAAATCAGCGTTTAAAATTTTATTGACATGATTATATTCAGCCTTAAAATCATATCTAAAATCGTGTAAATTTTTCAAAGGATAAGAATTTTTTTGCATAATAGAATTTGAAATCGCTCTTAGACTACCTCCAATTGCTATTAGATTATCATTTGCAAAATTTGCAGGGATTTGCTCTAAAATAGGCTTTAAAAAATCATCAAGGCTATCTTGCTTTTTGGTATCGTAAAATAATTCTTTAAGCCTAACTGTTCCCACGTCAAGTGATATAAAATCAACAATTTTACCATTTTGTATCAAGCATAATTCACTAGAACCTCCACCTATGTCAAGAGTGGTGGCATTTTTAAAAGAACTTAGTAAATTTAGTGCAGCAAAGCCACCTAAAAAAGATTCGTTTTTGCCGTCAATCACTTTTATATTTAAGCCAAGTTTATCTTTGATTCTTTTTACAAAATATTTAGAATTTGGTGCATCTCTAAGGGCTGAGGTACCAACTATAAAAATTTTTTTACACTGGTGTTTAATTGCCCTTTGTTTAAAAAATGCTAGTGTATCTTCTGCCCTTTGCATAGGTTCTTCTTGCAAAACCTTGCCATTATTATAGGCATTTTCACCAAGTCTAACCTTTCTTTTATACTCATAAGTAGTGAAAAATCCATACCTTGAAGTTTTTTCAAAGACAACCATTCTAATGGAATTTGAACCAAGGTCCACAACAGCGGTTTTTTTTGCCATTAATACTCTTTATTATGGCTTTTAAGACGCAATTCTTCGATTGTTTCTATATTGTCAGGGTCTGCTATAATACACTCATAAGGACAAGCCACTATACAAGCAGGTTCTGAAAAATCATTCACACATTCAGAACAAAGGTCAGGGTCAATCACATAAATAGGACTATTTTCATAAATTGCCTCGTCAGGACATTCTTCCCTACAAGCATCACAGCAAACACAATCTTTTGTTATTAAAAGAGACATTGTTACCTTTCATGAAAAAAATTTTAGCAAAGTTTATACAATAATAAGACTTAAAGAAAATTTAAATTTTTGCAAAATTGATTGTGTTGAGAATTTATTGAGAAATTTGCACCAAAAAAGGTGCAAAATATTTTAAGCTTTTTTAGGAAAGCAAAATCTATAACCCCTACGACGAACTGTTTCAATAGTAGAGATATTTAAAGGCTTATCCATTTTTTGACGAATTTGATTAATGGCTACTTCTATCACATTTGGAGTAACAAGTTCAGGCTCTTCCCAAATAGCATCCAAAAGCTGTTCTTTAGATACGATTTGATCAGAATGTCTTGCTAAATGCGTAAGTACCTCAAAAGGCTTACCCTTAAGCTCAATTTCTTGTCCTTTATAGGTGATTTTTTCTTCATCTGGGTCTATTATTAAATCTTCTATTTTAATAATATTTGTACCACCCATTCTTAATCTAGCCTCAATCCTTGCAAGTAAAATATCAAAATCTATAGGTTTTTTGATAAAATCATCAGCCCCAAGTCTTAGCATTTCAATTTCTGTTTCCTTGTCTGTTTTAGAAGACATAATCAAAACAGCAGTGCGTGGAGATTTATGCTTAATAGTATTTATAAGCTCACTACCATCGCCATCAGATAAATTCCAGCTTATTAAAACTAAATCATAATGTCTAATACCAATGAAGTATTCACCATCTTTGAAATTCTCGGAATTATCTGTTTGATAGCCATAATCACTAAGATTGTTAATAATTGCCTTGTTCAAATGAAGGTCATCTTCTATTACCAAGATTCTCATTTTTTATCCTTATTAAGAAAATTTTAAAGGATTGTAGCAAATTTAAGTTAATGTTTAAGTAAATTATAAATTTTTTAAAAGAATTTTTTAATTTTTGCCCCAACCCTTGTATTTTTAAGGATTTGAGGCTTATAGGTAATGATTTTTAAATAAGAGAGTTCATTAAAATTATTTTTTAAGTTTTCACTAATAAATTTAAGAGATTCTTCAATAGTATAAAATTTTTCTTTCTTATAAATTTTTTTAATCTCTTTTGCTAGCTTTGCATAATCTAAAAATGTGTTAGACTTTGCAGAAATTTTTACTATAATTTTTTGTTTTTTCTTGCGTTCAAAATCAAGCATTCCTATTATACATTTAAATTTAAGCCTTATTCTTATATCACTTTGCATTCTTCTTTAAAGACCAATCTTTTTATATTTGGAATGTGCTTGTAAAAGATTATAAAAACTATGATTATAACGGGTGCGTGCGTGTCAATTACAGGCATTTCATAATGATAAATAAAAGAACAAATTATAAAGGTAAAAATGGCAACTAGCGAGGCAAGGGAGGAAATTTTAAAAATTTTTCCTATTATAAACCAAGCAAAAAGGGCACTAAGTGCTTCAAGTGGTAACATTACAAGCATTGCCCCAACCCCTGTTGCTATGCCTTTTCCACCATCAAATAATAAATAAATTGAAAAACAATGCCCAAGTATAAGCAATACAGCCACTGACCATAATAAGCCTTCATCAAAGCCTATAACTTTCATCACAAGCAAGGGAATAAAAGCCTTAGCAAAATCAAGTAAAATAGTAGCAATTGCAAGTTTTTTTGCTAATTTTGGATTATTTTTTTTAACAACCCTTAATACATTTGTAGCCCCTATACTTTGAGAACCATCCTTTCTAATGTCTAAATTTGCAAATTTCTTAGCTATTATCAAACCAAAGGGAATTGACCCTATCAAATAAGCAAGGGCGTAAATTATCAAATTTTCCATTTATTAACCTTATAAAATTTTTCTAAATTATAAGATAAAAATATAAATAAACAAAGTAAATTACCCAACCACTAAAAATGGTTGGGATTAAGATTAAAGTTCAGGTTTTGGTGTCTTATCAGTAGAAATAGGTAGTTGAGGATAGCTAATATCTGGTTTTTTACCTGTTAAAGTGCGTAAAAATACTTCGATTTTAGCTGCTTCTTTATCGTTTATATTAATGCCAAGTTGCACACTTCCCATTTCTTTAATAGCATCTTTTAAAGACCAAATAGCACCATTATGAAAATATGGGGCAGTTTCTGTGATATTTCTTAAAGTAGGAGTTTTAACCAAACCATTTTCATCGCCTTTAAAATCTCCTAAATTTGCAAATTTATACTTTCCAGCCACTTCAAAAGCTTGCATAGAACCACCCAAATTTACACCAGTATGACAAGCTATACAACCCTTATCTATAAACAATTTAAGTCCTGCTTGTTCATCCTTGCTAAGAGCTTTTTCATTACCATTTAAAAATTCATCAAAGCGAGAAGGGGTAATAAGTGTTCTTTCAAAATTTGCAATTGCATCGGCGATATTGTCAAAGCTTACGCCACTTTTTCCATAAATTTTCTTAAATTCAGCTACATATTCAGGCAAAGAAGAAATTTTTTCAACAGCTAATTTTGCAGGAGTTGCCATTTCAGGTTCTGCCTCGATAGGTCCTTTAGCTTGGTCAGCTAAATCACCAGCTCTACCATCCCAAAATTGAGTAGTATTTAAAACAGAATTATAAACGGTTGGAGAATTTAAGTGATGAGGATTTGACGCCCATTTATGCCCAACTGCAGCACTAACACCATCAGTTCCTCCAAGTCCTAAATTATGACAGGTATTACAGCTTATAATCCCACTTTTTGAAAGTCTTGGTTCAAAATAAAGTTTTTTACCAAGTTCAGCCTTTTCAATGCTAAATTCACTTGCCTTAACATTGTTTTCTTTAAGAATTTCATCAACTCCCTTTTGGTCACTTGGCAGTGCAACTAAACCAGAAGATTTTGCCTCTTCTATTAAACTAGCGCCAAATACGCTAGAACAAGCTACCATCAATGATGAAGCAATCATAAATTTAATTTTCATTAAAAACTCCTTAAAATTTGATTTAGAATTGAGAAATTATTATATTTAGTATTGTCTTAAAGAAAGATAAAAATTATTAATTGAATATATTTATTAATAGATATTCTTGAAGATAATGTTTCTATAAATTATTATTTTGATACAGATAAAATTAAAGATTTTTTAAATGATAGTGATTTTAAAATAAGTCAAAAAAAAGAAAAAAAGATTATAAAGCTATTTGATTTACCAAAAGAAGTGCATAATGATTTAGAACGACAAAGAAGAGTATATTCTATATGGAATTTCACTCACTGTATTAGCAAGGTCCGATACAACAAAAATATATATTGAAAAAAATGGAATAAAAAAAATTAGAAAAATAACCCCTGAGGAGAATTTCTATATACAAGGCTTTGATAAAAAATTTGTCAAAAATATTAAGGATACTGGCATAAGCGTGGCACAAATGTATAAGCAATCAGGAAACGCTGTTAGTCCACCAGTTATATCTAAAATCTTAATTACTTTAAATGAAAAGTATAAAAAATGATGATTAAATTTATAGATTTATTTTGTGGTCTTGGTGGTTTTAGAATTGCCTTTGAATCCTTTGGGGCTAAGTGTGTATTTTCTAGCGATATAGACAAATATGCTGGGCAAACATATAACTTAAATTTTGGCGAATATCCAAAAGGAGACATAAGCAAAATAAACGAAAAAGATATTCCTAACCATGATATTTTATGTGCAGGATTTCTATGTCAACCATTTAGCATTGGTGGCAAAAGACTATGTTTTGATGATGCAAGAGGAACTTTATTTTTTGATATATTAAGAATACTTAAAGAAAAAAGACCCTCTGCTTTTTTTAGAAAATGTGGCTGGAATATGCAGTCATGATAGTAGAAGAACAATTAAAATTATAATAAATTCTTTTAAAGAAATTAATTATCAACCTATTTTTAAAGTAATAAATGCCAAAGATGTAGATTACTCTCAAAATAGGACTAGGTGGTATTGTGTTGGATTTGATAAAAGTATATTTAAAAATATAAATGATAGTTTTGAATTTGCTTTTCCAAAAAAGAAAAATCTTAAATATAGTGTTGATTCACTGATTGAAAATGTGGTATCAAATAATTATTTAAATACAAAAATTTGTCAAAATAATATTTTAACCCATATTGATAAATTTAAAAAAAGTAAGCGATTTAATAATAAATATATACTACTAGCTTATGAAGTTAGAAAATCTAGGTGTAATTTTAGATGCGATGGGATATCACCATGTATAACAGCTAAAATGGGTACTGGAGGAAATAATGTACCTATTGTTGTTGAATAAGGAAGAAAATTAACCGAAAGGGAATGCCTAAGAATTATGGGTTATCCCGACTCCTATCTTATTAAAGAAAATTTTCATCAAAGCTATAAACAAATTGGAAATAGTGTTGTAATTCCAATAATAAAAGACATAGCCAAAGAAATTATAAAAATTATAAAAAGTCAAACAAACCTATGATAATCTCTAGGTCTAAATTCAATAGTATACTTTTCCTTGCTACGACCAGCCCCCGTAATAATGGAAAAATCATTTAATTCATTTTTATGCAATTGTCCATTTTCATATATAAAGATGTTAATAAAAATGGCAATAAACAAGAAAATAAATTTAACTCACCATATCTTTTATTATTTAAATATGATGAAATTTCAATTTAATTGCTAAATCCATGTACATTGCTTGCCATAATAAATTTCTCCAAAAAAGCTTAATCTCTTTTTATAATACCAAATTTATAGCATTTTACGCGAAAAAGTATGAATTTTTAAGTAAGTTTTATAAAAAATTGATAAAATTACAATTTTTAAAAAAAGGGTTATAAATGCACTTCTTGCAAAGCTTAGCTTTAAAATATTCTCATATAAAAATGCAAAAGGATTTAAATAAAAATTTAAATATAAGTTTTAATACAAATGAAGATTTTAAAATTCCTACAAAAAAAAGCTATATGCTTTATATGCATATCCCATTTTGCCATACTTTTTGCCCATATTGTAGCTTTCATAAATACTATTATGAAGAAGAAAAAGCTAGGATATATTTTGAAAATTTACGCAAAGAACTTCATTTTATAAAAGAAAAAGGCTTTGATTTTCATACCTTATATGTTGGAGGTGGGACTACTTTGATAAATGAAAATGAGCTTTTAAAAACCTTAGAATTATGTAAAAAGCTTTTTAATATAAAAAAAATATCTTGTGAAAGTGACCCAAATCATATAAGTATAGAACAACTTAGTAGATTTAAAGGCTTAATAGATAGATTAAGCTGTGGGATACAAAGCTTTGATAATGAAATTTTAAAAAAGATTACAAGATATGAAAAATTTGGAAGTAGTGAAATTTTACAAGAAAAATTAAGCAAGGCTATAGGAGTCTTGCCTATTTTTAGCATAGATTTAATCTTTAATTTTCCAAACCAAAATAAAGAAATGCTTTTAAAAGATTTAAATATAGCCAAAAGTCTAAGTCCAAATCAAATAACTACCTATCCATTAATGAAGTCAAATTTAACTAAAACAATCATTACAAAAGCGTTAGGTACCAGTTTAAAAGACAATGAATTTGAATTTTATAAGATAATTTGTGAATTTTTTAAGGATTTTAAGCAAAATAACGCCTGGTCCTTTGCCTTGCAAAAAAGCGATTTTAATGATGAATATGTAAGTTCAAATAACGAATATGTAGGCGTTGGAAGTGGGGCTTTTAGCTTTTTAAATAATAGACTTTTGATAAATATATTTGATTTAGATGATTATACAAAAGCACTTTTTGAAAAAAAAGACGCAAATATAGCTTATGCGAGTTTTGAAAAAAAAGAAATTTTAAAATATCTCTTTTTAACAGAACTTTTTTCAAATAAAATAAATATAAATGCTTTTAATACTATGAAAAATTGCAATTTAAAAAAAGTGTTAAATTTAGAAATGAAGGGCCTAAAAGCTTGTAATGCTATCATAGAAGAAAACGATAATCTTATAAATACTGATTTTGGAAAATATTTATGCCTAACATTAATGAAAGATTTTTATATAGGAATGGATAAAATAAGGGCTGTGTTTAGGGAAAATAAGCACATTTACACAAAGAATAATATAAATATTATGAAAGCAAAACTCTCTTAAAAAGGTCTTGCAATCATAACAATAGCAATTACTATAAAAATAAGGGTTGGAATTTCATTGTAAGCCCTAAAAAACTTACCACTTTTTTTACAGCTATCATTTGCTAAGCTTTTTAAAGATAAGAAATTGTGAAAATGATACAATAAAAGTAGCACTACGCATAAAATTTTAACATGCATAAAACCAGCACCCTTTAAAAGAGCTGGATTAGCAATTAACATTAAAATTCCAGTTATCAAGGCTACAATCATAGCAGGGCTTTGAATATAATAAAAAAGCTTGTATTCTTGAATCTTAACAACCTCAACAAAGCCTTTATTTTCAATGTGTTCAACATGATAAACAAAAAGCCTTGGTAAATAAAAAAGCCCTGCCATCCATGAAACAAAGGCTAGATAATGAATAACCTTAATCCAAATATAATACTCATATAACATTTTAATCCTTTTTAAACATAAAAATTTAAGACTTTGAATTTTTTCTAGTTTTTATAATATTTTGAATCTTTTTTTTATTTTCTTCAAAAGTAGAGTCAAATTCATTATTTTCTTTTTCCTTTTCTATAGGATAAGATTCAAGCAATAAATTTGAAGAACCAAGTATTAAAACATAACGTTTTTCATTGTAATCTATGATAACAAATTGATTATTTTTATCAAGAGGTCTTTGAAAGCTTATGTTAAAGTCTTTAATGCCAAGGACGTTTTTATAAGCCACCCTTCTTTTAAACCACCAAAGCACCAATAATAAAAGCACCAAAATAGATATTATCAAAACATAGTTTAAATAATCAAAATTTGTATTAACTTGCTGCTTGGTACTAACCTTGTCAATATCAGCTTGAAGTGGCTTTTCTACTAAATCTAAATTTGGCGTCGGCAAAGCTTGAGAACTTTGAGATAAATTTTCTTCTGTCTTTGGAACTATCCTTATACGAAAGCCTAAATTATCAGCAATGCTTGGCAATACTTCTATATCTTCTTTACTTTGAAAGATTATATAGGTATTGTTATTATCCGAACTAATCTCCATTTTATCTAGCAATTTAGACTTAAAGCCTTTTTTTTCCTTTGTAGCATAGGTAGCATCTTTTAGGGTTAAAAGCGTGAAATTTTTATCCTTTTGCTTGATAACCTCGCCACCAAAAGCACTATCAAAAGAAAGCATTATATCAACTCTTTCATTCCTATCATAAATATTATAACCTACTATTTGTGCCCCAAATAATGGCAAGGCACATATTAAAAACAATAAAAATTTCATTGAATTTCTTTTTTAAAATATTGAAGCACAGTTTTTGAATCTAAAATTTCATTAATTCTAATGGCGAGATTTTTTTCATAAACCATAACCTCGCCCTTACCAAAAATTCTCTTATTAATATACACCTCAACGCTCTCACCAGCCGGTTTTTCAAGATCTATTACAGAACCAACCTCTAATTTTAAAAGTTCAGCCACGTACATATTTGTAGTACCAAGCTCACTAACAAAATCAACGGTTATATCTAAAATATCCTCATAAGATTCTAAAAGACCATGTGGGTCGTCAAGTACATTATCATCACTCATGATTTCTTATAGCCTAATCTAAATGCGTGTCCATTTATACCATAAGTAATTGATTTTTCAAGTACTATGCTTGAAAAATCAATCCTGCCTAAATACTCAGGAATTCCAAGCTTATAAGCATCATCGCCCTTAATATCGTTTAATAAATTTTTAGCATAACCTACTATTTGATTTGCACATTCTTTTATTAAATCACACCAATCATCTTCTTTAAATTTATTATTAGTAATAAGCACATCAGCAAAAATCTTTAAGGCCTCTTTTGGAAAGAAAAGATAAAAGCTATACTCACCTTCTTCACCAGTAACTGGTATAGAAGCACCATATAATTCACCACCTATACTATCCATCTCAGTAATATGCAATCTTAAAATATGCTCACAAAAATGCGTAGTTGAGTACTCTAAAATCTTTATCATAGTAAAACCACCTTTAAAAAAACTCTTTGCTTGAAATTGTAATTAAATATAGTTAAAAAATCTTTTAATTTTTAAAAATTTCTCTAATTTCTTGCAAAATTTTATCCACATTGCCATCTTCAAAAAGCTTAACAATGCTAGTGCCTACAATACAACCATCAGCCAAGTTTCGCACCCTTTGTACGTCTTGATTGTTTTTAATGCCAAAGCCTATAAAAATAGGCAAAGTTGAAAAATTGCGAATTTCTTCTACCTTTTGTGCTAAAAGTTCATGTTGAGATATTGTTCCACCTGTAATTCCAACACAAGCAAGTAGATAAATAAAACCCTTAGCATCTTTAAGAAGCTTTTTAAGCCTTTCTTTTGGAGTGCTTAAACTAATAAGGGTTATTAAGGCCAAATTTTGTTTATCGCATTCCTTTCTTAAATCATCGCTTTCTTCAAAACTAAGTTCTGGTACTATTAAAGCACTAATGCCTACTTCTTTTGCCTTTTGAACAAAACTAGCCAAGCCATAAGAAAAAATAAGATTATAATACACCATAAAAACAAGGCTTTTTTTTATTTTAATATCCTTTAAAATTTCAAAAACCTTATGTATATCACAACCATTTTCTATGGCCTTTAAGGCTGCATTTGCGATAATTTGCCCATCGGCAATAGGGTCAGAATAAGGCACTCCAACTTCTAAAATATCAATATCGCTTTCATCAAGCCTATTTAAAAATTCCTTGCTAGTATCTAAATTTGGATAGCCCATCACCATATAAGCTACATTTGCATTATCTTTATAAACTTCTTTAAAATCAACCATAAATCGTTCCTTTTTTATAGTTTCTAATAGTATCCATATCCTTATCACCTCTACCTGATAAATTCACTACTATAACGCTTTTTTTCTTTAAAGTAGGACAAAGTTTTTCTAAATAAGCTAAGGCGTGAGAACTTTCAATAGCAGGAATAATGCCTTCTTTTTCACAAAGCAATTTTAAGGCATTCATGCACTCATCATCACTAATTGCTACATAATCTGCCCTTTTTATTTCTTGCAAATAAGCATGTAATGGCCCAACACCTGGATAATCAAGCCCGGCTGATATACTATGAACTGGCAAAATATTACCTAAATCATCTTGTAAAAGCTTAGTTTTCATGCCATGGATAATGCCTGTACTACCCTTTGTCATAGTAGCTGCATGATAAGGCGTATCAATTCCAAGCCCTGCTGCTTCAACCCCTATTAATTTTACATTTTCATCTTTTAAAAAGGCAGAAAAAATTCCAGCTGCATTTGAACCACCTCCAACTGCAGCTATTATATAATTAGGCTTTTTACCCAATTTTTCAAGCTGTTTTTTGCATTCCTTGCCTATTATGCTTTGAAAATGCATTATCATTTGTGGATAAGGATAGGGACCTACCACGCTACCTACTACATAAAATAAATTTTCTATATCATTTACCCAAGCTTGAATTGCAGCAGTAGTGGCTTCTTTCAGGGTTTTAAGCCCTGTTTCAATGGCTTCTACCCTTGCTCCTAAAAGCTTCATTTTATAAACATTTAAAGCCTGTCTTTGCACATCTGTTGCACCCATGAAAATTTCACATTCTAAACCCAAAAGTGCTGCTGCAGTTGCAGTTGCAAGCCCATGTTGTCCAGCACCAGTTTCAGCAATAATCTTTTTTTTACCCATTTTTTTGGCTAAAAGTGCTTGTGCTATTGCATTATTAATTTTATGTGCACCCGTATGATTTAAATCCTCTCTTTTTAAATAAATTTCATGCTTGTAAATTTCACTTAATTTTTTAGCATAATATAAGGGCGTTGGGCGACCTACATAATCTTTTAAAAGATTTTTAAGTTCTCTTTTAAAGGATTTTTTAAAACTAAATTTTAAAAATGCCCTTTCTAACTCATCTAATGCAAACATAGCACTTTCGGGCAAAAATTGTCCACCAAAATTTCCATAATAAGTTTTTTTCATTTAAACTCCTTAATAAGTTCCTTAATCAATTCTACATTTTTTAAGCCCGGTTCTATCTCAACCTTTGAATTTATGTCAATTGCAAAGGGCTTTAAATTTAGGGCATCTTTTATATTGCTAAGCCCTATTCCACCTGCTATTATATAATCTTTTTTAAAATTTTCAAGCAAGGACCAATCAAAACTAGTGCCATTTCCTCCTCTAAATTTACCCTTAGTATCAAATAAAATATAATCATAATAAGCATTTTGTGGTAAAATCAATTTATCTAAAATGCTTACTACCTGCCATACAAAAAGATTTTGTTTTTTTAATCTTGTATAAAATTCCTTGCTTATAGTTTTATGAATTTGTACCCCATCAAACCCAACTTTTATAGCACTTTGTAAAATCATTTCATTATCTTCATCAACAAAAACGCCTACAACTTTTTTATTATTTTCATGTATTATTTTAGCTAATTTTATGCCCTTTTCAATGCTAACTTGCCTTGGGCTTTTTGCAAAGATTAAGCCAAAAAAATCAATATTTAACAAAGATAGTTCATAAGCATTTTGCTCATCTTTTATGCCACAAATTTTAAGCTTTGACAATGATTTTACTCCTTTCTTGGAAGTTTTTAAAATATTCTAAGCACTTACCAGAATGAATATGTTCTAAAATCATATCCTTAGCCTTTAAAGGATTATCTACAATATTTGCTGTATAAAGTGCAAACATGGTATTTAAGATAACTACGTCAAATTTAGCCCCTTTCATTGTGCCACTTAAAGTTGCAATTAAATCTGCTGCATTTTCTTCAGGACTTCCACCCGTAATATCACTATGAAAAGCCCTTTTAAAGCCAAATTGTTCAGGTGAAACATTATATTCTAAAATTTCTTTTTCACTCACCTCAAAGACCTTTGTTTCATCACAAATACTAAGTTCGTCCATGCCATCATTACCCCTAACTATTAAGGCATGTTTTCTACCTAGCATTTGTAAAACCTGTGCTAATAATCTATGTACAGGGGCGTGATAATTGCCCATTAATTGATATTTTAGCTTTAAATTTGGATGCATTAATGGACCTAGTACGTTAAATACCGTTCTAATGCCAAGTTTAACGCGAATTTCGCGAAGTCTCCCAACTAGTGGATGAAAAAATCCAGCATGAAAAAAGCTAAGTCCTGTATCTTCAAGCAGGGCTAGATTATCTTGCAAACTAGTACCTAGTGGGATATTTAGGGCTTCTAGTACGTCTGAGCTCCCACTTTTGCTAGTCATAGCCTTGTTTCCATGTTTTGCAACCTTTACGCCCATACTTGCAAGTATAAAAGCAGAGGTAGTTGATATATT
Source organism: Campylobacter sp. LR264d (assembly GCF_008633895.1). Lineage (NCBI taxonomy): Bacteria > Pseudomonadati > Campylobacterota > Epsilonproteobacteria > Campylobacterales > Campylobacteraceae > Campylobacter > Campylobacter sp. LR264d. Next base: position 40,837 of record NZ_VJNT01000012.1, read on the forward strand.
AATAGTCTTAAAGCCATCACCTCCGGTCCCAACAATATCAAGCATCTCACTATCATCAACAAAGGTCTTTGAATACCTTAAAATGCTACGTACAAAATAACTTAAAGATTCTTGATTTAAGGATTTTTCAGTGATTAAAACTAAAAGTGCTGCAAGTTGAATGGGTTCAAAATTTTCACTCATAATTAACTCACAAACTTCTTCAAAATCATCGCTTTCTAAGGCTACATTATCGCTTAATTTTTGCAAATAAGGCGTAAAATCTTTTATATTTTTTTCTTTTTTAATATCAGCATTTAAGAAATTTGCAAAAATTTTAAGTCCATATTCACTAAAATAGCTTTCTGGATGAAATTGAACACCAAAATAAGGTAATTCTTTGTGTCTCATAGCCATTAAAACGCCGTCTTCACTATATGCTAAGGCCTGTAAGCACTCAGGTAGATCGCTAACTTCTAAGGAGTGATAACGCATTATAGAAAATTCTTTTATAAAATCTTTGAAAATTTCACTTTCGTTTATGATTTTTATTTTTGAATTTTGAGCGTGGGCAATTTGTTTTAAAACAGAAATTTTAGCCCCAAAACTAAGACCTAGGGCTTGGTGACCAAGGCAAATTCCAAGTACTGGAATATTAAGCCTTGCCTTAAAAATTTCAAGGCAAATTCCACTATCTTTTGGGTGTTTTGGACCGGGGCTTAAAATGATATGAGTAGGGTTTAAATGCCTTATCTCATCAAGGCTAATTTTATCATTTCTAACAACATAAATTTCATCCTTGCAAAGACTTTCAAGCATTGTTTTTACATTAAAAACAAAAGAATCATAATTATCTATAAGTAAAATCATTTTATCAACCTTTTTTCAAAACTAGCTACTAATGCCTTTCTTTTAGCACAAATTTCAGCATATTCTTTTTGAGGCACTGAACTAAGTACTATACCTGCCCCACTTCCAATATAAGCTTTATCATCTTTAAAAAATGCCGAACGAATAATTATAGCTAAAACAACGTCCTCGCTAAAATTTAAAAAGCCAACGGCCCCTCCATAAACGCCTCTGTCTATTTTTTCAAGCTCACTTATAATCTCAAGTGCCCTAATCTTAGGTGCCCCACTTAGAGTCCCTGCTGGAAAAATAGCAACTATTACATCAAAAATACTAACATCTTCTTTCATTTTTGCGTAAACATCGCTTACTATATGCATTACAAATTTGGTCCTAACTATGCTTAATAGATTATCCACCCTAGTTTTTGTACCAAATTTAGATATATCATTTCTTGCTAAATCAACTAGCATTTTATGTTCACTTAACTCCTTTTCATCGCTTAATAAATCCTTTTCAAGTGCCATTAAATCACTATTTTCATCCAAATTTCTGGTACCAGCAATAGGGGCTACAAAAATTTCCTTATTTTTAATGCTTAAAACAAGCTCAGGTGAAGCCCCAAGCACCACCCCATACTTACTAGGAAAATAAAACATATAAGCACTAGGATTTAACTTGCTTAATTCTTCATAATAATCAAAGGCGTTAAGATTATGCTTTATACAAAGGGTTTTTGATAATACAACTTGAAAAATATCCCCATTAATTAGATATTCTTTTGCCTTTTCTATCATCTTTATATAATCATTTTTTTCATCTTCAAGTTTACTTAAATACTCAAATTCTCCACCACTTTTTTCAAAGATATAATCATCGCTTAAATACTCAAAATACTTTTCATCTCCAAAGCTAAAAATCATCTTGCTTTCTTTTTCATAAACCAGATAAGCCCTAGCATTTGCAAATAAAAACAAAGGATATTCATAATTTTTTTGCCCACATTTTGGCAAGTCTTCAAATAAAGTAATAAAATTTGCACTAAAAACACCAAAAAACCCAGCATATTCACAAAGTTTTTCTCTACTAGCACACTCATAAAATTTAGCCTTAAAATCGCTAAATTCCATATCATTAGCATCTAAAAATTCACAATCAATGCCTATGATAGTTTTATTTAAATCCTGTGCAAGATAGGAATTTGGGTATCTTTGTAAAATTTGTCTATAATAAAAATTTGCTTCCTTTCTAAGCATGATAAAACCTTTACTAAAAAATTAAAAAATAAAATGAAAATAAAAAGAAAATTAGAAACGCCAATAACGAAAGGTATAAATAAATAGAGTTAAAAAACGCATAAAAAACTGACTCATCGCTTACCTTTCTTAATTTAAGTGTCAAGGATTATAAGACAAAAAAAATAAATTTTTGTTTAAAAATTGTCAAATTTAAGTTTTAACTTTGATTAGTTAAATTTTTCATTATTTACAAATTTGCCATAAATTTAAACAAAAAATAAAAAATATCAATATTTTTTAAATAATCCTTTGATAAATTATTTAAAAAATGTTAGAATAATGACGATTTAAATTTATAAAAAGGAAATATTATGAAAAGTGCTAAAGAGATTATAAAAACAACTTGTAATGAATTGGGTCTTACGCAAAAAGAATTGGCCAAAACCATGGGAATAGCCGAAAATACAATAAGCCAATGGGCAAGGGGTGTTACAAGTTTACCTATATGGGCTATGAAAATGTTTGAACTTCTAATCATACAAAAAAGATTTAACATTATGCGTGAATTTTTCAACGATAAAATAAAATCTTAACAAAGCCCTTAACTTAGGGGCTTTTTCTTAAAAAACAACTCCTTTACTATAATCAATACAAGACTAAGATTAATAAACACATCAGCTAGATTAAAAATAGCAAAATTAAACCACTTATGCCAAAAAAACATATCTACAACCCCACTATGAATAAAGCGATCAAGCAAATTTGAAGAACCAGATGAGAGCATTATCCCAAAAGCGATTATATTATCTTGTAAAAATTTTTTTTGCCAAAAAAGATAAATAAAAAGGGCAACAACCAAGGCTAAATGCAAGTATTTTAAATAAGGCCCTAAAAAATCAAACATAGAAAAGGCTACTCCGTCATTTAAAACCAAGGTTAAATCTAAGAATTCACTATTAAATCTAAGCCCTTTTAAGCTTAGAAATTTTAAGCCCTGGTCTAGTAAAAAAACTATTACAAAGCTTAAAAAAAATAAAAAATAAGATTTTTTATCTAAAATTTTAGCCATTTAAAGCTTTCTTAAAAAATTCACTAACCACTTTCATTTCTTTTTCTAAAAGCTTACTATCCTTTGCCTCAAGTAATAATCTAATCAAATTTTCAGTCCCTGAGTATCTAAATAAAGAATTAATGCCCTTTTTTTCTAAATCTTGCTTTAATTCCTTTAAGCCCTTGATTTTATTTAAATCCTTTTTTTCTGAAATTTTAAGATTAACTAAAAGCTGAGGATAAGGCTTAATTTGTGCTAAAATCGCACTTGCTGATTTTTTCTTTGTAAGCATTAAGGCACTGAATTGCAAAGCAGCTATCAAGCCATCCCCTGTCTTTGCATAATCACTAAAAATAATATGACCACTTTGTTCTCCACCAAAATTTCCCCCACAAGCCTTTAATTTTTCAAGCACATATTTATCGCCAACATTGCAAATTTCAAACCCGATACTATGTTTATGTAAAAATTCCTTTAAGGCCCCATTACTCATAACCGTAGTTACTACCTTTGAATTTAGACAATCTCTTTCTTTTAAGAAAAGTGCTAAAACACCAAGTAAGCTATCTCCATTTGCTACCACGCCTTTTTCATCAACTACCACAAGCCTATCAGCATCCCCATCAAAGGCAAAGCCAACATCTGCCCTGAGTTTTTTAACCTCTAAAGCCAAATTCATAGGATGTAGTGCCCCACAATTATCATTTATATTTAAACCATTTGGCTCATCATTTATAACAATAACCTCGGCCCCAAGTTCTTTAAACACGGTAGGGGCTACTTTATAAGCAGCCCCATGTGCTACGTCCAAAACCACTCTTAAAGGCTTTAGGGTTAAATTTTTTGGAAAGGAATTTTTAATACAAACTATATAACGCCCTATAACATCATCAATACGTTTAGCCTGACCTATCTTATCCATAGAAACTTGAGAACTTTTTATAAGATTATCATTAAAATAAATTTCTTCAATCTTTTTTTCTTTATCTTCGCCCAGTTTATTGCCATCAGAATCAAAAAATTTAATGCCATTATCAAAATAAGGATTATGAGAAGCTGATATCATAATACCTGCATCACAACGCATATCCTCTGTTAAAAAAGCAATGGCAGGGGTTGGCATAGGACCTATTTGAATTACATTATAACCTATAGAAGTAAGCCCTGAAACAATGGCATTTTCTATCATATAACCACTTCTTCTTGTATCTTTTCCAACTAAAATATTATTAGTTACACGTTTATCCTTAAAATAAATTCCAGCAGCCATAGCCAAACGCATAGCTAAGAAAGAATCTAAAAATTCTCCAGCCTTACCTCTAACCCCATCAGTCCCAAAAAGTTTCATAATAAGCCTTTGTAAAATTTTAAATAAATTATAGCTAAAATAAATAACAAAAAATAATTGCCTTAAATTTGTTACTTATCTATACAAAAATTTATTTTAATGTGTATTTTTTGTAAAATTTTTTAAAAAATTTCTAATTAATAAATATTATTCATTAGATTATATATAATTTCAAACTTTTATAATAAGGATTTGATATGAACGAAAAAATAAGGACTAGTTTTCCAAAAGAAAGCTTTGAAGAATTTATTAGAAAAAATGAGTTAAAGGCAAGTGAGTATTCTTACAAAATTAGTGATTTTTTTACGCATTATAGTGAGAATAATGATGGCAATTATATCTTACTTGATAAAGAAGAACTAGTAATGTTTGAACATGATAATTTTTTTGTCAATACAAATTTTAAGATTTATCAAGAATATGAGATTGAAATTTATAAAAAAGAAAATGAACCTGTGATTGATTTAAAATTTGTAAATATGGGAAATGTAACCATTGGGGCTGTGCTTAAAAAAAGTGAAAGACCTATTAAGCAAGATATAACACAATTTTTAAAGGATAGAATTTATAGGGCTATGGCAAATGCTGGCTTTTTGCTTGATTTTAGAATTTTTGATTTTCACAATAATATAAAGCTTTTAGGGGCTAAGTTTTTAAAAGATGGTATTATTGATAGAGATTATAGTTTACCTATTGCAAGAGGCGTTGCTAGTGTTGATGATACTGATGAAAAATTAATTTTGCATTATGAACAAATTTTAGAAGAAAAAAAGGGTAAGGATTTTTCTTATGCAAAAAAGGAATTTTCAAGCATTATAGAAAAAAATGAACTTGTTTTAGAATATAAAAAAATCATTGAAGGCAAGGATGGAAAAAATTTAAAATGCCAGTTTTTAAGTCATATTTCTTACTCGCCTCAATTAATTTTTAGCGTTAATGATGAACACTTCATTAAAGAAGAAAATTCAAGCAGTATAAAGTATTTTGCTAAGATTAATGGCTTTGTAAAAAATGAGAGTTTTTATTTTGATATAGTAAATAGCTTGGATATGAAAAATTTAAATCTCAAAAATACAGGCTCAGTTCTTGCAGGTGATAATAAAAAAGTATCCTTAAATATCCAAACCCTAAAAGAAGAAGATGGGATAAAAGATGGGATTGTGGTTGAAACTGAAAAGATAAATTTGCAAGGTTCGGTAGCCCAAAGCACGATTAGAAGTAAAAATGTAAATATAAACGGACAAACGCATTCAAAGTCTAAAATTTATGCAAAAAAGGCACAAATTTTTAATCACAAAGGCTATTTAGAAGCTGATACTGCCTTTGTAAATGTGGCTGAAAGGTGCTTTATAAAGGCTAAGATTGCTGTTGTTAAAACTTGCATAAATTCTAATATTGAAGCAGAAAAAATTTATATTAAAAGTTTGCATTCTCAAAATACCATTAAATTTTTAAAAACTTGCATTATAGAACACTGCAAAGGGGAATCAAATACCTTTTCTTTTGATATGAATGTTTCTCAATCTTTTAAAAATAGTTTAGAAGAGTCATTTAGAGCTATTGAAACCTTTAAAAAGACAAATGTAGCCTTAAAAAAGGAGTTAGAATTTATTAAAAAAAGCCTGGCTGCTAGTAAGGAAAGTATGAGTAATATCTTAAAATCATACAAGCAATTAAGAGAAAATAATCAACCTGTACCTCAAAGCTTTGAAAGGCAGATTGTAAATTTTCAAGGGCTTATTAAAAGGGAAAAAGAACTTATTGAAATTCTAGGAAGTGGGGAGAAAAATGTAGATAAGCTTGGAGAACACTTGACAAAAATGCAAAAAATAGTGACCCAGGCGAAAGTAATAAATATAGACAATACTTGGGGAGATGGTTATAATAAGATTATTTTTAATATACCCTTTCCAAAAACTACACTTGCCCATACTTTAAGAGGAGAAGAAGATTGCACTAAGATTACCTTAAAAGAACAAAATGATTCTTATGTGCTAAATTTTGGACATGCCATGGATGAGAATGAGTTAAAGCCTTTTAACAAGCAAAAATATTTAGATTTTATTTATGAGTAGAGTCTAAATTTTAGCTTTAAATAAGCAATTAAGCCATTTTTAAAATGGCTTAATCTTATAAATTTACGCAAAAATAAATATCTATTAATATATTTATTTTTTGCAAAAAAATGCACATTATTAAAAAAATTAAATCCCTTAAATTTATAGTTATTTAATTTTATTTTTAGTTGATTAATCTTGTTATTTTTAGTATCTTTGATAAATTTCTCACATTTACCCTTATATATCCCACATATATATGTGCTATCTCTGTTTTGTGGTACTCCAGCTTCTAATGAATTTATTATTGTAAAGTCAACAACATACCCAATTTTATTTAATGTAATTAATATTTTTTGTATAGTTTGACAATTATCATGGCTAATAAGATTTTTGACATTTTCTAATAATACATATTTAGGTTTTTTTCCTTAAGAATTCTTGCTATATCAAAAAAACAAGGTTCCTCTAATATCATCAAATCCCTTTTGTTTACCTGCAATACTAAATGATTGACATGTAAAACCAGCTACTAATAAATCATGGCTTGGGATATCTTTTTCGTCAATTTTTGTAATATCTCCATATAAATTTTTATTTGAAAAATTCGCAATATAAGATTGTCTTGCAAAAGAATTAATTTCTGATGCAAATACGATATCTGCTTTTATTTTTGCTTTTTTAAAGCCTTCTTCAAATCCACCAATCCCAGCAAATAAAGATACAACTCTTATTTTAGACATAAAGTTCTTTATTATTTATCTTTGTTATCTTCATCAACTCTTAATATAAGCTGAGAATTAATCTTGTCATAATAAACCTTAAATTTGCTTTTTCCTTTTACAATATCTAAATTTTCTAAGATACTTTTAGGCATACGAATTCGCATATCTTGCTGTAATACATAAGTATCAAGGTAAATTAAATCTTTATTTTTCATTTTTGTTTCCTAGACTATATTTAGTTTAATTATAGTCTAAATTTTAAATTTTGTCAAAGCAAAGATTATTTGCAATATTTAGCTAAAATTACTATTAAAATTTTTTTAAAGGATAAAATGTGAAAAAGGACTTAAAATATTATATGAATTTGCCTTATGAACTTATTATAACAAGTAAAGAGGGAAAGTATTTTGCTAGGTATAAGGATTTTCCTTTAAGCCTTAGTGCAAAGACAGAAAAAAAGGCTATTAAAAGGTTAAAAAATGCTTTTGCTAAAAGGCTTAAAATAATGCTTAAAAATAATGATTTTATAAAAGAACCTAGCAAAAAAGAAACAATACTTAAAAATCTTAATGAACTTTTTGTTTCTAGGGCTAAATTTTATGCCTTTTTTGATGAAAATATAGCAAAAATAAAGGGCGATATTTTTGATTTTGAAAACGCTGAGGCTTTAAATGCAAAAAAAGTTTATGAACGATTTTATCATTTTGATTATGCTATTAGAAAATTATTACCTAGTGTTTATAGTGCTTATGAGATTAAAGATAGTGATTTAAGTAAGGACTTTTAAGTCCTTACTCTCTAAATGAAAAATTTAAATTCTTAGCATCTTCTTCTATATTATCACCTATCTTATCATCTGCCTTAAAGCCACCTCCAAAGGCTTTAATTACTTCAACAATAGCATTTGCCATATCGTAATTTGCACTAGCAAAGGAAATTCTAGCATTAAGTAAATTTCTTCTAGCATCTAAATATTCTATAAGTGGAATATTGCCATTTTCATAACGAATACTTGCTAGGTCATAAATTTTTTCTTGAGAACTTAGCAAGGTTTTATAATTTTCATAATTTTGCATACTTGTTTGTCTTTGGGCTAAGGCTAAACGCACTTCTGCAAAGGCGGTTCTAAGTATGTTTTCATAATTTAAAAAGGCCTCATCCTTTGCAAGTTTAGCTAAATTTACACTTTGCCAAATTTCACCCCATCTAAAAATAGGCAGGGTAAAGCTACCACCTATATTCCAGGTTTTGCTACCATCTTTTAATAAAAGGTCTAAATCATAGCTTTCAAAACCAAAAAGTCCTGTTATAGAAATGCTTGGCAAAAAGGCAGTTCTTGCCACACCTACAAGGTAATTTTGCTGTGTTAGTGTTTGTAAGGCTGCACCAATATCAGGTCTTTGAAGTAAAATTTCACTACTAATGCCCTCGGGCAAAGATAGGGAATATTTTGCAAATTTAGTATAATCTTGTTCATTATATAAAATATCATCTAAATCATCACTTCCTATTAAAATTTTAAGCACCTTTAAGTAATTTTCCTTAGTGGCAATGGCACTTGTATATTGAGCCCTTACGCTTTGTAATTCAGCCCTATTTTGTTCTAACTCATACTCATCAATGCTACCTGCTTCAAATTGAATTTCTTTTATCTCATAGGTTTGTGTATAAGCATCCAAAGTTTCTTTTAAGATATTCATATTTTCATAAGCATTTGCTAGGTTAAAATATCCTTGTACCACACTTGCAATAATAGACAAACGAGAGGCCTCATAGTCAAATTCACTAGCCCTTAGGGCTGCTTGTCCTGCAAAAAAGGAATCTCTATATTTACCCCATAAGTCAAGTTCATAACTCATTTGAAGACCTAGGATAAAATCATTGCCATATACAAAATTATTTGTTTGATTGCTTGGGGCATTTTTTGAAGTTTTAGCCCTAGTCCCACTTCCAGTAGCATCAATTTTAGGCAATAAATCGCTAAATTCAATACCAAGTTGCGCGGCTGCTTTTTCAAGGTTAATATAAGCAATACGCAAATCGGTATTATTTTTTAAGGCCTGTTCTACAAGTTTATTTAATTTTTCATCCTCAAAGCCTCTCCACCATTGTTTAGAAAGGCTTGTATTATCATCCTTTGCAGTGTAATTTGCCTCGGGTATTACTAATCTAGGCTTTAAAGAACAAGCCGTAAAAAACAAGGCAAAAATTAAAATTAAAATGTGTAACTTATTCATTTATTATTCCTTTTTTCTTATCAAGCCATTTATTAAAGGTTTCTAGTAGATAGAAAAATAAAGGTACAAAAAAGATTGCTATGGTAGATGCTGCTACTATGCCTCCAAGAAGTCCGGTACCAAGTGATTGGCGACTTGCCGCACCTGCCCCAGTTGCTACAACTAGTGGCACAATTCCAAGACCAAAGGCTAAGGAGGTCATAACAATAGGTCTAAATCTAAGTCTAGCAGCTTCTAAACTAGCATCAAATATGCTTTTTCCATCTCTTAAATGTGCCTCCATGGCAAATTCCACGATTAATATTGCATTTTTTGCCGAAAGTCCTATTAAGAGTAAGAGTCCAGTTTGCAAGTATACATCATTACTAAAATCCCTTAAATAAGTAAACAACAAAGACCCAAGCACCGCAAAAGGCACGGCCGTAATAACTGCTGCTGGCATAAGCCATCTTTCATATTGGGCTGCTAAGATTAAAAACACGAAAACAAGTCCTATAGCAAAGGCTATTTGCCCATCGCTTGAACTTGTTACTTCTTGATAAGCAGTACCTGACCAAGCAATAGTATAATCACTTCCTAAAATCTCACTTGACACCTCAGAGATTGCTTGAATGGCTTGACCTGAGGTATAACCAGTAGCAGGGTCGCCTTGTACGAGGGCAGCTGGGAAGAGATTAAATCTTTTAACATCATCAGGACCACTTGAAGTACTTAGTGTTAAAATTGCATCAAGAGGTATCATATTGCCATCACTTGATTTAACATAAATTTTATTTAAGGCATCTTGGGTATTTCTAAAATCACCCTTAGCCCTAACATTTACTTGGAAATTCTTTCCATACATTGAAAAGTCATTTACATAATAAGTTCCTATAGTAGAAGCAACCGTTGTAAAGACATCTTGCATAGTAAGATTATAAAATTTAAGCTTATCTCTATCAATTTCTAGTTTATATTGAGGATAACTTGTATCAAGCGTTGTACGCACATTAGAAAGTTCTGGTCTAGCTCTTGCTGCTTGGACTAACTCATTTACATCAAGTTGAATCTCATTATAAGTTTTACCACTACGATTTTGCACATACATATCAAAGCCACCTGTTATACTAAGACCTTGAATTGGTGGTGGGTTAATGAAAAAGGTTTGACCTTCCGTATTATAAGCATATTTTCTATTATAAGAATTTGTAACATCAAAGGCGGTTTCTTTTCTATTTTTTATATCTTTAAGATTAACAAAGGCAACCCCTGAATTTTCTTTTAAAGATGAAGTTAATATATCCCAACCTATCATAGCCATACTATCTTTAATTACGGGGTCTTGTTTAAATACCCCGTCCATTTTATCTATATAATCAACCGTTCTATTTAGTGACGAACCTGCTTGTAAATTTGTAATGGCTATAAATACACTCTGATCTTCCACAGGCACTAATGAGGTAGGAATTTTTGTATATAAAAAAACGGTTGCTACTATAAAGATAAAAAATAATATAACAAATAATTTTAATCTATGCAAAACATAACGAACCCCATTTACAAAGACCTCTGTCGACCAATCAAAAAAGGCGTTAAATTTTTCCACAAATTTAAAGGGTGATTCATGAGTTCTTCTTAGATACATAGCACAAAGTGAAGGCGTTAGGGTAAGTGCCACAAAGCCTGATATTGACACTGAAACGGCTAGAGTTAGGGCAAATTGTTTTTGAATTTCGCCAACAAAGCCTGAGTTAAAGGACACAGGAATAAACACAGCACAAAGTACTAAAACTATAGAAACAACAGGTGAGGTCATTTCTTTCATGGATTGAATGGCCGCATCTTTTATGGATATATCTTTGTTTTGGTGAATGATTCTATCTATGTTTTCCACAACTATAATTGCATCATCAACAACTATACCAATAGCCAAAATCAAAGCAAAAAGGGTAAGTAAATTTATAGAAAAGCCTAAGGCATAAAGTCCTGCAAAGGTCCCTATAATAGAAACAGGCACGGCTATCATAGGGATAATGGTAGAACGAAAATTCTTTAAGAACATATACATAACCAAAATAACTAAAACTAGGGCTTCAAAAAAGGTTTTTACCACCTCTTTTATAGAATCTATGATAAAGGTAGTAGTATCATAAGGAATTCTATATATTAAGCCTTCTGGAAAGGTTTTTGAAAGTTCTTCCATTTTTTCACTTACAAGCCTTGCTGTTTCAATTGAATTTGCACCAGATTGTAAATTTATGATAATAGGCACAGCATCCCCACCTGTATCTCTACCTTGAGAAACATATTGTTTAGACCCTATCTCTACTTCTGAAACATCCTTTAATCTTAAAAAAGAACCATCACTATTTACTCTTAAAATTACATTTTCAAATTCCTCAACCGTTCTAAGTTGCCCTTGCATAGTGATTTGATAAACATAAGGAGACTTATTAATTACAGGCTCTTCTCCTATCTTACCTGTGGCATATTGCATATTTTGGTCATCAATTGCACTAAGCACTTCATTAGCTGTGATTTGATATTTATTTAATAAGTCAGGGTCAAGCCATACACGCATAGAATAGTCTTTATTACCAATTGCTGTAGCATCACCAACACCTGGAACGCGTTTTAAGTCATCTAAGACATTTAAAACTATATAATTATAAACTTCTGTTGAATTCATACTTCCATCAGTTGAAACTAAGGTTAGGGCCTCAAGTGTAGTTGAACTTGCCTTTCTAACCGTAACACCTAGTCTTTTTACCTCTTCTGGTAGTTTAGAACTAGCATTTGAAACGCGATTATTAACATCTATTGTGGCTTGGTCAGGGTCCGTTCCTATCCTAAAATAAACAGTCATTCTCATAGTACCAGCACTTGCTGTAGTTTCCATGTAAATCATATTATCCACGCCGTTAATTTGTTCTTCAAGTGGCGTAGCAACGGTTGTTGCAATGGTTGCAGCATCAGCACCTGTATAAGTAGCACTAACACTAACTGTTGGAGGGGTTAGTGAGGGGTATTGTTCTATAGGTAAGGATATTAAAGACATAGCACCTGCTAGCGTGATTATAATAGAAATAACACAAGCTAAAACAGGTCTTTCTATAAAAAATTTAGAAAACATTGCTAGCTCCTAATTTGTCTCGTTATTTTCACTAGCAATCTCACTAGCTATATGGGCTTGAATATTTTCTTCTTGTGCTCCAAGTTCTCTAACAGGACTTCCAGCACCGATTTTTTTGAAATTATCAATTATAACCTTATCACCTTCATTTATACCACTTTCAATAATCACGTAATCACTTGTTTGATAACTTACCTTAACAACATTCTTTTTAACCGTGCTTTCTTCGGAGATAGTATAAAGATAATTTTCTTTTTGGTCCTGCATCAAAGCAATGCGTGGAATTTTAAAACCACCCTTTTGTATAAAACCATCACTTGCAAGAGTTACAAAGGTACCTGGTAATAAAACAGAATTTGAATTATCAAACACGGCCTTAGCTTTTACAGAACCACTTTTTAAATCAATAACTGAATCAATAAAATAAAGCTCGCCTTCATATTCTCTTTCAGCCGTTTTAAAAGAAACCTTATAATTTTGCAAATCCCATCTTCCATTTTGCAAATTTCTTTCTATATTTAATTTATTTGTATCAGAAATGTAAAAATCAGCATAGATAGGGTTTAAATTCGTAACCCTAACTAAATCAGTACTAGATGCTATTACATAATCGCCCACATTAATTAAGGCATCGCCTACCATGCCATCAAAGGGTGCTTTTATCTCAGTATAATCTAAGTCAATCTTAGCATTTGAAACATCAGCCCTAGCACTTTCAAGCGTAGCTTTAGTGCTTTTATAGGTTGCAAGGCTTGTGTCAAAATCCTTTTGAGATATAGCATTTTTAGCAATTAAAATTTTATTTCTTTCGTGGTCTTTTTCAGCATTGTCAAAATCAGCCCTAGCTTGTAAGGCCTTACCCCAGGCTGCATCAACTGCTGCTTTGTATTTGTAAGGTTCTATTAAAAAGAGTTTATCCCCTTTTTTTACATAGTCACCCGCCTTAAAATATTTTTCCATTATGACCCCATTAACTTGAGGTTTTATCACTACATCATAATCACTTACTAACTGGGCTGGATATTCAAATTTTAAAGGTAAATCCTCAGGTATGGCAATTACTATGTTAACTCCTTGTGGTGGCAAAGCTTGTGGGGCTGGTTTTTCACAAGCTGTTATTAATAAGGTTGCAAGTAGTGTAAAGCATATATTTTTATTTACAAAGTTCATTTTTTTACCTTTCTGTTTTTAAAATTTTATATTTTAGTATTTGTAATTTAACGATTGTTTTATAAACCTTCTAAGTCCCTTAAAACTTCGATTTGTTAAAAAAGTAATTGTTATTACTAAATTAAAAAAATGTAGTTTACATAAATTTGGTTAATATAATGGTTAATGAAAAAAATTATTTTAAATTTTTTATACCACTTAAAAAAATTTCAACTACAAGTTTTACGCGTTTTTTTTGTTCTTGTTTACTTAAAAGCTTTTTATCCATTAATACGCTTAAATTATAATTTGGGTCCTTTATCATAGTACAAAATAACTCAGCTAACTCAAGCGCATTTTCACTTAAAAATTTACTATCTTGTTGTTTAAAATAATTTGCTAAAAGCTGGTCTATGAATTTAGACCTATTTTTGTTAAACCAAGTAGCTATTAATTTATCCTTGCTATAAACTTGCGAGTAAATTATCTTACCAAGCGTAATAGTATTGTTATCATTAAAAATTTGTATAAAGGCTAATCCAAAACGATACAAAACATCCTTTAAATCATTATTTTTTATCTTTGCTAAATGCTTTGTAACATTCTCAAAATGCTTTGTAGTTCTTTCTTCTAGTATAGCTAAAAATAAGTCCTTTTTGTTTTTGTAAGTATTATAAATATTAGAATAAGAACCACCCGATAACTTAATAATATCGTTAATACTAGTTTTCTCATAACCCTTGGTTAAAAATAACTCAAGGGCTACTTCTTTAATCTTTTCTTGCCTAGCTATTGCCTTTGGCGTTGGAGTTTTATTTTTTTTCATCTTTAAACTTGTCAAATTCGGTATTTTTAGGATAAGAAAAAATACTTTCTCTAAACACAACTATATTTTCATCATCAACTGCGTAAGCCCTTATGTGTAAAGGAATGATAGTATCTTTTTTATCATCATTTGCAAGTTTTTTTGTAGCCCTTAGGGTTACTACTTTTTTAGTATTTGCACCTGCTTTTAAGGTAAATGGCTTACTAGGACTTACTATTTCAATCCCACCTTCAATGCCTTCTAAAATGGCTTCAAAATAATACTGGTGGTCTTTATTATCAGTATTTTGGAATAAGAAAGTATAAGCATTAATTACTTCTAATTTATCATTTTTCTTTTCTATGTGATATAGTTCAGTAGCCCTATTTATGTTTAAAAGCATATGCTCTTTTTTCGTACTTGCAATCAATAAGCCTATAAAAACTATACTTAAAACTACCACATAAGCAATGGTTCTAAATCTAAAATAATTTACCTTTTGCCTTGTTTCAATGGACTTTGCACTGGTCCAATTTATCAAAGAAGGTCTATTAAATTTAAGTTGAATTTTAGAACAAGCATCAGCACATTCTAAGCAGTTAATACATTCCAGTTGCATACCCTTTCTTATATCAATATGTGTTGGACACACGCTAACACAGGCCTCGCAACCTATACATTCTCCTTGAGGCGGCTTTTTATGTAATTTTGTATGCCCATCATAAATAACCCCTCCTCTTTTTTCATCATAAATTACTTGAATGGTATCATGGTCAAACATTACAGATTGTATTCTTGCATAAGGACACACATAAATACAAAATTTTTCTTGCAAATACATAATATCAAAGCTTAAAAACAAAGATGCAAAAAAGATAATCCCTATTAAAAGCATATGTTCGCCCGGATTTTGAATATAAGCAAAAAAATCTTCTGGTGGTATAAAATACCATAATAAATTACTCACTGCTATAATAGAAACGCAGTAAAACAAAATACCAGCTATAAATTTCTTAACAAATTGTCCTTGAAATTCCTTTTGTTTATCCTTAATATTTTTTCTAATTTTAAGTAGTTTAGTTTGGATAATATCCCTATAAATAACGCGAAAAATTGTCTGTGGACAGGACCACGCACACCAAATTCTACCAGCTAATGTTGTTATAAAAAATATTGTTAAAAATAAAAGTATCAACAAAAACGGCATTAAGTAAAGTTCTTGAGTATCAAAGGCTACAAAAAATAAATTTAATTTTTTGTGGTCAAAACTAAGTAAAAAGAAATGGTTTTTATTAACTCTAATAAAGGGCAAGGCAAAAATAACAATAGTAGCAAGTATATAAAAAATATACCTTTTATTTGTATAATTAGTAATACAGGCTTTCATAAGCACTCCTTCTCATTTTTTGTGATATTAATACTAAAAAAATAAAATAAGACTTAAATAGTGTTAAAATATCAAAAAAAAAAAAAAAAAAACTACACGATTATACACTTTTTAGGCTTAAACTTAAATTCATATTTTTATAATATAATTTAGCTTTTACAAAATTTATACAGAAAGGTGGTGAGGATAGTGCCAGGTATCAAGGTGCATCCTAATGAAAGTTTTGACGAGGCTTATCGTAAATTTAAAAAGCAAGTAGATAGGAATCTTGTAGTTACAGAAGTAAGGGCAAGACGTTTTTTTGAGCCTATGACTGAAATTCGTAAAAAACAAAAAATTTCAGCTCGTAAAAAAATGCTTAAAAGACTTTATCTGCTAAGACGTTACGAATCAAGACTCTAAAATTAAGCCCTTTTTTAAGGGCTTTTTATTCTTATAATTTAAAAAATATTTTTAATCTTTGCATTTATTTTTTTTTGCTAGAATTTAACAATTTTGAAATTTAGGAAAAAATATGAATAAACATATCAAAAAAATTATTCAAATTAGTATGTTAGGTGGCATTGCTGCTATTAGTGGTGGTGTTTTAACAGCTTGTAGTACAGAAGAAAATGTCCAACAAGCACAACAAGGTGCCTTTGTGATAATAGAAGAAATAGCCCCAAATCAATACAAAATAAAAGACCAATTTCCAAGCGATGAAACAAGGGTAGTTTTAAAGCAACTTGATGGCAGTGAAAGGGTATTAAGTAAACAAGAAATGGATGCTTTGATAAAAGAAGAAGCAGCTAGGATTGACAATAACACCTCGGCTTTAATAAGCGATAATGCCCAATTAAGTAGCGGAGGTTTAAGCTTAGGCGAAACCTTACTAGCTAGTGCAGCTGGTGCTATTTTAGGTAGCTGGATAGGTTCAAAGCTTTTTAATAATCAAAATTTTGCGAATCAACAAAGAGGGGCTTTTTCAAATCAAAGTGCCTATCAAAGAAGTGTAAATAGCTTTAATAATGCAGGTGCTAAAAGTAGCACAAAATCAGGCTTTTTTGGTGGAGGTTCAAAAAGTTCGTCCTCGTCTTCTTTTGGTTCTTAAAGGTCAATAAAATGAAATTTTTAGAACTTGAAAAATTACAAAAAGATTATTTAGAAAATATGGGCTTTTCTTGGCATACTGATACAGATGGAAGTGATTATATAGATAATAACTTAGTTTGCGTTAGTCACAAAGAAGCAAATGCGTATTATGAGGCCGCTAATGAACTTTATGATATGTTTGTAAATGCAGCACAAAATGTAATTGATAATAATAGATTTTCAGAACTTAATATCCCTTTTAATTTAATTGATGCTATTAAAATGAGCTGGGAAAATGATGTGCACTGGCACTTATATGGTCGTTTTGATTTTGCAGGTGGGCTTGATAATGAGCCTATAAAATTAATTGAATTTAACGCTGATACGCCTACTTCTTTATTTGAAAGTGCTATTTTACAATGGGCGATTTTAAAACAAAATAATCTTGATGAAAGTGCTCAATTTAATAATATTTACGAAGCCTTAATGGATAATTTTAAAAGATTAATTAGCCTAGAAGAAAATGTCGAAAATTTTGAAGAACTTTATAGGGGTTGGAAAATTCTTTTTTCAAGCATAGCAGGCAATAAAGAAGAAGAACTTACCACTAAGCTTTTACAACATATAGCCATTGAAAGTGGCTTTAAAACGAGTTTTGCTTATGTTGATGAGGTGGATTTTTCAGAGAATGGAATTTTTAAAAATAATGAGAATTTTGAATACTGGTTTAAGCTTATCCCTTGGGAAGATATAGCTATAGAAGAAGGCGAATTAGCCATGCTTTTAACTCAAATAATGCGTAATCAAAAGGCTATTATTTTAAATCCAGCATATACCTTGCTTTTTCAAAGTAAGGGCATAATGAAAATTTTATGGGAACTTTACCCAAATCACCCCTTATTGCTTGAAACAAGCTTTGAACCATTACAAGGTGATTATGTAAAAAAGCCTTTTTTTGGCAGAGAAGGGGCAAATATTAGCATAGTTAAAAATAAAAAAATAGTGCATGAAAATATCGGCCCGTATGGCAATAATCCTTGCATTTATCAAGCCTTAGCTACTTTTAATACTCACAAGGATAATTTTTATCAAGCTGGAGTATTTTTTGCCTTTGAAGGCTGTGGTTTAGGCTTTAGAAAGGGTGGGACGATTATTGATAATGTTTCAAAATTTGTAGGACATATTATAAAGGAGAATTAATGAAAATTGTATGTTTAGATGCGGCAACCTTGGGAAATTATGATTTAAGTGTGTTTCAAAATTTTGGCGAGTTTATTAGCTATCAAACAACGCCAAAAGATAAGGTTATAGAAAGATTGCAAGGGGCAGATGTAGCCATGGTTAATAAGATTATCATGGATAAAGAAGTGCTTAGCAATACAAATTTAAAGCTTATTTTAGAAACTGCAACAGGGGTTAATAATATAGACTTAGAATATGCAAAAGAAAAAAATATTATAGTAAAAAATGCAGCTGGTTATTCTACAAAAAGCGTAGTACAGCACACTTTTGCTTTGATTTTTGCCTTTTTAAATCAAATAGTTTATTATGATAAATGGGTAAAGGATGGCAATTGGACTAGGAGTGAAATTTTTACTGATTATAGTGCTATATTAACCTCTATTCAAGCTAAAAATTATGGTATCATAGGACTTGGGACTATAGGAAAAGAAGTAGCAAAAATCGCAAGTACCTTTGGGGCAAATCTTTGCTATTATTCAACAAGTGGAAGAAATAACGATTCAAATTATAATCAAGTTAATCTTGAAGAATTGCTTGAAACTTGTGATGTTATAAGTATACACGCACCCTTAAATGAAAATACTAAAAATCTTTTAAAAGAAAAAGAATTAATGCTTTTAAAAGAAAATGCTATACTTATAAATATGGGGCGAGGTGGCATTATAAATGAAGAGGACTTAGCTAAGGTTATAGATAAGAAAAATATAAGAGTTGGGCTTGATGTGCTAGAAAAAGAACCTATGATAGCAAATCATCCACTTTTAAGCATTAAAAATAAACAAAATTTAATCATAACCCCTCATGTTGCTTGGGCTAGCACAGAAGCTGTGGAGGCCTTAATGAAAATTGTTTATACTAATCTTTTAGAATGGGTAGCAAATGGCAAGTGAACATAGTTTTGATATAAGTGCTAGTGTTGATTTACAAGAGCTTAAAAACGCCCTTGAACAAGCAAAAAAAGAAGTTGAAAATCGCTACGATTTAAAGGGCGTAAAGACTGAGTTTTTACTTGATGAAAAGCAAAATATCTTTAAATTAAGAAGTTCAAGCGAGACTAAGCTTGAAATTTTAAAGGATATTTTAATATCCAAGCTTATTAAAAGAGGTTTAAATTCAAATGCTATTAAAGAACTTTCAAAGGAAAGTGGGGCTATGTTTTCTTTAAATTTAAAGGTAAACTCAAGCATAGATAGCGAGAATGCAAAAAAGATTAATAAGACTATAAAAGATAGTAAATTAAAGGTAAATTCTAGCATTAGAGGGGATGAAATTCGCGTTGTAGCTAAGCAAATTGATGACTTGCAAGCTGTAATTAGCCTTGTTAAAGGCTTAAATTTAGAATTAACACTAAGTTTTAAAAACCTAAAATGAAAAAAAAATTTATCTTTTTATGCTTGATATTTATAGGGCTTTTTTTAAATGCTTGTGCTAGTAAGAATGAAAATTTTACTTCACAAAGCGTTTCTATTTTTATTTTTTCACCTAACATTAGGCTAAATGATAATGGTTTTTTAAAGCAAGATAAACAAAAAATAAATTTAGAAGTATATAAATTTGGCAGGGCCTTTTTTGAATTAAATATAAGTGATAAAATTTGTACAAGTGGCGTTTGTTATGATAAAACTAGCTTTAATAAGAAATTTTTTAAAAATGTTTATTATGATGAGTTTTTAGAGGATATTTTGCTTTTAAAACCTTTATTTAATGGTAAGAATTTAACTAATACAGATTGTGGTTTTTATCAAAATTTAATCTCTAAAAATTATGAAATTTTATATGAAAAATGTGACGAGGGCATTAATTTTAGGGATAATATCTCACACACTAGCATTCGTTTGCTTTATATTTAGGAAAGATTATGCAAGATTTTAGGGAATTTTTAACAATGAGCGTTGAAAAAACAAAAATTTTCAAGGAGCTTAAATGTTCTAAAAATGAGGGTTTGATACTTCAAGAACTTTGTAAAAATTATGTCAATGCAAATCCAAGCGTAAATACCTCTTCCTTGCTTAGTACAGCCTTTAAAAATAAAAATTATGAATTCTTAGATTATTTACAAGATGTTAAAAATTTAATCGCAAGAGGTTTTATAGTGCAAAGTTCTGGCTTTTTAAAAGCTATCAATTCTAATAAAATTCAAAATTCAAAATTAAGTCTTTTGCAAAATGATTTAAGTTTAAGTGAGTATTTTTTGGAATTTTTAGAAAATAAGCCTAGAATCAGCCTTGATAAAACCGAAGCTTATACTGATTTTTTAGAATATTTAAAGGACGAGTTTACTAGGATTGAATTTTATGAAAAATTAAGCTTTATGAAGTCAAATTCCTATAATATAGAGCTTAAAAAAGAGATTGCTAATTTTGAAAAATACATAAAAACTCGCCTTAAAAAAAGTAAATTTTACAATGTTTTAAACGCTATTTTTAAAGAATACGCCTTAGAAAAAAAAGAACAAATCATTTTCATAGCCCTTTTAAAAGAAGAATATACCCTAAGCGATGAAAATTCAAGCAATAGGGAGTTAAATTCGCTTTTATCTTTGATAAGTGAAAACGAGCTTGATTTAAGGCAAAATAAAAAAATCTTAGATGAGGGCTCAAAGCTTATAGATAATGGATTAATTGAAGGCGATGAGTTTTTTAGCAATTTCGGGCAGATTAATAAAAGCTTTTTTATAAGCGATGATATTTTGCAAAGAATTATTAATGTTAGGGGTAAGCAAAGTACTAAGATTAAGCTTGAAAATGCTATTAAAGAACAAGATATTTTTGAGTTAATTGAACCAAGCACAGATATAAAAGATGTAATCATGCCTGAAAATACGCAAATACTGCTTGCAAATATCTTAAAACAACAAGATAAAAAGGTGCTCGAAAGGCTAAATTCTTGGGGTATTAAGACAAATAAAAATATAGAAGCAAAGATTATTTTTTATGGACCTGCAGGAACGGGTAAGACAATGTCAGCACTAAGCATGGCAAAATCAATGAAAAAAGCCGTTTTAAGCTTTGATTGTTCTAAAATTTTAAGTAAGTGGGTTGGAGAAAGCGAACAAAATGTGCGTAAGATTTTTGATACCTATAAACATGTTTGTAATTCTTGTAAACAAAGTCCTATTTTACTTTTAAACGAGGCAGACCAGTTTTTAAGCACTAGGATTAGTGGGGGTAGTGGTAGCGATAAGATGCATAATCAAATGCAAAATATTTTCTTAGAACAAATAGAAAGATTTAATGGGGTTTTAATAGCCACTACAAATTTTTTAGAAAGCTTTGATAGTGCGTTTTCAAGACGTTTTGACTATAAAATAGAATTTAAAAAGCCTGAATTTAAAGACAGGCTTAAAATGTGGCAAAAATTTTTACCAAAAAATGTGGAATTTGACGAGGAATTTAACTTAAAAACACTTGCAAATTATGAGTTAAGTGGGGCTCAAATTTTAATGGTTATTAAAAACACTGCCTTAAGGGCTGCGGTTTCAAAGGAGGGTAAATTTTTAATGCAAGATTTTTTAGATAGCATTAGAAAAGAACTTGACTCAAGCTTTGATAAAAGCAAGATTGTAGGCTTTTGATATGAAAAATATTTGCATTATACCTGCACGTGGTGGTTCAAAAAGAATTCCAAGAAAAAATATTATAGATTTTTGTGGCAAGCCCTTACTTGCTTATAGCGTTGAAAATGCTTTAAATTCTAAGATTTTTGACGAGATCTTTGTAAGTAGTGATGATGATGAAATTTTACAAACTGGTATTAAATTTGGAGCAAAGGCACTTTTAAGGGATGAGAATTTAAGTGATGATTATACTACTTCTTCTCAGGTGATTAAAGAAAACATTAAAAAGCTTATAGAAAGTGGCGAAAATTTAGACTCTGTGTGTTGTCTATACGCAACTGCTCCATTAATAAACGCTGATATTTTAAAAAAGGCTTTTGAAAGATTTAAGGAAAATAAAAGCAAGTTTTTATTTGCAGCAACTGAGTTTGATTATCCTATACAAAGGGCTTTTAAGCTTGATGAGAACTTTCAAGTTTCTATGTTTGATGAAAGATATTACAACTCCCGCTCGCAAGATTTAACTAAGGCATACCATGATAGTGGGGCTTTTTATTTTGGAAAGGCTAGTGAGTGGTTAAGTGAAAATATAATGTTTAGACCACATTCTAGCGTATTTTTATTGCCTAAAAAATTAGTTTGTGATATAGATACCATGCAAGATTTAGAATTTGCAAAATTGCTTTATAAGGCAAATTATGAAAACATTAATTAGGGTGGATAGTTCTTCAAAAATAGGCTTTGGGCATATTAAAAGGTGCCTTGTTTTAGCTAAACAATATAGCGAGGTTAGCTTTGCTTGTCTTGATTTAGAAGGGGCATTAATTGAAGAAATTCCTTACGAGATCTTTATACTTGAAAATGAAAGCATTTTTGAACTTATAAATTTAATAAAGGCTGAAAAATTTGAGTTTTTGATTATAGATAATTATAATATTAGTGCAAATGATGAAAAGCTTATAAAGCTTGAAACGGGCGTTAAAATTTTAAGCTTTGATGATACCATAAAAGAACATTTTTGCGATATTTTATTAAATGTAAATGCCTTTGCAAAGGCAAGTGATTATGATGGACTAGTACCCTTTAAATGTGAAAGAAGATGCGGTTTTTCCTATGCCTTGTTTAGAGATGAATTTTATGAAGAGGTAAAGAAAAAAAGAAAGAAAATTTATGATTTTTTTATTTGCTTAGGAGGCACTGACATTAAAAATCTAAGCATACAAATAGCCCAAGACCTGCCCCAAGATAAAAAAATCGCCATTGCTACAAGTAGTTCAAATGCTCATTTAAAAGGACTTAGAAGATTTGCAAATGAAAATGAAAATATAAGCTTATTTGTAAATTATGACAATATCGCAAAGCTTATGCATGAAAGTAAAAAGCTTATTATAAGTGCAAGTTCTTTGGTAAATGAGGCCTTACTTTTAAAGGCAAATTTTAAGGCTATTTGTTATGTGGATAATCAATTGCCAACTGCAAACTGGCTTGTTCAAAAGGGCATTGAGGTGGAGTTTATACAATGATATTTTTAAAGGATTTTACTAAGCTTAATAGGGCTGAACTTTATCTTGTGTTAATGTTTAGGAATGATAAAAAAATCGCCTCTTTTATGCATACAAAAGAAATTTCTTTAAAAACTCACTTAGAATTTATTGAAAATTTAAAAAATGATAAAAGCAAAAAATATTTTTTAGTCTTTGATGATGATGAAATTTTAGGCGTTATTGATTTTGTAAATATAAATAAGCAAAGTTGTGAATTTGGTATGTATCAAAATCCTTATTTAAAGGGCTTTGGGGCTATTTTAATGAAAGAGATTAAAAAATATGCCTTTGAAAATTTAGGATTAAAAAATTTAAATGCTAGGGTGTTTAAGGATAATGAAAGGGCTTTAACACTTTATTTAAAGCATGGTTTTAAGATTATAAAAAAGGATGAAAATATGATTTATCTTAGCTTAAATGGGGGGGGGTTAGCTTAATTTACGAGAGGCTTGCCTCGTGAAAATAGCCATATTAACTAGTAAAAATCAATGGTTCATACCCTTTGCTAAAAAATTAAATAAAAAGATTAAAGATAGTAAGCTTTTTTATTCGCATGATAAGATAAAAGATTACGACATAGTTTTTATACTAAGTTATCATAAGATTATAGATAAAAAAACCTTATTGAAAAATAAAGAAAATGTAGTAATTCACGCTTCAAATTTACCTGCCTTTAAGGGCTTTGCCCCTATGTTTTATCAAATACTTAAAAATTATAAAAATATAGTTTTTTCTTGTTTAAAGGCTGATATAAATGTTGATAGTGGGGATATTTATTTTCAAAAGACCCTGCGTTTAAAGGGCGATGAGTTATATGATGAGTTAAGGACAAAGCAAGGGGAATTTATAATAAAACTTTGTCTTCATTTTTTAAAACTTTATCCAAATTTTAAGCTTAAAAAGCAAAATGGGGTTGAGAGTTTTTGCAAGAAAAGAAATCCAAAAGATGGCGAACTTAACATTAAAAAAAGTATCAATTCGCAATTTAATCTACTTAGAATTTGTTCTAATGAAGAATTCCCAGCCTTTTTTTACAAAAATGGAAAGAAGTATATTTTAAAAATTTATCGCCAAGATTGAAATTTGAAAATATCAAAAAAAACCTTTTAAATTTTAGATGAAATTATGGATTAAATAATTATAATTTTAGCTATACAAAAAAAAGGATGATTTTATGAAATTTACAAAGCCACAAAAGCAAATTTTTGATAAGAATCTTAATAATTTATTAAATGAGAATTTAAAAATCTCACTTCAAAATATAAAATCAAGCTCCTATAAAGTAGTTATAGGCGAAGATTCGCTTGATATAAATTTAAAAAAGGGTGATGATTTTTTATATGATAATGCCTTACAAGAAACACTTTCAATGCAGCAAATTTATAAGCAAAAATATATTTTTTACCCTGTTTTATACTTTTTTGGCTTTGGCAATGGAATTTTATTTAAATTGCTTTTGCAAAATAAGTACTTAAAGCATATCATAGTTTTTGAACAAGACATAGAGATTATTTGGACAATCTTTCATTTGGTGGATTTTAGCAAGGAGTTAAAGGATGACAAAATCGTGCTTTTTGATATCAATCATAGCGATACTAATTCTTTTGTCTTAACTACCTTATTTAGAAGTATCCCTATGTGTTATTTTTTAAGGGTATATT
Organism: Campylobacter sp. LR264d; assembly: GCF_008633895.1. Taxonomy (NCBI): domain Bacteria; kingdom Pseudomonadati; phylum Campylobacterota; class Epsilonproteobacteria; order Campylobacterales; family Campylobacteraceae; genus Campylobacter; species Campylobacter sp. LR264d. The sequence continues at coordinate 65,848 of NZ_VJNT01000012.1, forward strand.
TTTTAAAACTTAGCTCAAAATACTATGAAAAAAAATTTCACCAAGAAATTCTTGATTTTAATAAAAAAATAGCAGAAATAATCCATTATGTTATATTAAATAACGGAAATGATTCTAATGACGCCCTAATAGGCATAAATCAATTAGTTTATAATCTTGATAAAATGATAACTCATCCAAGCTATGAAAGCTTGATTAAAACAAGAAAGGTTAGTGGTAATCAAACAGCCATTCTCATAGCAACAGGTCCTAGTTTAGTAAAACAGCTTCCTTTACTTAAAGAAGTTCAAAACAAGGCAGTTTTATTTGCAGCAGATAGTGCTTATCCTATACTTTATAAGCATGGAATAAGACCTGATTATGTTTTATCCTTAGAAAGAGTTGTTGCAACTGCAAGATATTTTGACAATGATTTTAAGGAATTTGATAAGGATATAGTCTTTATATTCTCACATTTAATCCATAAACAAAGCATAGAAAATTTAGAAAAAAATAATAGAAATTATATTTTAGCATTAAAAAAACTAGGCTTTTCTGATAGCTTAGGGCTTAATCATTTTGGATACTTAAACACAGGTCAAAGCGTAGCCCATTTATCCTTTGGTCTAGCTTGTATGTTAAATTTTAAAAATATCATTTTAATAGGGCAGGATTTAGCATTTTCAAGCGAGGATGGAAGCACCCATGCTAGTGGGCATGTTTATGGTAATTATGGTGGCTATACTGGCAAAGAACACGAGATAGATTATAGCTTAAAGGTAAAGGCCTATGGTGGCAAGGGAGAAGTTTCTACAAGAAATGCTTGGAATATCTTTCGTATAACCCTACAAGAACACATAGTACAAAGTAAATATTTTGGCATTACAACTTATAATTGCACAGAAGGTGGAGCACGTATTGAAGAGTGCATTGAAGAGCCTTTTTTACAAGTATGCAACAAGCTTTTAAAGGATGATTTAGTTAAGGGGGGGGGCTTAACACCCTTTTGTCTAGCTAAACAAAATGAGTTTTTACTTAGGGCTTATGCTAGAATCTTTAAAAATTTAAGTATAGCACAAGATATTAAAAAGCAAATTATCCAAATTAAAAATAGTATCATAAATTCCTTAAATAACATAAATAACGCAAATGAAGAAGAGAAAAAATTTATCTTTGAGTATAGTTTTAATGAGATAGATAAGCTTAAAAAAATAATATCAGATGAGAATTGTTTATCAGATATGTTTCAATCCTTGTTTTATCAAAATGAATTAAATATGGCTAAACTGTATGTTTTTAATCCACAAAATGAAGCAGAGATCATGCAAAAAAAGATTTTTTGGATTAATACGCATTTAAATCATTTTGATGAAATTTATGGGCACTTAAATGTTATGCAAAATAGCGTTTTTGAAAATTTAACCCCTTTTGAAAATATCATAAAAGAAAGAAAGCTTAGCAAATACAGAGATAAAATTTTCAATAAATTAGCTTTAAAATTACAAGGTTAAGCATGGAAAAAAGGCATTTTTTTGTAATAGGTGGAGGAAGTTTACAAGCTGATTTGATTTTATTAGCTAAGAAAGAATTTATAGTTCATTTATTTGATTATAATGAAGATTGCTTTTGTAGGGATTTAGCTGATATTTTTCATTTAATCTCAATAGATAAAAAAGAAGAAATTTTAAAACTAGCCAAAGAATACAATATAATAGGCATTGCAACTTGTGCTACTGAACTTGGAAATTTAAGCACTTGTTTTGTTGGAGAGCATTTAAATTTAGGAACAAATTCCTATGAATGCGCTCTAAATACTACCGATAAACTTCGTATGAAAAAAATTTTTGCTAAGCATGATATAAAAAGTGCTGAATATATCATTTTAAAAGAAGAAAAGGACTTAGAAAAGATTAAAAGCTTTCCTGTTGTTATAAAGCCAAGCGATAGGAGTGCAGGTAGGGGAGTGGTTAAAATTTATGATAAAAAGGATTTAAAAAATGCCTTTGAAAATGCACTGAATTTTTCTTTTAATAAGATAGTCTTAGCAGAAAAGGAGTTAAAGGGTAAGCAAGTAAGCATTGAGTGCATAAGTTCAAATAAAAAGCACCAAGTTTTAGCTATAACAAGGGAGTATTTTAGAAGAGGCGAATTTGAAGATGATTTTTTAGAAACCATGCATTTAATGCCAGCAAGATTAGATAAGGATGATGAAAATTTAATAAAAGATTTTGCTATAAAAATTTTAAATGCCTTTGAAATTTGTTATGGGGCAAGTCATATTGAGATTAAATTTGACCCTGATACAAAGGAGATAAGTGTAATTGAGATTGCTAGTAGAATGGGTGGTTTGCGAGATTTTTTAATGCAAAATTCCTTAAATATTAATTATTTACAATTATTACTTGATGCTACCTTAAAAAAGCCCTTAAAACCTATATCAATTAAGCCTAGTTGTACTTGTTTGGATTATTTTATTTATACTAAAAAAGACTATGAATTTTATAAAGCTTTAAAACAATATAAACCCGAACTTTTCATAAAAGAACATATACTAGCAAATGAAAATACCAAATTTTCTTACCCATCCTCTTTAACAGATTCTCATGGGTATTATTATATAAAACTTGATTTAGACCAAGACATAAAACCCTTTATAGAACAAAATTTACAAGCTATAAAAATTTAAACTTATTTTTATAATAAATATGCTTTAATTTCAGTTTCAAATAAGCTTATTTTGGAGCTTATTCTCATTTTATAGTTTATTTTAAGGACTTTTTCATGCAAAGAAGACAATTTCTAGCACTTTCTAGTGCCTTTTTTGTTTCACTTGTCTCTTTAAAGGCAAATGATTTTTCTAAGGTAAAATTAGGATTTTTACCTATAACTGACCATTTTTTAATGATAGCTAAGGAACTTTACCCTGATAGCTTTCAAAGCATTAAATTTAACTCTTGGCCTGATTTAAGCGAGGCCCTAAGGGCTGGTAGCATAGACGGGGCTTTTATGTTAAATCCACTTGCCTTAAAACTTTCAACGCAACTACCGTTAAAATCAATTATGGCAACTCACAGAAACGGGTCGGTCCTAAGCGTAAAAAAAGAAATCAATAGCATAAACGATTTAAAAGGTAAAAAGATTGCTATACCAAGTCGTTTTTCTACTCATTTTTTACTTTTAAACACGCTTTTAACGCAAAATAATATTAAGCTAAGTGAAGTAAACTTAATAGATATGGCACCAAGTGAAATGCCTTTTGCTTTAAAAAATGGCTCAATTGATGCCTTTTTAGTAGCCCAGCCCTTTGGAAATTTGGCAAATTCCTTAAATATTTCAAAAAGTTTAAAATTATCAAGCCAAATTTTGCCAAACCACACTTGCTGCCAGTTTGTAGTAAATAAAAATTTATATGAAAATAAAGATAAATTGCAAGGTCTTGTTAATAATTTTGTAAAAACTGCTAAGTTTATAAATGAAAATAAAGACGAAGCTATAATCTTAGGCAACAAGGTTTTAGGGCATAAAAAAGAACTTTTAGCAAGTGTTATAAGAGATGAAAATTTGATATCTTTTTCGAATTTAAAAGTTAGCCAAAATGATTTTGACATAGTAATTTCGGGCATGAAAGATGCAGGGGTAGAAAATTTTAACATTTCATATAGCGATTTTGTAGATATTTCTTTTATAACTAAGGCTTATGTTAATAATGCTTAGTTTTCGTCTTTTATCCTTAGTTTTATTTGTCCTTGTTATAGGGCTTTGGCACTTTTTAAGCATTAAGGGCTTTTTTGTAATCATTCCAAGTCCCTTAGCTGTTTATGAGTGCTTTTTAGCAAATTTAAATGTCTTGCAAGTGGCTATTTTTGATAGCTTAAGAAGATTTTTTATAGGCTATATTTTAGGGGCATTTTTAGGGGTAATCTTAGGTCTTATTTTAGGTCGTTTTAGGCCGCTTGAAATTTTACTTGAACCTTTTACCCAGTTTTTAAGACCACTTTCTCCACTTGCACTCTTACCCTTAATAGTGCTTATCTTTGGCATAGGTGACATTGGGGCTATTTTTATAATAGCTTATTCTGTATTTTTCCCTATACTTTTTTTATGTATTAGTGGGGTTAGAAATATACCAAAACAAAGGCTTTTAATGGCTCAAAATTTCGGGGCAAATGAAAGGCTTATTTTTTATCATATCATTTTACCAAGCACCTTCTTAAGTATAGCAAGTGGCTTAAAACTAGCTGCAGCAATAGCCTTTATACAACTTGTAGCTGCTGAAATGTTAGGTGTTCAAAGTGGTCTTGGATATATGATTATTGATGGTAGAAACTTACTTCAAGTTGATTATATCTTAGTAGCCATTATAGTAATAGGCTTTTTAGGCTTTGTACTTCAAATTTTATTTAGTCTCTTAGAAAATTTCATTAAAGCAAGAATGGGTCATAAATGAATATAGTTTTAAAAAATGTTAGCAAGACTTATTCTAACAATATTATTTTGTCAAATTTAAATTTAAGCTTTAAGGATGGCGATTTTACCACGCTTTTGGGGGCTAGTGGCTGTGGAAAAAGCACACTACTTAATATAATAAGTGGCTTTGAAAGCTTTGGTGGAGAAATTCTTATCAATGAAAAAGCCTATAAAAATAGCTTAACAATTGATAATACAAGAATTAAAATTTTTCAAGATTACGCCCTTTTAGAATATAAAAGCGTTTTAGGAAACGTACTTTTTGCCTTAACATGCAAGAAAATTCCTAAAAATAAGGCATTAGAAAGGGCTAAGTATTATTTAAATTTGGTAGGACTTTATGAAAAAAGGGATAGTTTTATAAATGAGTTAAGTGGAGGTCAAAAGCAAAGGGTAGCACTTGCAAGGGCGTTAAGTGTAGAACCTAAAATGCTTTTGCTTGATGAGCCCTTTTCTGCCCTTGATAACTTTACTAGAAAAAAGCTACAAAATGAGCTTTTAAGCATAGTTTCTAAGCTAAAAATGAGTGCTATTTTTGTAACCCATGACTTAGAAGAGGCTGTGTTTTTAGGAAATAGAATTATCATTTTAAAGGAAAGGGGTGAAATAGTTGGCGATTTAAAGGGCTTAAAAAATATCACAAGTAGACAAAGCCTTGAATTCAACGCCTTAAAAAATGAAATAGAAAGCCTTTTAAAGGGAAAAAGTAAAGATGAGTATTATATCTAATCAAATTTTAAAGGAGAAAATATGAAAGAAAATGTTGTTGCAGGTTGTGCTTGTTTAAGTCCTATTGATAGGGCAGGTTTAGAGGCCTTAATAAAAAGTGGCAAGGAAAATCCAGAAGTGATTAAAACCTTAAAATGCAAAACTATAGCCGTTGGTAAGTTTAGACACGAAAATTATATTCGCAATCTTCCAGCCTATATAGTTGATGAACCGCCTGTTTTACTAGGAGATGATACAGCGCCAAATCCTAGCGAGGTAGTTTTAGCCGCGCTTGGTTCTTGCATTTGTGTTGGAATTCATGCTAATGCAATAGCCCAAAACATTACTATAAGTAAGCTTGAAATCGAACTTGAGGGCGATTTAAATATAACTGCTGTTTGGGGAACTGGTGATTTAAGTAAAAATAAACCACTTGGCTTTACTGAACTTAGAATTAAGGTTGATTTGCAAAGCGATGCAGATGAAAAAACTAAAGAAGCCTTAATAGAACATGCGACTAAATACTCACCCGTGGCAAATACTATGATTCGCCGCGTTAAAGTCGAAGTTGACGATAAAGAATTTAAAGGCTTATAATGCAAGTACTTGCAAAAGAACTTTTAGTTTCAAAATTAAAAGAAATTCATCAAGGATATTATCCTAAACAAGAATTAAAAGCCCTTGCACAAAAAGGGCTTTTTAATGGCTTTAATGAGGGGCTTTTTGGGGCTGTTAAAAACATTATGTTAATATCTTCATATTGTGCAAATACGGGCTTTTGCGTATGGTGTCAATATACTTTGATTTGGTATTTACAAAATAGTTCAAATGAGACCTTGAAAAATAAATTTATCCCCTTGCTTTCAAGTGGGACTGAATTTGGAGGAACAGGGCTTAGCAATGGAGCAAAGGCATTAAGTGATATTGAAAAAAATTTCATTAAAGCAAAAAAAGTTGATAAGGGCTATGTTTTAAATGGCAGCTTGCCTTGGGTTTCAAATTTGGATAATAATCATTATTTTGCCTTGCTTTGTGACGCAGATGAAAATGAAAAAATCTTTGCCTTTATTGATTGTTCTAAAGCAAAATTAAGCGATAAAATTCATTTTTGTGCTCTGGAGGGTTCTGCTACAAAATCAGTAAGCTTAAATGATTATTTTTTAAGTGACGAATTTATCATTGCAAAAAATGGAGAAGAATTTTTTAAAAAAGTATTAAAGGGCTTTTTATTGTTGCAATGCGGCATGGGTCTTGGGCTTTGTAAGAATTCCATTGAGCTTATGAAAAAGGCTAAAAAAGATGATATAAATTTTTTACCTATTAAGCCTAATATGCTTTTAGATAAGGTTTATGACTTTGAAAAAAAGACAGCCTTACTTTGTGAAAATATGAATAATACTGATATTAAAGAAATTGTTGAATTTAGACTGGTCCTGGCTGAGTTAAGCTTAGAGTGTTCAAAGTGGGCAGTTTTGTATCAAGGAAGTAATGCTTATTTAAAGGATAGTAATGGGGTTAAGAATTTGCTAGAAAGCTATTTTATGGCACTTGTAACGCCTTCGATTAAGCATTTATATAAGCTTTTAGCCAAATAATTGTTGCCAAAGGGCCTTTGCTTTTTGGCTTATATCATTAAATTTATTTTCCCATTCTTTATAAAGTAGAGTTTTAGGTCTAATCACAGCATTTTCTTTGCCATTTGTAGCATGATAAATGCTTACTCCATATTTGTTTGCATAATATCTCATTAAAAGCTGTTGCAATTTATACTCACTTGAATAATTAAACCAAGCATTATTTGAAATGGCTATTATAAGCTTTGATTTTTTATAAATTGCTTCTTTGGTAGCCTCGTAGCAAATAGCGTTTGTAATAAGTTGATTTTTAAGCTTATATTGACTAAGTAGGGGACCTTGAGAAAATTCTTGCATATTTGGTAAAAACCATTTTCTAACAAGGCTTGAAAAATAAGGAATGTATTCACCAAAAGGTACCAAATAATGCTTATCTAAGACATTCAAAATTCCACTTGCATAAATATAAGTAGAATTAAATACTTCATTATCATCGTCCGTGTTAAAGGCACCCGTTATTATAGTAATTTTTTTAGAAAGTTCTAAAAGTTCCTTGTGAAATTCGCCCTCATAAGCATTTTTTAAATCAAAGGCAAAGGCACTTTCAGGTAAGATTACTAATTCTTTTTTATTATCAATTGCTTTTTGAATTTCATAAAGTAAGATATTTGCATCTTCTATTTTATTTTCATTTATGTATTTTTTACCTTGATTAATATCTGTATTTACCAACTCATATCTTAAATTTAAGCTTTGACTTTCTTTTATATCATAATGAAAGCCTATAAAGAAAATTGCTGTTATAATCGCCATTTTATAGTATCTTGAAATAAAACGTTCATAATAAAAATAAGCTATTAAAAATAAACAAATGCTTCCTTGCAAATTTGAATCAAAAAAGCCAGGCACTGTTAAAATTCCCCAATTTAGCCAATCAAAGCCAATAGGGTGGATATAACTTAAACAAAAAATCGCACTTAAACGCAATAAATCAAAGTGAAATAAATGACAAATTCTAAACAAAATTCCATATACTAAACCAACTAATAAGATAATAACAGGCACTAAATAAGTTAAATCAAAATAAATAGAAGATAAACCAAGCCACCAAAACCAGAAAATTCCTACTAAAAAGCCTACCCAAAAATAGCCCTTTGCCTTTTGTCTAAGCAATAACACAAGTCCCCATATAGATAAAAGCGGGCTTAGGGTTTGAGTGTATATATTGTCATAAAAAGATAAATAAATACAATTTGATAGTAAAATTGCTATAAAAAAGACTTTTATTATTTTAAAAATGATAGAATTATAATTAAAATTTTTTGGAACAAAGGAAAAATATGACAGAATCGGGACTCTTAAGCTCATTGTTACCTCTTATAGTGCTTTTTGCAATTTTTTATTTTCTAGTTATACGACCACAACAAAAACAAGCAAAAGCTCACGCTTTAATGCAACAAAACCTAGAAAAAGGCGATAAGATTATCACCAATGGAGGTTTAATTTGCGAGGTTGTAAAACCAGAAAATGATTGTATCAAAGTTAAGCTTAATGATGAGAATGTTATTGTAAAAATTTCAAGAGAATTTGTCGCAAAGAAAATTAATGAGTGAATCTAAAATCACATATAGACTCGTAGTTTTCGCTATTGTATTTATCTTTGGTGTATTTTTTTCACTTCCTTCTTTTTTACAGTCTGAAAGTGGCAAAAAGATAAATTTAGGCCTTGACCTACAAGGTGGACTTTATATGCTTTTAGGCGTAGATAATGAAGAGGCCATAAAATCTAAGATAAAATCCATTGCCTCGTCCTTATCTTACTCAATAGATAAGGAAAATATACTTATAGATAAGATAATTATTAAGGATAAAAGTGTAGAATTTAATTTACTTGATGATAGCGATAAAAATAAAATTGAAAATTTGATAAATGAAACGCAGGGCTTAAATTTTAAGGTAGAAAATTTAGCTTATGAGTTATTGTTTAGCGATGAAGAGCTTAAAAATATAGAAAATTTTGCCCTTTTACAAGCTGTTGAAACTATTAGAAATAGACTTGATGAATTTGGACTTGCTGAACCTACCGTGGCAAAACAAGGAGAGGATAAAATTTTAGTAGAACTTGCTGGCATAAAAAGCAAGGAAGATGAGTTAAGGGCAAAGGAAAGAATCACCAAAGTAGCACATTTGCAATTAATGGAAGTTGATGAGAGTAAGCTTCATTTAGCAAATTCAATGAGTGATGCTGAGGCTGCTAGTTATGGGCTTGTAGTCGTTGAAGATGCTAAAAATAAAGATTTTAAATATACCTTAAAGGCTATTCCTATTTTGGATGGCTCACTTTTAACTGATGCAAGAGTAGGTTTTACTGATACTAGCACTTATCCAGTTATAAATTTTAGTTTAAATTCAGAAGGTGCTAAGAAATTTGGAGATTATACAGGTGCAAATGTTGGAAAAAGACTTGCAATAGTACTTGATAATAAAGTATATTCTGCTCCTTCTATTAATGAAAGAATAGGAGGAGGAAGTGGTCAAATAAGTGGGGCGTTTACTCAAGAAGAAGCAAGAGACGTGGCCGTTGCTTTAAGAAGTGGGGCACTTTTAGCCCCTATCAAGCTTTTAGAACAAAGAAGTATAGGTCCATCACTTGGAGCTGATAGTATTAGAATGTCTATGATTGCATTAATAGGTGCCTTTGTTGTGATAGTACTTTTTATGATGCTTTATTATGGGGTGGCTGGTATATTTGCAAATATTGCCTTGATTGCAAATATTTTGGTAATTGTCGCTGTTATGGCTATGTTTGGAGCCACTTTAACCTTGCCCGGAATGGCAGGGCTTGTTTTAACCGTTGGCATGGCAGTTGATGCAAATGTTATTATAAATGAGCGTATAAGGGAGCTTTTAAAAGAAGAGCAAGGCATTAAAAAAAGCATAGAAAATGGCTATAAAAACGCTATGAGTGCGATAATTGACTCAAATATTACCACCCTTGTTACCTCAATAGCCCTTTATGCTTATGGAACCGGACCTGTTAAGGGCTTTGCAGTTACCTTGGGTATAGGTATAATTATCTCTATGATTACTGCTATTTGGGGAACACATGGGCTTTTTGATTATTTTATGAAAAATATTGAAAAAAGTAATAATACAAGAATTTGGCTAGGATATAGGAGAAAATAATGCAATTTTTTAGCGAGAAAAAAATTTATAATTTTATGAAAATTCGTTTTATAGCCATTGCATTTTCTGCTTTTTTAATACTTGGTTCTATTTTTTTACTTTGGGATAGGGGACTTCAATATGGCATTGATTTTAGTGGTGGTACCTTAGTGCAGTTAAAATACGACAAAGACGCCCCTATAGCTCAAATTAGAGAACTTTTAGGCAATACAGGTAAATTTCAAAATTTAAGCGTAACTGAATTTGGAAGTAGCGAAGAAATTACCATTCGTTTTTTAGGAAGTGATGATAATTTAGGCGTTGATATAGGAGAGAGTATAAGTTATCTTTTAAAGGATACTGGAAATTTTGAAGTTAGAAGGGCTGATGTTGTAGGGCCAAAAGTAGGAGATGAGTTAAGAACTAAGGGCTTAATGGCAATAGGTGTTTCTTTAATAGCTATTTTAATATATCTAGCTTTTCGTTTTGAGTGGCGTTTTGCAATGGCTGCTATTATTACTGAAATTCATGATGTTTTAATCACCCTTGGGGCTATTTCTTTATTTAGAATTGATGTAAATTTAGAAATTTTAGCTGCCGTTTTAACCGTGCTTGGTTATTCTTTAAATGATACTATTATTATCTTTGACAGAATTAGAGAAGGCATTCAAAAAAGTAAAAGCACAAATCTAGCACAAATTATAAACGAAAGCGTTTCTGCCACACTTTCAAGGACTATTTTAACCTCTGGGCTTACCATTATAACCGTTGTTATTTTATATCTTTTTGGAGGTTCCATGATAGAAGGCTTTTCACTAGCCTTAATCGTAGGCTTAGTAGCCGGTACGCTTTCATCGATTTTTGTTGCAAGTCCTGCACTTTTATGGTTTAAATTTAATGTAGAAAATTATAGACAAAAAGAACTTTTAAAATTAAAAGCAAAACAAGAAAAAGAGAAAAATCGTGCATTATATGAAAAAGGTAGGGTTTAAAAATGGCTTACGAGGCTAGTTTAATAGAAAAAAAATGGCAAGAATTTTGGGATAAAAATGCTAGTTTTGAGCCTAAAAATGATTTTAACTTAAAGAAAAAATATATTTTATCAATGTTTCCATATCCAAGTGGGCGAATTCACATGGGTCATGTTAGAAACTATACAATAGGTGATGCTATGGCTAGATATTATAGAAAGGCTGGTTATAATGTACTTCATCCTATAGGTTTTGATAGTTTTGGAATGCCAGCTGAAAATGCAGCCATTAAACATAAAATTCACCCAAAAACTTGGACCTATGAAAATATAGATTATATGAAAAAAGAACTTTTTTCCTTAGGATTTTCTTTTTCTAAAAGGCGAATTTTTAATACCTCTGACCCACTTTATACTAAATTTGAACAAGAATTTTTTATAAAAATGTTTGAAAAGGGTTTAATTTATACAAAAGAAGCCCTTGTAAATTGGTGTGAACACGATAAAACCGTCTTAGCAAACGAACAAGTTGAAGATGGCAAATGCTGGCGTTGTGGAAACGAGGTTATTCAAAAAAATATGCCAGGATATTATATAAATATAAGGGCCTATGCTAACGAACTTTTAGATGGGCTTGAGGGCTTAAAAGAAAAATGGCCAAGTCAAGTTTTAACCATGCAAGAAAATTGGATAGGAAAAAGCGAGGGCCTTGAGTTTAAACTAAAACTTGATGATGAAAGCAATAAAAAGGCAGAATTTGAAAGCTTTGAAGTATTTACGACAAGGGCTGATACTATTTATGGTATTTCTTATGTAGCACTTGCCCCAGAACATAAAATTATAGAAAATTTGATTAAAAATAAATATTTAGATGAGAATTTAACAAAAAAACTTAAAGATTTATTTAATACTAGCTTAAAAGAAAGGCAAATGGCTGAAAAAGAGGGTTATTTTTTAGGAATTTATGCACTACACCCTTTAACAAATAAAAAAATTCCTATCTGGGTAGCAAATTTTGTTTTGGCCGATTATGGTAGTGGGGCTGTTATGGCAGTACCTGCACACGATGAAAGGGATTTTGAATTTGCTAAAAAATATAATTTAGATATTATTCAAGTAATTAATCATGCAAATTTTAATCAAAACGAAGCTTATATTGATAAAGAGGGTATTTTAATAAATAGTGATGAGTTTAACTCATTAGATTGTAACGAGGCTAGAAAAAAGATAATTGCTAAATTTGAAAGCTTAAAGCTTGGAAAAAAGGTGATTAATTTTAAGATAAGGGATTGGGGAGTTTCAAGGCAAAGATATTGGGGCGCTCCTATCCCTATGATAAGGTGTGATAGATGTGGCATAGTATCTCAAAGGCTAGAAAATTTGCCTATAACCTTACCTGATGATGTGCAAATCACAGGCGAGGGTAATCCTTTGGTAAATCATGCAAGTTGGAAATTTTGCAAATGTTCAAAATGTGGTGGTGATGCGTTAAAAGAATGTGATACCCTAGATACTTTTTTTGAAAGCAGTTGGTATTTTGCCCGTTTTGCAAGTGATGAAAATACTTGGCAAGAAAAAGCCTTTGATGAAAAAAGCCTTGATTATTGGATGAATGTTGACGAGTATATTGGTGGCATTGAACACGCTATTTTGCATTTATTATATGCAAGATTTTTTCAAAAGGCATTGCGAGATTTAGGATATTTAAGAGATAATGAGCCATTTGCTAAGCTTTTAACTCAAGGCATGGTTTTAAAAAATGGGGCTAAGATGAGTAAGTCAAAGGGCAATGTAGTTGACCCTGATGAGATTATTAAAAAATATGGTGCTGATACGGCTAGGCTTTTTATATTATTTGCTGCCCCTCCTCAAAAGGAATTAGAGTGGAATGATGATGCACTAGAAGGGGCTTATCGCTTTTTGTGTCGTCTTTGGGAAAGGGCTTTGAAGGTAAAAAAAGGAAAGCTTAGTGAAATTTTACAAGATAATTTAACTAAGGATGAAAAATACGCTCGTTTAAAGGTGTACGAGGCTTTGAAAAAATCTTACGAGGTTTATGAAAAAAGCTTTGCCTTTAATACCTTAATAGCAGCTTGCATGGAAGCACTTAACGCCTTAGCACTTTGCAAAAATGAAAATTTAGAACAAGAGAGCTTTTATATTATTTTAAATATTTTAGAGCCAATTGTTCCTCATATTTGCTTTGAGTTAAGTTCTATGCTTTTTGACCTAGAAAATTTTAAAGAGATTAAATTAAAAGATGAAGTTTTCATTAAAGATAGCTTAAATTTAGTAGTTAGTGTTAATGGAAAAAGAAGAGGAGAGATTGAAGTTAAAAGTCTTGCTACTAAGGACGAAATTTTACAAAGAGCTAAGGAAAATGTAGCAAAATGGCTTGAAGGAAAGGAAATTATAAAAGAAATTTATGTAGATAAAAAGCTTGTAAATTTGGTGATAAAATGAAAAAAATTATTTTATTTTTGAATATATTTTTTATATCTTGTTCTTATACACCAACTGCACAGCTTGCAGATTCTATATTTAATGATAAAATATATGTAAATGTGGAGTTAAGTCCACTTGACCCTCAAAATAGTGTTTTTATCGCTGATGCCTTAAAACAAATAACTATAAATAGGTTAGGTAAAAAACTTGCCTTGAAAGATGAAGCAAATGATATTATAAATGTTCGTATAAATAATCTTAGCTTTTCACCTTTGGTTTACGACCAGCATGGATATGTGGTTCGATATAAGGCAAAACTTAGTTTAGATTTTTATGTTGTTTTTATGGATGGGACTTCTGCGAATTTTACGACTGGTGGAAGTTATAATTTTGATATCTCGCCAAATAGCATTATTAGTGATAATGCAAAGACTATGGCCATTAAATATGCCTCAAGTGAAGCATTTGACGAGTTTATTTCAGTGATTGCTATTAGGAGGCAAGGCGGTGTTACCAAATATTAACGATATTGCAAAGCAAACTTTAAAAATTTTAAATGAAAGAAAGTTAAAACCCACTCCTGAAAATTACAATGAAATTTTTGAAGAAATTAGTAAAAAAAGTGGAATCATTAGCCAAAACCAGTTAAAAATAGAAAAATATAAATCCTTGCTTGTTCAAAATTATCAACAAGAACTTAAATCAAAACACATACGAACTATTGAAGAATTAATTAGCTTTTTAATTGCCATTTTAAATAGACAAAGTGGAAAGCAATTTAGCGAATTTTATGAGTTAATGTCTTTGATTATGAATGTTTTGCAAAAAAGTAAGGATAAAAAGGCAAGGGATTTAGCTAAGGTTAGCCTAGGAAGATTATCAAAAACTATGGATAGTGAAAGTATTTTTTTGTTATCTAAAAAATGGAAAGAATTAGAAAGCAGCTACGCAGATAATGACTTAGAAATAGAACTTAGCAAAATAGGCATAAATAAATATGAAGATTATGAAAGCATTATTAAAAAATTACTAGCAAGGCTTCAAGAAAGGTCCTTAGAATATTTTGCTACCTTGTTAAGTTCTTCTTTAATGCCTTCTTTGGTAGAGGATTTAAAAATTTTAGGTTTTTCACAAAATTTAGCCCAAAAGCCCTTTGTTATGATGGATACAAATTTTAAAAAAGAATTACTTGCTAATGTTAATCGAAGAATTGCAGTTGATAATATGTACGTGCAAAAAAATCTAAATTTCTTTAATGAAAATTTGCAAAAAACTCAGGAGTTATTAAGCTTACTTGAACATTCTAATAAAGAAAATATTGATTTTATGAATAATTTAACCCCCGATGAAAAGGGCGAGGTAAGGCTTAGTTTTGATGATTTAAAGGAAAAATTAACCCAGCTTAGTCAAAGAATAGATAGCTTAAATATACAGATTAAACTTACTCAAAGTAACGAGGCAAGGGAAGATTGGAGTATGGATAAAGAACTTGATAAGCTAGATGATAATTTTGAAAAATATAAGGTTAATTATTCTTTGGCTGTTTTTTCTATAGTCAATTATCGTTTTATTATGGAAAAATACGGACTTGAAAGCTTAAATGAAATTTTTGTACGTTTCAAAAAAACCTTAAAGGAAAGTTGCGAGGATGTGGATGAATTGTGGATGGTTGATGAAAAAAGCTATCTTATAATAACCCCTGGAAAAAACAAAGAAGAGATTGAGAATTTAGTTAATATAAATGTACAAAACTTGGAAAATTTTAGATTTATTTATAAGCAAGATGTGATTATGCCAAAGATTAAAGTATTTTACTTAGATAAGCAAAGCAAACCAGATTCTAATATAATAGAAGAAATTTTAGCCCAAATTGCCATACAAGATAGGGAGTACGAAGCCCAGTATGAGTGAGTTTAAAAGGCATTTAGAAAAGTTAAATTCCTCTTATTCAAACATAAATCGCTTTAGGGCTTTTTTTATCTTTGAAAAATATAAAAAAGAATTAAATTTAAAGCCCATTATTCACATAATAGGCACAAATGGCAAGGGAAGTACGGGTCGCTATTTAGCTCAGCTTTTAGAATGCTTAGATTATAAAATAGGCCATTTTACAAGTCCTCATATTTTTAGCTTTAATGAAAGATTTTACACTGATAAAAAAGAAGTTAGCACCACTTTGCTAGAAAGGGGTCACTTAGAATTAAAAGAAGTTTTAAAAGATGATTTAAACAAACTTTCTTATTTTGAATATGCTACTTTTTTATGTCCCTTTGTCTTTAAGGATTGTGATTTTATCATACTTGAAGCAGGGCTTGGTGGAGAATATGATGCTACTAGTATCTTTGAAAAAAGATTAAGTATTTTTACAAAAATTGGCTTTGATCACACTCAAATTTTAGGAAATACTTTGTTAGAAATTGCTAGGACAAAGTTAAAGGTTATGTCAAAATTAGCCTTAATTTCAAACGAACAAAGCGAAGAAGTATTAAATCTAGCTAAAAAAATAGCCTTTTTAAAAAATACTACATTAATAAATGATTTAAATTTAGATAAGAATTTATTAATTAAATTTAATGAATACAGCAAGTGTTACGATTTAGCACATTTTTTACAACATAATTTAAAATTAGCCCTAAAAGCTTGTGAAATTTTAACTTCCAAAGAAAGTACTTTCAATGCTTTAAGCAAGTTACCCCCTTTAAATTTAAGAGGTAGATTAGAAAAAATAAATGAAAATCTTTTTGTGGATGTAGGGCATAATGAAATGGCTGCAAGGGCTATTTACAAGAAATTTAAAGGTAAAAAGTTAATTTTAGTGTATAATTGTTTTTTTGATAAAAATATTTATGAAATTTTAAAAACTTTAAAGCCTATTATTGATACAATGCAACTTTATGTTTATCCTAGTAAGGATAGAAAATTAGCAAGCGATGAGGTAATTAGTATTGCTAAAAAATTAAATATAAAATGTGAAAAATTTACACACATAAGCCATAAAAAAACCCTAGTTTTTGGGTCTTTTATGCTAGTAGAAAATTTTTTAAAGGAAATGAGTGGCAAAAAATAAATTTACTATAACAATAACAGATGTAAATGGTTCTAGGCATTTTTATCTAAGTCAAGTGATAAAAAAAATCGTTTTTTATGTTATAGCCTTTGTGGTCATATTTTTAATATTTAGTGGATTTTATATAAAGTATTTAGATTCTAAGGTCAGCGACCTTGATAGAAAAAGAGAAGAATTAATTGCAAAAAGCAAGGAATTAGAAGAAACAAACGCTAAAATTCAAAAAAGCGTTGAAGAAAAGGCAGAACAATACGCAGCTATAGAAGATAAGATAGCTTCTTTTGAAGAATCTTTAGGTATTATTATGAGCGATGAGCATATTAGCATTGATGAAAGGCTTGAAAATCTTTCTTTGACAAATGAACAACAAATTGGAATTTTAACCCAGGTTCCAAATGGATATCCTATTGTAAATAAGGGCATTACAAGTAGTTTTGGCTGGAGGGATCATCCTGTTATAAATAAAAAAGAATATCACCCAGGCATTGATTTAAAGGCTGATATGGGGACCCCTGTTTATGCAACTGCAGCTGGGGTGGTAGAATTTGCAGGCGTTAGCAATAATGGTTATGGTTATAACGTGATTTTACTTCACAATTTTGGCTTTAAAACCGTTTATGCTCACTTAACAAGGAAGGATGTAGTTAAAGCAGGACATTTTGTAAATAAGGGAGATTTGATAGGCTATTCCGGCAATACAGGGCTTTCAACAGGACCTCATTTGCATTATGAAGTAAGGTTTATTAACAAAACCTTAGAACCTTTGCATTTTTTAAATTTGCAAAGAAAAAATATGAATCAATTTTTTAATCAAGAAAGGAGAGTTCCATGGCAATCTTTGGTAAAGGCAGTGACATTGCAACATCAAACGCAAACACAGAAACAACGGTAATTGCAACCGGTTCAAAATTAGAGGGTAAATTTTATTTTACTTCTATGCTCCATATAGACGGGGAAATGAGCGGGATTATTCATTCTGAAAATATAGTAGTTGTAGGTAAAAACGGGAATTTAAAGGGCGAGTTAAAGGCTGATAAGGTCGTGATAAATGGCTATTTTGAAGGCGAGTTAGAAGCTGATAGCCTTGAAATTTTATCAAGTGGGGCTGTAATTGGCAATATTACTATTAAAGAATTATCTATTGAAAATGGTGGAAAATTTAGTGGAGGTTCTACTATTAAAGAAGATTCATTAAAACTTCTTGAAACTAATTCAGACTAATGCAAGCTGCTTTTTTTGAGTATTTGTGTAATAAAAGCTGTGAGCTTTTATTGTGTGAAAATGATAAAGAAGCAGATTTATTAGCTCAAGTTGCTATTTTTAAGGGTTTAAAGACCTTTGTTTTGCCTGATTTTCGTGCAAATTTTGGAGATGATTTAAGGGTATTTTCAAAAGAACTTTTTGAACTTTGTAAGGTTTTAAATGCTTATCATAAGGAGAATGAGAAGAAAATTTTAATCTCTTCTTATTCTACTATCTTAAAAAAATTACCTTCAAAAAAGCATTTGCAAAGTTTTTTTATAAATAAAAAAGATAAATTTAATTTAGAAAATTTCAAAGATGAGATAACTAGGCTAGGTTATGAATTTGTAGATATCGTACAAGATAAAGGCGAAGTTTCTATAAGGGCTGATATCATTGATATTTTTTGTATCAATGAAGAAAATCCTATAAGAATGCTTTTATTTGATGAAGATATTGAAAGTATAAGATTTTTTGATATAAATACGCAAAAATCAATTGTAAAAGAGCTTGAAAATATTGAAATTTGCCCCTTTTTAGCCTATTTTAGCAAGGAAAATTTTAGCACTTTTAATGAAAAATTAGAAAATTTCAAAAGCCAGGCTTTGTTAAATGATATAAATTCCCTAGGCTTTTGGTGCATAGATGATTTTTATGATTATTTAAATTTAAATTACATAAGTATTAAAAAATTTGATGACTTAGATGAAAAATTTAATTTTATTAATGAAAAAATCATGCCCAGGGCTAAAATTTATCAAGACTTAAACATAACATATACAAAGGATTTTTTTAATTTTCATAAGGATAAAAAAATCACCATTTTAGCTAAAAATGAAGGGCTTTTTAATGGCTTAGAACTTGATGATTTATCAAATATTAGCTTTGTAAAAAGTGATTTAAGATTAAATATTATTAGCAAAGAAAAAATCATACTTTCCTTAAATAAAAAAGAAAGAAAGCAAAGGATTAAAAAGGCAAGTTTGATTATAGATGAGCTTAATAAAGATGATTTTGTAGTCCACGTTGACTATGGGGTAGGTAAGTTTTTAGGGCTTAAAATGATTGAAATTAGTGGGGCAAAACGTGAATTTGTAGAACTTTTATATCAAAACGATGATAGATTATTATTGCCTGTTGAAAATTTATATATGATTGATAAATATCTTGGTGTCAATGGGTCTATTCCCTTGCTTGATAGACTTGGTAGAAATA
The DNA here is from genome assembly GCF_008633895.1 of Campylobacter sp. LR264d. Classification (NCBI taxonomy): domain Bacteria; kingdom Pseudomonadati; phylum Campylobacterota; class Epsilonproteobacteria; order Campylobacterales; family Campylobacteraceae; genus Campylobacter; species Campylobacter sp. LR264d. The sequence goes on from NZ_VJNT01000012.1 coordinate 84,680, forward strand.
GTTTTTTAAGGCTTAAAGAAAGGCTTAAAGAAAGACTTTTTGAAATAGCTAGTAATATTATAATCTTAGCAGCAAAAAGGGCATTAATCAAGCCAAAGCCTATAAATATAGATTTTGCCTTACAAGCAAATTTTGTAGCACAGGCTGGATTTACTTATACGCCTGACCAAGATTTAGTAAGTGAAGAAATTTTACAAGATTTATCAAGTGGAAAGGTTATGGATAGATTACTTAGCGCGGACGTGGGTTTTGGAAAAACTGAACTTGCTATGAATGCTATTTTTGCAACACTTTACAATAAATTAACAGCCTTTTTTTTCGCACCCACCACGCTTTTAACCCAGCAACATTACAAGGTTTTACAAAAACGTTTTAAGCCCTTTGATATGCAAGTTTTTAGATACGACCGCTTTAGCAGTACTAGCGAAAAAAATCAAATTCAAGCCTATTTAAAAGAAAATAAACCCTGCGTTGTTATAGGAACTCACGCCTTGCTTAATGTAAGTTGTGAAAATTTAGCTTTGATTGTGATTGATGAGGAGCATAAATTTGGGGTTAAACAAAAGGAAAAGTTAAAAGAAGTGAGTGAAAATTGTCATATCTTATCAATGAGTGCAACGCCTATTCCAAGAAGTTTAAATCAAGCATTAAGCACTATTAAAACCTATAGTACACTTCAAACGCCACCAAATGAACGTTTAGCAGTGCGTACCTTTGTAAAAGAATATGATGAAAGCTTGTTAAAAGAAGCTATTTTAAGGGAGCTTAGACGTGGAGGGCAAATTTTTTATATTCATAATCACATAGCAAGTATTGATGAGTGTAAAAAAGAACTTTTAAATCTAATTCCTAATCTTAGAATTTTAGTACTACACTCAAAGATAAAAGCCCAAATTCAAGAAGATGAAATGCTTAAATTTGAAAATAAACAATACGATATCTTGCTTTGTACTAGCATAGTTGAAAGTGGTATTGATTTACCAAATGCAAATACTATTATCGTTGAAAAGGCTGATTTTTTTGGCATGGCTGACTTGCATCAATTAAGAGGTAGGGTAGGTAGGAGCAATAAACAAGCCTATTGTTATTTTTTAGTAGAAAATAAATTAAGCTTAAATAAACAAGCCTTAAAACGTTTAGTAAGCCTTGAAAGCAATTCTTATTTAGGTTCAGGTAGCGTTTTAGCATATCATGATTTAGAACTTAGAGGAGGAGGAAATTTACTGGGGGTTGACCAAAGTGGGCACTTAGAACAAATCGGTTATAGTCTTTATTTAAAAATGCTTGAAGATGAGCTTAACAAGCTCAGTAAAAATCAAAGTTTAAAAGAAGAAAAGATTGATTTAAAACTTAATGTAAATGCCTTTTTAAATAGCGATTTAATCACAGAAGATAGACTTCGCCTTGAACTTTATAGAAGACTTAGTAAGTGTGAAAAGGTAAGTGAAATTTATGAAATAGAAGCTGAGGTTGAGGATAGATTTGGCAAACTTGATACCTATACAAAGCAGTTTTTATCGCTTTTAATGATAAAAATTTTAGCAGTAAATAAATACAAAATGATAAGCAATTTTGAACAAAATATTCAATTTGTCAATTTGCAAGATGAAAAAACAATAATTCATGCAAGAAGCAGGGATGATGATGATATTATCGAAGCAGTTTTAACACATTTAAGAAAGGTTAAAAATGGACTGGACTAACATTTATGCAGCAATTTATAGGGCTAGGAAAGATTATTTAAAGCCCGTTTTTGAAATAGATGATATAAGCTTAGATGATTTAATAGGTATTGAAACGCAAAAACAAGCCCTAGTACAAAATACCTTAAATTTTTTAAATGAAAAAGGGGCAAATCATGCCTTGCTTTGGGGTGCAAAAGGAACTGGAAAATCAAGCTTGATTAAGGCAGTTTTTAATGCTTACAAAACGCATGGTTTAAGACTTGTTGAACTTGCAAAGGATGATTTATTTGCCCTAGTTGACATTATAGATGAGTTAAGGCAGGAAAGCTTTAAATTTATCTTATTTTGTGATGATTTTTCCTTCGAAGAAAACGATACAAGTTATAAATTTTTAAAGCCCTTGCTTGATGGTAGTATTGAAAAGGTGCCTAAAAATATTTTAATTTATGCTAGTTCTAATCGCAGACATTTAATAAAAGAAAATTTAAGCGATAATGAAAATACTCAAATTTCAAGAGGGGAACTTCATCTTGGAGATAGCGTTCAAGAAAAGCTAAGTTTAAGCGATAGATTTGGACTTTGGCTTAGTTTTTATCAAGGAAATTTGGATGATTATTTAAGGGTGGTTGACTTTTATTTTAAAGATTTAAATATTAAAAAAGAGCTTTTACACGCAAAGGCTAGGGAATTTGCAGCATTAAGGGCAAGTATGAGCCCTAGGACTGCTAAGCAATTTTATATAAGTTTTAAGGATATCTTACAATGAATGGGGCAGTTATTTTTAAAGCACTTTTAAAAGAAAAAATTGATTTTTCTGGCTTTGATTGGCTTGAAAATAGGGGCTTGAGTGAATTTGAACTTTTAATTTCTGTTGTTTTAACTCAAAATACTAACTGGAATAATGTTTTAAAGGCATTAATAAATTTACAAGAGGCTAAAATTTCAAGTTTAGAACAAATTGCAAATTTAAAAGAAGAAAAACTTGCCTTATTGATTAAGCCAAGTGGTTTTTATAATATGAAAGCAAAACGCGTTAAAAACTTAGTTTTAGCTATTTTAAGGGATTTTAGTGATATAGAAAATTTTAAAGATAGGGTAAGTAGGGAGTGGCTTTTAAATATAAAGGGTCTTGGTTTTGAAAGCGTAGATAGCATTTTAAATTATCTTTGTAAAAGAGAAATTTTAGTAGTTGACAGCTACACAAATCGCTTAGCAAATGCTTTAGGTTATGAATTTGAAAGCTATGATGAGTTAAGGGAATTTTTTGAAAGTGGGATAGAAATTAATATGAATTGTTTAAATACAATTTTAAATAAAAATTACGAACTTTACGAACTATATCAATTTTTCCATGCCTTAATAATAGCCTTTTGTAAGATGCATTTTAAGGGAAAAAATATAGATGAAAAAGGACTTAAAATTATTGAAAATATAAGAAAGGAAAATTTATGAAAAAGGCAAAAAGTACTTATTTGATACCTATTTTAAGTATAGCAGGGAGTGATTGTAGTGGAGGGGCTGGAATTCAAGCTGATTTAAAAACCTTTAGTGCTCATAATCTTTTTGGAATGAGTGTTATTTTAAGTGTAGTGGCTGAAAATACGGCTAGGGTTATTAGCGTTCATAATGTGCCTACGAAGATAGTAGACGAACAATTACTAGCTGTTTTTGAAGATATTTATCCAAAGGCAGTCAAAATAGGCATGATAGGTTCAAGTGAGTTAATGAGTTGTGTTGCTAAAAATTTGGCTAAATTTAAGCCAAAAAATGTAGTAATTGACCCTGTAATGTTTGCAAAAAATGGCTTTGCCTTAATGCCTGCAAATGAGAGAGAATCTTTTAAAAATAATATTTTACAATTTGCTGATATTTTAACGCCAAATATACCAGAGGCCGAATTTCTTTGTGGTTTTAAGATAAATAATCAAGATGATATGATGAAGGCTGCTTTTTATCTTTATAAATTTGGAGCAAAAAGCGTTTTAATCAAGGGTGGGCATAGTAATGAAAATGCAGATGATATTTTTTATGATGGAAATGATATGTATGTTTTAGAAAGCAAAAGAATTGATACTAAAAATACGCATGGGACGGGTTGTACTTTAAGTTCGGCAATTGCATGCAATCTAGCACTAGGCTTTAACAAGGTAAAAGCAGTAACAAGGGCTAAAAAATATGTTAAAAACGCTATTTTGTATTCTTTAAATTTGGGCAAGGGTTGTGGCCCTACTAATCATTTTTATAAAAATATCAAGGATAAAAAGCATTGAAAAAACTTGATTTAAGCCTTTATTTAGTAGCTAGTAAAAAAGAAAATCAAAGCGATGAGTGCTTTTTAAGTATCTTAGAAAATGCAATTTATGGTGGAGTTAGCATTATACAGCTTCGCGAAAAAAATCTAAGCACAAGGGATTTTTTCAAACTTGGCTTAAAGGTAAAAAAGCTTTGTAATGTACGTAAAATTCCCTTTATAATAAATGATAGACTTGATTTAGCACTTGCCTTAAATAGCGATGGACTTCATTTAGGGCAAGATGATTTAGATATAAAGATTGCTAGAAAATTTTTAGGTTCTAAAAAAATCATAGGTCTTTCTGTTAAGAATTTAAAGCAGTTAAAAAAAAGCGTTGGGGCTGATTATTTAGGCTGTGGGACCATTAGACAAACGCCTACTAAGCAAAGTTTAGTACTTAGCAAGGATGATTTAAAGGATATTATAAAGCATTCAAAGGTTCCAGTTGTAGCAATTGGTGGCATTGATGAAGAGGTTATAAAGGATTTAAAGGGCTTAAATTTAGCAGGTATAGCAGTGGTTAGGGCTATTTTAGATTCAAATGATAGCAAAAGAGCAGCACTAAATTTAAAAAAAGTCTTTAATACTTATATAAAGGGCATTTAGTGCAAATTTATTTTTTAGGCGAAGATAAATTTGAGGGGGTAGAAAACTTAATATTAAATGAATTTAAATTTTTTCATTTTGATATTAATTTTAACGACTTTGACGCCCTTATAATAAGTTCTAAAAATGCCTTAAGGGCTTTGGAATTTAATCAAATAAAACCTGATTTTAATAAGCCCCTTTTTGCAGTTGGGGAAAAATCGGCTAAAAAAGCTATAAAAATGGGCTTTAAAAAGGTAAAATTTCCTAAACTTGCCTATGGTAAAAATTTAGTAAATGAGTTTAAAAATGAGCTTAAAAACAAGCATTGTTTATATTTAAGGGCTAAGCAAATTGCTTCAAATTTGGATTTTTTATTGATTAATGAAGGTGTTAAACTTAGTCAAATAATAGCCTATGAAAATATCTACAAGCACTCAAATTTAAAGCTTATTAGGCCCTGTGTTTTTATATTTTCTTCTCCTTTGCAAGTTAGCAATTTTTTAAAAACCTATAAGCTAGAAAAGGATGATAAATGCGTGGTTATAGGGCAAAGTACAAAAAAAGCTTTAAAGGATTTTGAAAATGTCTTTTTAAGCAAGGATACAAATTTAAACTCTTGCGTCAAACTTGCTAAAAAGTTAGCAAATTTTAATAAATAATCTTACTTAAATATAAGCCATTTGCAGGGGCTAATTCTCTAATATAAGCTCTTTTACCTTCAATTTGTTCTAATAAATTTTTTTCGTTAATTTTTTGATTAAGGGTTGCTAAAATAGCTTGTACGCTTAGTCTAATCTGTGCCCTTAAAAAGCCATTTGCCCTAAATTTAAAAACGCTAAATTCCTTAATTTTATATGCCTTTGTAAGATAAATTGTCCTTATGCTAGTATTTAAATCATTTGTTTTTTGAAAAAATTTAAAATCATGTGTGCCTTCAAATAATTTTAAAAGTTCTTTCGCTTTTTTAATGTCAAATTCAGGGTAAAAATACACAAAATCACTTAAAAAAGGATTAAATTCCTTATGGCAAAAAATATAGCGATATTCCCTAGCCTTTGCGTTGAAACGTACTTCAAAATTATTATCTACTTTTTCAATTTTTTTAATATAAATGTGAGGTGTGGCAAATTTGTTAATTTGCCTTTTTAAATATGCAAGGTCTTTAAAATGCTCCCCACACTCAATACAAGCTACTGCCCCACTTGCATGAACGCCCTTATCAGTCCTTGAGGCAAAAAGTGGTCTTTGATAAATTCCTAAATGAGTTAGGGCGTTTGCAAGTTTATCTTGGACGCTGTTTTGATGAGGTTGGCAAGCTGAGCCTAAAAAAGTGATGCCATTGTATGCTAAGGTTAATTTAAGCTTCATTAATAACGTTTCAAAATGGTCTTTTTAAAATAGATTATAGATGCTAAAAAGGTGCTTAAAAATATGAGTAAAACGGCTAAAATTGGGGGTTTATGAAAGATAGTTAAAAGTCCAAAATAAATAGAAATTACTAAAAACATACCCACATAAATAATGCCCTTTTCATAGCGATAAGTTACTATGCCAAAGGAGAGGGCAAAAAGCGTGCTAGCTAGTGGAAAAAGGGCGATTGTAGTATAAATTACAAATTCTTTAGCCTTGTGTTTATTGGTGTTTAAATCGTTCCAGTACTCATAAAATTTTCTTATTTGCATTAATTCATTGCTAAATTTGGTATTTATAGTTAATTTTTCAAAATCGCCCACAAATAGGCTTTCATCGTTTTCAAAATTATACATTTTGCCATTTAATAAATCAAAAGCAAAGTTATCCTCATTCCTATGAAGACTAGCCTCTTTTGCTATTATGAGTTGTTCTTTATCTTTATCTTTGCGCTTTGGGTGATACATAACTATATTTTCGTATTTATCATTATCCTTTTTTTGTATAAAAATCATCCATTCTAAAAATTTTTGTCCAAATTCTCCTATTTTGTAATTAAATTTAACCTGAGTTTTTTTATAATCTACAAAATTATCTTGCAATTCAAATACTATAGGAATCATAACAAGAGCTATAAAAAGCATAAAAGCACTAACTAGGGTAGAAATTTTAAGAAAAAATTTAGCTAAAAGTTTAGGTGAAAAACCAAGGGTAAAAAGTACTATGCTTTCATTTTCCCTTGATAAGCGATAAAGTGCAAGGCTAAGAGCGATAAAAAAGGATATTGGCAGGGTAAAAATAAGAATTCTAGGCAACATAAAAGAATAAAGTTTAATAAAGTCTAATAGGCTAATTTCAATGCTTGAGGTAAGCTTTGCAAGCTGTATAAAAAAAATCATAGAAACAATGCTAAAAAGTACAAAAAAGATTGATAAATTCGTGCTTAAAAATTGATTTAAAATATACTTAAAACTTAGTTTCATTTGTAAATTTCCAAAAATAAAAAATATACTATAAGATTAAGGCTAATAAAGGGTAAAAAGGCTATTTTTTTTACAAAGAAAAAAAAGGGCAGGGCTAAAACACAGGCTAAAAATAAGACCCAAAAGGCAAATTTAAAGCCAAAAATTCCACTTATACTAGCCATTATTATAATATCTGCATCGCCTAAATTTTCTTGTATATCCTTGCTTTTTATGCTTTTTAAAAAGGATATGAAATTTTTGAGCAAAAATAAAAAACCAGCACATAAACAAGCATTAAAGATAAAATCTATATCATAATTTACACAAAAGGCTATTATAAAGCTAAGCCACAGGATTAAATTTGGCACGGCTTTTAATTTTAAATCTATCAAAGAAAGACTAAAAAGCATAAATAAAAATAAGGAAAAAAAGATAAATGAAAAATTTGCTATTTTACTAGCATAAAGGCTAAATGGCAGCAAAAAAACCCCTATGATTTCGGCTAAAAAATTTATCTTTGGGATACCTTTGAGACAGTACTTGCATTTACCTTTTAAAAAAATATATGAAAAAATGGGTATTAGGGTAAAAAATGAGAGTTTATGATTGCAATAAAAACAATAAGAGCGTATTGAAAATAGGGGTTTGTTTTCGCAAAATCTACTTGTAAGGCATATGAAAAATGAAGAAAAAATTAAACTTAAAACAAAAAGAAAGGCTAAATTCAACGTCCAAAGGTCCTTTCTCTTTGCCTAAATTCTTTTATAATCTTTCTAAATTCCCTTTTTGTAAGCCCTGGAAATAGGGTTTGACTAAAATAAATTTCAGCATAAGAACTTTGCCACAATAAAAAATTTGAAAGTCTCTTTGCATTGCCAACTCTAAGCATTAAATCAACGTCCATACAAAGGTCTAAATTTTCACTAATATTTTTTTCATTTATTTCTAAATTTTTTTCTAAAACGCGTTTAACAGCCCTTACAATCTCATCACGTGCCCCATAGCTAATAGCCAAATTTACGCATAATAAATTGCAATCCTTTGTATCTTCTTCTAATCTAGCAATTTTATTTCTAATATCCTTATCTATAAGGGTCAAATCTCCTATAGCATGAAATTTAATATTATTTTTTTTAAATTCCTTCAAGGCATCTTCTAAACACCTGTTAAGAAGTTCAAAGATAAATTGAATTTCTTCTTTTGGACGTTTCCAGTTTTCTGTACTAAAGGCAAAAAGGGTTAAATTTGAGATTTTTTCATCAATGCAAACTTCCATAAGCTTTTGCATAGTTTTCACACCTTGCGAGTAGCCAACCGTGGCTAAAAATCCCTTAGCTTTAGCCCAACGTCTGTTTCCGTCCATTACAATGGCAAGGTGATTAAGCGTGTTCATTAGCTATCCTTTAAAATCAAATAATTTTTTAAATGTATATAAAGGTTTTAATTTATTATCATGCAAAACATTATATTCTAAGTGTTTATTAAGAAATTTTTGCACCTTTAAAAAGGGTGTGAAAATAGAAACTCCTTTTTTATCAATAATGATTTTTAAAGCCCCAAAAACACTAAAATAAAGATAAAGTTCTATGAAATTTTCATTTTTTCGCATTTGAAACAAACAAGCCTTATTTTCAAAAATAAAGGGAATATGATAGATATTTTCATAACTTGCAAAAAGCATTTCTTTTAAAATTTGATATTTTTGCCTATTTTTACACTCACAAATAGAATTTATAACAAAATCTTTAAAATTTATCTTTGTTTCTAAAAGTGCTACTATCACACTTAAACCCTCTTCAAAGGGGAGTAAATTTGGTCTCTTGCTAAGATTTTTAAATTGTAAAATGCCACCCTTATTTGTGTAAAGTTCTGCCAAATACTCAGCCCCAACTTCTAGTTCAATTAAGCTTTTTGTGCTTATTTTTTTGTGATTTAAAAGCAGTGTGTAATGCCCCTTATACGAAGAATCAAGCACCTTCATTTGAATAGGTAGGGTCGAGTTTATCATACTACTCATAATTTTTCACACATTCTAGCTAATATATAGCCTAATTCTTCTTTGCTTATTAATTTTGAAGTACTTATATCATTTTTTGTTATAAAGCTTAATTGATTAAAATTTGAACCAAAATTATTTTTATCTCCTAAAATATTTAAACAAATCATATCCAGCTTTTTTTCAATCAAGGCTTTTTTAGCATTATCTAAGGCGTTTTTTTCATCAAGCTCCATTTTAAAGCCTATTTTAATGCCCTTAAATTTGGTATTTTTAAGTAGGTCTTCATTTAAATTTAAGCTTAAATTTAAATTTTCTTTGCCTTTTTTAATCTTACCCTTTGTATATTTTTGTACAAAATCACTCACAGCTGCTGCCATTATCAAAAAATCATCATTTTGAAATTTATCAATTAAATTTTTTAAATCCTTTGAACTTTCAAAATTATACACTGCATAAGGTGCCTTAAATTCAACGCTACTAAGTAATCTTACATTAGCCCCTAAAAAATAAAAGGCATCAGCTATAGCCTTAGCCATTTTTCCACTTGAAAAATTGCTAATAAATCGCACATCATCAATCTTTTCTTTAGTCCCTCCACAAGTTATAACAATATTTTTATTTTCAAAAAATTTTTCTTTAAAAAGTTGTCTTTTGACTATATTAAAAATATCTTTTATATCAGCTAAAGCCCCGATTCCCTCGTCCTTACAAGCTAGTTTTTTAACTATGGGTTTAATGATTATGGCCTTATTTTTTTCTAAAATTTTAAGAGAGATTTGAGTGCTAAAATGATTATACATATTTGAATTTGCTGCAGGGGCTATTATTAAGGGCTTAGAACTAGCTATTAAGGTTTGGATAAATAAATTATCACTTATGCCATAAGCTAGTTTATTAATGGAATTTACACTGGCTGGTGCAAATACTATAATATCACAATCCTTGCTAAATTTAATATGATTATTATCATTTTCCCAGCTTTCATTTTCTACGCACAAAACGCTATCACACAAGGCTTCAAAGCTTAATCTACTAGCAAATTTTAAGACCCCTTCGCTTAATAAAACCTTTACTTTAAAATTTTCTTTTTTAAATAAGCTTATTAACTCATAAGCTTTATAAAATGCTATGCTACCACTAACTGCTAAAAGAATAGTTTTCATTTTTTTCCAAATTTTTTATAAAAATAATCCTTGACTATCTTTTCTTTTGCCCTATTTATAAATAGTGTCCCACTTTTTATATTTTGACTTACACAACTTCCAGCAGCGATTATCACTTCATCATCGATTTTTATAGGGGCGATTAGTTGCGTATCTGAGCCTATAAATACATTTTTACCTATTATAGTTTTATACTTTTTGACCCCGTCATAATTGCAAGTTATAGTCCCACAGCCTATATTTGTGCCCTCATCAATCTCACAATCTCCAAGATAGCTTAAATGTCCGGCTTTAACACCATTTAATCTTGCCTTTTTACATTCTACAAAATTTCCTATATGAGTGTTTGAAATCTCACAACCTGGTCTAATGTGTGCCAGCGGCCCTATATCTGAGTTTAAAATAACGCTTTCTTCTATAACGCTAGAATGCTTTATAATGGAGTTTTCAATTATGCTTTTTCCTAAAATTTGCACATTTGCTTCTATTTTGCATTCTTTAATAAATTTAGCCTGTGCACTTATAAAAATACTAGCTGGATTTTGCATTATAACGCCTGCTTGCATTAAGTTTTTTTTGATTCTTTCTTGCATTAAATTTTCAGCCACGCTTAATTCAAATTTATCATTAACGCCCATAAACTCATACTCATCAACAAAAATAGGAAGTATATTGTAATTTTTTTCCTTGCTAAGCCTTATAATATCTGTTAAATAAAACTCCCCGACCCTATTGTCATTTGTAATCTTAGGCAAAAGTTCATTTAAAATACTAGTTTTAATCACATAAACGCCACTATTGCAAATTTTTATATTTTTTTCTTCTTCATTTGCATCTTTTAATTCTACGATTTTTTGAATTTCATTATCTTTTATTATTACCCTGCCATAGCTTTTTGCATCTTTGGTATCAAACACTGCCACGCTTAAATCTGAGTCATTGTTAATCAAATTTTTAAGTGTTTCTTTTTGTATTAAGGGCATATCTCCACAAAGTATCAAAACCTTATCGTGCTTAGCCTTATATTCTTTTAAAGCCCCTGCTGTGCCCGGATAATTTTGCAAATCCTGGCTTATAAAATTTATATCCTTAAAATCAAGACAAATTTCTTTTTCAACCTCTTCTTTTTTATGTGATAAAATAACGCTAATATCATTACTCAAAGTATTAGCCTTATCTAAAATATGCCAAATCATGCTTTTATCTGAAATTTTTTGCAAAACCTTTGGAACATCTGATTTCATCCTAGTCCCAAGCCCTGCAGCTAGTATTACTATACTTATATTTTGCATAAAAAACCTTTATAGAATAAAGGATATTTTAGCAAGTTAAATTAAATATTTTTGCAATTTAGAAAGTATTTAGTTTTTTATTTTAAATTTAAGAATTGTTTTATATTTTTAGCTAAAGCATTTGAAACATTTACAGATACTGCATTGCCAAATTGTTTATAAGCTTGCGTATCGCTTACTACTTGTTTCCATGAATTTGGAAAGCCTTGCAGTTTGCTACACTCATTTGGAGTAAGTTTTCTTACATTTATAAGATTGTCATCATTAAATTTTGCAAAATTTAGTTCATTGGTTACATAATTATCTTGACTAGCCCTATGCATTTTACACATTGTAGCAGTTAGTGTTTTACTAATCTTACAATTTATGCTAGGTTCAGCTTTATATCCACCACTACCCCAACTAAGTATTGTTTTTGCTATTTTTTTACTTAAAAAATAGTTTTTATCTACATTTTTATCAAGTAAATCTTGTGTTGAAATTTTAAGCTTATAACCTTTTGGAAATTCAAATTTAATATTGCTAAATTCCCTTAAAATAGCTACTATAAAAATTCTTGTTTTTTGTTGTAGTAAACCAAAATCTTTAGTATTTAACATCTCATAAAAATAATTATATCCTAAATTATCTAGTAATTTTAACATTGTATTGAAAGTTTGTTTTTTGTTATGAGAGATTAAATTTTTAACATTTTCAAGAACTATAATTTTTTTTTTTTTTTTGACAATATCTAAAATTTCATAAAAAAGTGTTCCACGTTTATCATCAAATCCTTTTTGTTTTCCAAGAGAACTAAATGGTTGTCAAGGAAAGCCTGCGAGTATTATATCGTGTGGTGGAATTTGTTCTTTAAGAATTAAAATATCGCCTAAGATTATATTTTATCTATGTTTTCTTTATAGGTTTGCACAGCAAATTTATCAAAATCATTAGCCTAAATTATTTTAAAATTATTTTGCAAAAATCCCAAATCAAATCCACCAATGTCTGAAAATAAACTAACAATTTTCATTAAAAACTCCACTTTGTTGGATTTGTTGAAAAAGTTTTATTAAAACATCTACAACTATAGAATTTCCACTTTGTTTTCTAGATTGAGCCATAGAAACGCAAATTTTAAAATCATCACTAAAACCAAAAAGTCTCAAGGCTTCACGTTCTGTTAAGACCCTTAGTTTATTATTTGTAGTTACATAATTATTAATACTAGCCCTATGAGAGTTACCTTGAGTGGAAAGGATTGCACGGGCTATTTTTAAATCAGTTTTAGCATTTTGATGATAAAAATTCTTAGTACCTGGACTTAAAACATAGGCTTTTAACTTTTCACTTAAAAAATATTTATCATCTACAACACTAGGTGATTTTTTTATTTTAAGTTTTCCATTTTCACTAGTAAAATTTCTAAATTTACAATTATCTAAAAGAAGTCTTGCATACTAAATTTAAGTTTTTCTGGTTTTGGAAATTTAAAGTTATTAGCAAAATGTGCGTTTTTAAAAGCTATAATAAAAATTCGTTTTCTATCTTGTGGTATATTATAATTTCTATTATCTAAAAGTTGATATTTTAAGACATAGCCAAGTGAGCCAAATACGTTTTGCATAATATTCCAAGTTTTACCCTTATCGTGTCTTAATAAATTTGAGATATTTTCATAAATAAAAACCTTTGGTTTAATTTCTTGTATTATTCTTGCATAATCATAAAATAGTGTCCCACGCGTATCACTAAGACCCATTTGGCGACCAATTTGTGAAAAACTTTGACAAGGTGACCCACCTACTAAGATATCAATTTGTCTTTTAAAATCAATCCCATCCAAAAGTCTAATATCCTTAAAAAAGTAATCACATTTGTAATTTGCTAAGTAAGTATCACGAATAAAATTGTGTTTTTTAGAGTTATTTTCATAAAGTTTATAACAATATTCTTCTTTTTCTTTGGGACTTTTTAAGCATTTAATAGTTTTTAATTCTTTATCATAATCTATTGTTAAGTTTATATCACTATTGTCACAAGCAAATATTGTTTTGTGTGGAAAATTTAAACGTTTTAATGCAAATTTAAATGCACCTATTCCACTAAAAACTGTGGCAATTTTAAGCATTTTTTCTCTTTTGTTCTTTGATTAAAAATTGTTTATAATGCCAAGACATAAAACGTATTCTTTGATCGTTTAGAAAAAAATTTGATATTTTTTATCATTGTATATATAAAGATTGTCTGCAAAATTACCATTTTCATTACCAAACAGGTAGGAAAGTTTTAATCGTCTATTGTTATCAATACTTATTAAATGTTTATCAAATAAAGCATCCATATTGGCAGATAAAAGTAAACCATTATGTATGTCATATATTTCTTTTAAATCACTATTTTTGTAACTTTTTATATGCGAAGCCCTAAATAATATTAAAAAGTTTTCTCTACTTGCCTCAATACCGCTAAATGGACAACTTATTGTTCCATTTTTTTGTATAGGCTATTACTTCATCTGCTAATTTATTACGTCAAACATTTTGGAAATTTCTATTTTTTACAATACATTTGATTTGTTCATTTATGGTAAGTTTATGATTTTTTAATTTTATTTGATTATTTATAAATTGTGTCAAACTTGGAAGCTGAATTAATTTATCGTTAAATTGCTGATACGAGAGAGAGTTAAAACGGCTGTTTTTGCTTATGTTTCTTCCTATTTTATTTATAATTTGTTTTGTATAATATTTTGTAAAATACTCTATTTCATGTTCGTTTACGATATAAATATTTGCAAAATCTGTCAAATTTATATTTTTTGCTTTGTTTCTTTTTTTCATTCGGTGTTGGTAAATTTAAGAATTTATTAAATTTACAAAGGAAAAAAATGCAAAAATTAAAAGTAAAAATAAACAAATGAAAAAGGTCAAATTTATTCTCATATTCAAAAATGGTTCACTATAAGACCTGAGAAAATAATTATACAAAAATTTGTATGTACTTTAGTGAACGAATACAAATATAATCTAAATTAAATGTAAAAAGAATTAATACTTACAAGGCAACGGAGAGAGATTCAGTTAGTAATTTAAAAAATGCTAGTGATATAGCAAAAAACAATAATCCTTTTATAATCGTAGAATGCAAATCTGATAATGTTTACATAGATATAGGTCATGTAAAAGAAATTATAGATATACAAAAAAAACGATGATGATGAAAAAGAAAGACAAAGATTATTAAAATCTATAGTAGTTTTTAAAAAAGATGAATTTAACAAAGTGCTTAATAAATGCCGTGATATAATAAGAAACGCAGAAAAACACGACACAGCAAAGACCTTTGATGAGATTGCAAAGGTTTTATTTATGAAGGTTCATATCGAAAGAAATGCTTTAAAACAGATAAGTCCTACAACAAATATTTTTTCTTTAAAATATATAGAAGATAAGGAAAATGACCCTGGTAGAAATTTTAACGAAAGTGTTTTTAAAGATATGTTTGATCAAACTAAAAAGGAATTTTCGAGAGATAAAATTTTATGGAAAATGAAAAAATAGAATTAAAAGATAGTACCATTAAAAATATAGTCAAGGAATTAGAAAAATATAATCTTTCCTTAACTTCTGCTGATATTAAAGGTATTGCCTTTGAAAATTTTTAAGCACTACTTTTAAAGGTGATTTAGGACAATATTTTACACCAAGGGCTGTGGTTGATTTTATGATAGAAGCGTTTAATCCTTTATAAAATGAGCTATGTTGTGACCAAGTAGTAGTGGTTTTTTAATAAATATCTTTAATCAAATTAAAAAAGATATTCTACAAGTAATTTTTAGTAGGTTTTATAGGCTTTAAAGTCCTATTTTTTCATAACAATTTTTTTATATTTTTTTAAAAATGGCACAAAATATGCCACTAATTTTAAAAAAACTGTAAATATTATAATCTTTTTTTGCATTTTTTGTCAAGTTTTTTTAAAAAAATATTTCATTTTTTTGCAATTTTATATAATAATGGCTTATTTTTAATGTTTATTTTATAAAAATTGCTCTTTTTGGTTAAGGTTTTAAACCTTTTAAACTTAATTAAAGCTTAAAAAAGTCGGGGCTTGATTGGTTTTTATATAAATTGGTTGGCTTTTTGCAAAATTGCATTTTAAATATTTTTTTAAAATTAAAAGCGCGCCTGCAATTTTATATTAATTTTTAACTTTTTCATTTTTTATTAATTGCTTTCTTTTTTTTTGTAAGTTTTTTTATTTTTTTTTTCGTGTAGCGTGGTGAAGTTTTATATTAAATTAAAAATTGTGTGTAGCGTGAAAAGGTAAAAAAACTTAAAAAATAATTATATTTTTAAGGTTGTGTGCGTTGGTGTAAAAAAAATATTAAAAAATCGTGTGCGAGTAGCTATGACTTGTGAGAGAATATTTTAAAAATTTAGCTTTGAAAGATGTGTTGCAAAATGGGTTTAAAAATTGTGGGTTGGCTTTCTTGTAAGTTATTTTTTTTTTTTTTTAAATTAAAAATAACTCATGCGAGGTGGGTTATTTTTTAAAAATGATATTATTATTAAAAAAAAATATTATTATGCCTTTTATACACAATATTTTAAGCAAAAAAAGCCTTTAACCCTTTTTTTAAAAATTACATTAATTTAAAATATCTTAGTTAAAAAAAAAGGAGTAATAATGGCTAGTGAGTTGAGTATTGAAGAGCAAATTAAAGAAGTTTTAGCAAATGACAACGCCTTTTTAGAACAAGTTAAACTAACCTTGCTTGGCGTTAATGAAATGTATAATATTTTTAAATCTTTAAATGAGAGTTTTAATAATATTGAAAACAATTTTTTAAGCCATGATGAAAGCCTTAAAAATTTACAAGATAATTTAAATCAAAATTTAGAAAATATGTCAACACAAATAAGTAATTTTGAAAGCTTAATTAATCAAAAAGAAAAGGATTTTCAAACCTTACAAAATTTGCTTAATGAAACTAGTGTTTTAATGGAAGAAAAAGGCGAAGAATTTATTAAAATAAGTGATGAAGTTAATAATTTAAAAAATATTATTTTAGAGCATAAAAATGAAATAGCTGCCCTTTTAGAACTTTTAAGAGATACTGAAAATTATGAAAAATTAAAGATAATTAGTAATAACTTTGATGCTCAAATTCTTTCAATTAATAGTTTAATTGAAAATTTTAATTCAAATTATTTATTAAAAAAGATTGATTTTAAACATTTTGTACAAGAAAGCAAAACAAGTCTTATTAAAGACGTACAAGTTTCTAATATTAAGCAATTGGCTAATATTTATAATTATTTATTTACACTAGAAAACACAATTTTTAAAAATACGCTAAAACAAATTAAGGAGTAAAAAATGGCAAATTTGATTTTAAATAAGGTTTCAAATTATACAGGCCTTAGTGGGTCTATATTTGATAGTGGCTTAAGTTTTTCTTATGAGGATTTAAATGAAGAGCAACTTAATACAAAATTTATTATTACATTAACCGCTAATAATTTAACACTAAATAGCGAATATAATAATTTAATAGATGAAAGTGGTACTGTTACTTTTTCTCATACTATAAGCGAATATAATGAGGCTTTTAAGGCTTTAAAAGTAACCCTTGGTAATGAAAATGGTAGTCTTGAAATAACTTATAATTCTTTGCTTACAAATAGCGAAATAAAAGAAAGTATTATAAGTATTGTAAAAACGCCTAGCGAATTAATAGAAAATGACTATCAAAAAATTAATTTTTATCTTGAAAATATACAAAACTCAGCTACTATTTTACAAGATTTAAGGCAAAGGGTTGAACTTGCCTTTGGAGATTTATCAAGCTTTGATAGCGATATAACCTCTCTTTTTCAAAGTTTCAAGGATTTAAAAACTCAAAATGAAATACTTATTAATGAAATAGTAGAAAGGTCTAAAAATGAATTAAATGAGTTAAAAGAAAATATTATAATTGAATTTAACGAACTTAAAGATAATCTTAGCCAAGAAATAGAAACCGCTAAAACTACAGCTTTAACAGAAATAGAAAGCGCTAAAACTACAGCTTTAACAGAAATAGAAAGCGCTAAAAATCCTTAATTTTTAAGGATTTTTAAACTATTTTTAAGGATTTATTATGAATGAAAATTTAAATATACTTTTACAAACTCAAATTAATGCTTTGATTGAGTTACAAACTCAGCTTAAAATAATACTTGATAATTTTGACAGTATTGATTCTTCTTCTTTTGATGAATTAATAAGTCAAACTTTACAAGAATTAATAACCACCTATTTAGAAGAAAATGAAGGTCTTAAAGAATTACAAAATCAATTTGAAGAAGTAAAAAAAGAGGTTGAAAACATTAATATAACAGGCAATATAAACACAATTAATACCTTACAAGATGAAATTAAGGCTTTAAGTAATGAAATATCTTTAAAGC